>NZ_CP009122.1:4389698-4691641 GCF_000803645.1 Sphingopyxis fribergensis | reverse complement strand
AAAAAGGTCCGGTCGCGATCGGCGTCCGGAAATTCGCCCTGGACAAAGGCCGCCATTGCGGCCTCGCGCCGCTCCGTCGGAAGGTCGGGGCGCATCGCCAACAGCCCCTTTATCTCGGAAGCGAACAGCAATGCGTCGTCAACGATCCGGTAAAAGAGCGGTTTGACCCCGATCTGATCCCGCGCCAGATACAGTTGCTGCTTGACTGGATCCCAGATCGCGATCGAAAAATCGCCGAGCAAATGTTCCGCCAGCGCATCACCGAGCGTGCGATAGGCTGCGAGTAACAGTCGCGTATCCGACAGGTGATCAAAGGGCGGCGCGTGAAGGCCTCCCGCGTCGCGAAGGCTTGCCCGCAACTGGTCGCCGTTGTCGAGCCGGCCATCGAATGCGACAACATAGCCGTCGTCGTCGAGTGCGAACCCGTTGCACCCGGTGTCGAGCAGCCCATGGCCCACCAGAACATGCTCGTCATGAAAGCAGGACATTCCGTCGCGGCAGCGATGCGCCATCGCGTCGAGCGCGCTCTCCAGCATGGCCACGCCATGAGAATGATCGCCTGTTGCAGGAACGATGCCGCAGATGCCGCTCATCTCTATTCGATCTTCATGAGAGGCTGAAAGCTGGCGACATTCTCGCTGTCGCCTCCCAGAACGATCTTGCCGTCGCTGATCAGCCAGGCATGGGCGCCGAATGTATCGCCGTTGCGGCGGACACCCACTTTGATTTGCGAGGCATATCCCCGCAGCCCGAGGAGTATCTTCGCGGCGAGTGCCTGCACCAGGCAGGTCGGGTTCTGCACAAGAGCCGACGCGTACCGAATGGAGGTCGCAATGCGGAGCGCCAGAGCATCGCTCGGGACCGGTTGGTGCGGCTGGAACGATACGCAACGGATCATTCGGTTATAGCCTATCAGCGAGAGGGAGAGCCTCACAAACCACAATATTATGAACGACGACAACAGCAGCCACTTGTCACGCCAAACTGCCGCGAGGCGCCGGTTCTTGCCCGGTCGCTCTCTAGGCATCCGTCGACACGATCAGACCAGCAGAGGACAGCTTGTCCAGCAGCGCGGTGACATCGGTTTGTGCAACTGACAGGGAAACATCATAATTTTCCGTTACCGCGTCGCAAATGTCATCCGCGCTCGCACCGGCCCGCAGATTGTCCCAGACAAAGGGGCCGATGCCCGATAGGCAATAATAGATATTGCCATGCGTATCGAGCAATGCGGTCATCCCGTCGAGATCGCTGTAAACAGCCGATGGGCTGGCTATCCATTTCACGTCAAAATTCTCCCGATGGTTGCGACCCCGATCAGGAAATGGAGGGCGGGCGACCCACCGCCCCCCACTGTTTCGGAATCCCGAGAGGTCCCTCTTTTCCTGAACGAATCAGGAGAAGGTGAGATCGCTAAACGGGGTCCCCGAGGGAAAATCGGCGTCCAGATTGGACCCCGAGCTGCCGCCGAGCGTCACGTCCTCGAAAGAACCGACTTCGACGAGTTCCGGCTTCGCATAAGCCGATTTCGGAAGTGTATGCATGGATACCCTCCATCAGTAGACGGGCGGAAGTGCCCGCCCATCGAAAATTTTCATGATTCCTTAACCAAGTCAATATGGTGCGGCGCACCAATTCGTGCGGGTGCAAACTAAACAACTAAACAAATTGAATGTCTTAAACGCATGAAGATGGCCGATTTTCTACTTCAGGGCCGCACAACTAAACGGGGGCCGTCCCATTTTTGGGCGCGGCAAAAATAGACGGATCACCGGTCAATTTAGCTTTTCGCTAATTGCGCAGGCCCGAGTCGAAACCCGCCTTCCTCCGAATCCAGCCGCCGACCCGATTGAAGAATCCGGATCCAGCGGCGCCCGCGTCGCCGTCGCGCGACCTGTCCGCAAGGTCGTACCGAAGCTCGGCGAGCCAATAGGCGGGCCGAACCGAGATTAAGTAATGACTTATATTCTTGATTGTCGTGCCAAATCTCGTCCGTTCGAGTTCCTGTGCCCCGCCGCCGGCCATCGCGTTGAGTGACGATCTCACGAGCAACGCCGTGCGGCCATAACCCCCGCCATTCGGCGCCGCTGGCGGAGATGAAAAAAGCGTATCGCCCAGACGGTCGGCAACCCGGATCGCCACCGGCCGCTCGCTGCGCAACGTTGAAGCAGGTCCGATCAGCTCATAATCGATCAGCCATTTCAGGCGTGACCAGCCATGCAGCAGGCCGTGAAGCGCCAAATAGGAGCGCAGCGCGTCGCCGGTCAGCGACAGCGCCAGATGCTGGCCGAACAGATCCAAAGGTTCGACCTGATCCAGATCGACTTTCGCGCAGAGCGGCTCATTGTCGAACAGGCGATAGTGAACCTCGACGATCGTTCGCCGCGACCGGTGGATATAGACCCAATCCTTGTGCGCGCGCCGCCAGCGTTCTGTTTGCACTGGGTCGAGCGCCGGATGCGGTTCGACCCGCACATAGTCCATATCGCCGAGAAGTCGGTCGCACGCCTCGAGTTCGGCAGGCTTGATGAGGAGATCGATGTCATGGTTGGTTCGCCAGCCGATCTTGCCGAAGCAGAGTTGCGAAAGAGCCAGCCCCTTGAGAAGAATGGGGGTCACGCCATGGTCCGCGAAGCGTTGGGAGATGCGCTTGAGTTCGGCAAGCGACGCGAGTTCGGCAAAGGCGGATTCGCGCACCGTTTTTTCCAGCCGCGCCTGCACGTCCGCATCAACCCGGGCCGCCGTACCCGCCATCCAGCCGAGCGCCCGAAGGCGGTTGGCAAAGAATGGCATGACGCGGTGGCGTTCGGCATATTCGATGAGCGTTGGCCAGCCGCAAAAATCGGGACCAAGCTGGTCCGCCAATCCATCGGTCGTTAACCGCCGGCGTGGATTGACGACGGTCGCAAGCGCAAGAAAGGGGCGGTTATCCATCGCACCCCCCTATTCGCGCGGTCATGACCAAGGGGTGATGATCCGACCAGATTTCCGGACCGCGCGACAGGTCCACCAGACCCAGGCATCCCCGACCATAAATATTATCGATCGGTAGCACCGCACCCGGTCCGCCGGTAGGCCAGGTGGCGAGGGCCCGGCTCATCAGGCGAATGTCCAGATCGACCGCGAGCCGGTTCATGGCAAAGGTCCATGGAACGTTATTGAAGTCACCGACCACGATCTGGCTGCCGCTCGGCTCGGTTGCGACGGCCGCAAGTTCCCGCAACCGCGATGCCTGGCGCCCCATGGGCCACGGCCGCGGCATGTGCGCAGCCGTGATCGCGATTTCCCTGCCTTCCCGATCGAAGCGCGCGGTCAGCGCCGAAATTGCCTTGCGATTTTCCGCATCGCCGCGCGCATGGTGCGTGACGTCGAGCGCCGGGGTTCGGGACAAAATCAGCGTCGAACAATAACCATCGCCGCGGCAGTCATATTGATAGGGATATCGCGCCTTCAGCATGCGCGAGACCGAACCGGTCCGATCGCGGGCTTCAAGCAGAATGATAAAATCGGGCGATTGCGCTTCGATCCATCGCGCGACTTCGCGCTGCTCCGGATTTTCCTTGTTGATATTGAAACTGACGAGGCGAAAGCTTTCCCCTCCGGCAGCGACAGGATCCACCCCGTCCCATAGCGGACGGAAAATCAAAAGGGCAAAGCCGAGGTAGCCGGCCGCGAGGAGCGCCGACATCGCAGCGCGCCCTCGGCGGCCGGCATGCCAGTCGCCCCATAGCGCGAGAAGCAGGTAGGTGAGCGCCAGCGCGGTCCAAACCGGCGCGGCGATATTGATGCTATCGAGCATCTCTATGTCCGCGCCGAGAAATGCCAAGCCTAGGAGAAGGCCAAGGATCACCAAGCCGGCGTAGCCGGGTGCTTTTCGTCGAGACATGCGGTGAGGCCCTCGCCTCCTCCTCATTTTCTACACGGCTTATGATGCTTTAGTTTTTTGTGCATTGCAACATTTCTGTATTCGGTTACGATCAGGGAGTCTGTTTCTCGGAGGCATTGCGGGGTGCATATGCGGACCGGTTCAAGAGAGACTATCGCCGGCGACAAGTGCGCTGCCCGGAGGGAACGCGTCGATCGTTGCCGACTGGTCGCGGCCCTTATAACGGCCCTCAGCCTTGCGGCCGGCATTCAGCCGGCCTGCGCGCAAACGCTCGACAGCGAACCAAGCGATGTTGCCGGTAACCGGCCCCAGCCTGGCTATGATCCCGTCGGTATCCGGGCAGGCAAATTGATGATCCGGCCCAGTTTGACGATCTCCCCCGATTTTTCTTCGAATGTCTTTACCACTGCCGACGACCCGCGATCCGACACCAGCGTTTCGATCGTCCCGACGATCACCGCAGCGATCACCGAGCCCGGCGCAAATTTTGCTCTTTATGGCGAGGCGAGGATCCGGCGCTACGCAACCTATTCCACCCAAGACGACGAACAGTTCCGCCTCGATGCCGGGGGATCGACCGAACTACCGTCGGGCTTTGTCCTGAGCGCCGGAATCGGTTGGGCCGATACGACCGCGGCGCGCGGCACTGTCGCAAACGACCTTTCGGTCGGCGACCCGCTCAAAATGCGCGAACTGCGTTCGCGCATATCGCTCCGAAAGAGCTTCAACCGCCTCTACGCGTCGATTGGGCTCTCTGCCGCGCGGTCGACATACGAAGATGTCGAACTGGACGATGGCTTTGTCATCGACCAGAGCTTTCGCAACAGTCGGCGCTCGGGCGGCACATTGACGCTCGGCTATGAAGTGAGCCCCCTTCTCGCGCTCGAAACGCGCGCAACCTACGACGTGTACCGTTATAGCGACGCTCGGCCGCTGTTCTCTCGCGATGCCGAGGCCTATTCGATCGGCGTCGGCCTACGCTACCAGATCACCCAGTTACTGACGGCGGAATTTAACGCCGGCATCCGCCAGCACAAGTTCGACAACCCGCTATTCGCCAAAATCAAGGGCGTCGCCTTGTTCGGCCGGCTTCGCTGGTACCCGACGCCGCTGATCAGCGTACGTGCCGATCTTGCGCAGTCGACATCGACCAGCACGCTCGACCAGGTGAGCGCGGTGACCATCACCGATTTCACGCTTGGCGCCGACTATGAGTTCCGGCGGAACATTCTAATCACGGCCGAGACCGCGCTGGCATTCGAGGACTATGGCCAGATCGGGCTCCAGGCAAAGCGCCTTTCGCTAACAGGCCGGGTCGAATGGAAAGTTAACCGGTGGCTCCGGGCCGGGGGTTACGCGACGTTCAACAGCCGCTTTGGTTCGGGCTCCGGCCCGATCCGTGATTATTCCGCCGCGCAGACAGGAGTCCGCATGACATTCGCCCTGTAACCGCCATCAAGCTTGCAAGAAAAAGAAAAGCGAAAGGCACGAAATGACTCTCCCCGCAATGCATGCCGAGCCGCAGCAGGATATGGTGCGAGGTTCCGACGCACGGAGCCTGCGCGATACGTCGCCCTCGCCCGCCGGAGACAGGCTGAGCTTTGCCAAGCTGTTCAACATGCTGCGCCGCCGCCTGTGGCTGATCGTCGGCGTCGCGGCTGCCATATTCGTTATCGGTCTCCTCGCAACACTTTGGCAGCCCAAGATATATACGGCCGATGCGATCGTTCGGCTGACAGGATCCAATCGCGAACTTGCGGCGAAAGTTGGCGACGAGGCCGAGCCGACCATGGCCGGGGATGCCGATGTCGCCACCGAAATCCAGGTGGTGGGATCGCTCGGGATGGCTCGCGAAATCGTCCGAAAATACGGTCTTGTCGACAACCGGCAATTCAACCCCTTTGTGAATCCGCCCGCGTCGACGCTGTCGCGCATGTTTGGCGGGGGGAAAGCGCCGATCGATCTGCACAAGCTCAACCCAGAACAGCGCCAGAAGATGGAAGACCAACTTGTCCGCTATCTTCGCAGTGGGCTGGGCGCGACCCGGATCGGGACCTCCTATTCGATCGGCATTGCTTACCGCCATCACGATCCGGAAATGGCGGCGATGCTGGCCAACGCCTACGCCAATGAATATGCGCAGTCGCAGATAAACGAAAAGAAGACCGCGACCTCTGAAGCGATTGGCTTCCTCAGGGACAAGGTCGAGGAGCTTCGAGCGCAGGCAACGGCCGACTTTGCCGAAGTACAGAATTACCGCATCCGCAACGGTCTTCCCAGCACGACGGGCGCATCGCTGACCGAACAGGATATTTCGGTCTACAACCAGCAGGCGGCAACCGCGCGCGCGGAAGCCGCGGCCGATGCCGCCAGGCTCGAAACCGCTCGCGCACAGCTTCGCAGCGGCTCGATGGGCGATGATGTCGGCGAGGCGCTCGAATCGTCGGTCGTCTCGTCGCTTCGTTCCCAACGCGGACAGTTGGTCGTCAAGATGGCCGATCTCAGGGTGCGCTATGGCGACCGCCATCCGGACCTTCAGCGTGCGCGGCAGGAAATGGCCGACCTCGACAAGCAGATCCAGGAGGAGATCGACCGCGTCATCTCGAATCTTGAAGCGAAGGCGGCAGTATCGTCGCAGCGACTGGCTTCGCTTTCGGGAACACTCGGTTCGGCAAAGGGACAGTTGCTCACCAACAACAAGGCCATGGTGGCGCTCGACGACCTGCAGCGCCGCGCCGAAGCGTCGCAGGGTCTCTATGAATCCTACCTCGCGCGCTATCGGGAAACGTTGGCCAGCAGCGGCACCGAACGGTCGGATGCCCGCGTATTGACCCTCGCTTCACCGCCGACAATGCCGACGAGCCCGAACATCATTCTCAACCTCTTTTTCGCATCGATCTGCGGTATCGGTCTGGGTCTTGTCGCCGCCTTCGTGGCCGAGATGCAGTTCCGCGGCCTGACCACGGCAGCCGATGTCGAAAAGCGGACCGGGCTTCCCTACCTCGGCATGGTCCCGGAGAATGGCACGGCCAAGCATCACGCGCCGAATCCGATCGAGACGATTGCCAGCATGCCCAATTCGATCCTCGCGGAATCGCTGCGCAACATCCATGCCTCGATCCAGATACCGGGCCTCGAAAGAGCGCAGGTCATCGCGGTCACATCCGCGCTGCCGGCGGAAGGCAAGAGCGTGTTGTCGGCGCTGCTCGGCCTGGTCGCGGCGCAAACCGGCCATCGCACGATTGTCGTCGACTGCGACATCTTCCGCCGGGGCCTGTCGCACGAATTTCATATTCACGACGGGCAGGGCCTCATCGAAGTCGGTGCGGGAACAAGCGGCCTCGATGCGGCCATTCGTACGGTCGGCGCTGGCCTGCATATCCTGCCAATCGTGTCGCGCGGAAGCGAAGGCGACCGGCTGACCGACAAGGGCCTCATCCAGGCGACGGTCGCGCAGCTCAAGGAACGGTATGACCTCGTCATCCTCGACTGCCCGCCGCTGCTTGCCGTCGCGGAAACGCGCGAGATTGCCGGCTTGTCGGACGGCGTCATCCTGGCCGCAAAATGGCGATCGACACCCGACGAAGCCGTCGTCACGGCGTCGCGGCTCCTCCCTGCCCGGCTGACCCGCTATGTGGGCGTCGCGCTTACGCGCGTCGATCTGCGCAAACAGAGCCGTTACGCGCCCGATGACTCGAGCAGCTATTACACCCAGTATCAGCAATATGTCGCGGCGGCCGCATGAAGCCGCCGCGCACCGTTATCGTCCACTATTGGCTGGTCGCCATGCGCGGCGGCGAACGGGTGCTGGAACGCCTGCTGCGCCTGTATCCCGGCGCGGATATCATCACCCATGTCTACGACCCCGCGGCCGTGTCCGATTTCATCGCGTCGCACAGGATACGCACGACATTCATCCAGGACCTTCCCGGCGCAAGGAAACATTATCAGAAATATCTGCCGCTGATGCCGCGCGCGCTCGAGCAAATGGATCTGAGCGAATATGATCTGGTGATCAGCAGCGAGTCCGGTCCGGCCAAGGGCGTGATCGCACGCCCCGATGCATTCCACCTTTGCTATTGTCATTCGCCGATGCGCTATCTGTGGGATCATTATCATCAGTATCGCGCGAGCGCGGGCCTGCTTTCGCGCGCCGCGATGTCGGCAACTTTTCCGGCCCTGCGACGATGGGATGTGACGTCCGCGCAAGGGATCGACCATATCGCAGCCAACAGCCATTTCATCGCGCGCCGGATCCGGAAAAGCTGGGGTCGCTCGGCCGACGTCGTCCACCCGCCCGTCGACGTGGCGATGTTTCAGAAATCCCAGTCGATCGGCGACCATTATTTGTGGGTCGGGCAAATGACGCCCTATAAACGAGCCGACCTCGTCGCCGACGCCTTCACACGGCTCGGACTGCCGCTGCTCATGGTTGGCACAGGCGAGCTGGCGCGCGACATTGCAAGGCGCACGGGACGCAATGTCCGGATCGTCGAACGGCTCGACTATGCTGCGCTTCGCCAGGCCTATGCCGATTGCCGCGCGCTGGTCTTTCCGGCCGAGGAGGATTTCGGCATTATCCCGGTGGAGGCCAACGCCGCCGGCCGCCCAGTGATCGCCTTCGGCCGCGGCGGCGTTCGCGATTCGATTGTCGACAAGCAAACCGGGCTGTTCTTCGACCGCCAGGAAACCGACTCCCTGATCGAAGCCGTCGAGCGCTTCGAGCGCTGGCTGCCCGATTTCGAGCCCGATGCCGCAGTTGCCAACGCCCAGCGTTTCGCACCCGAATTTTTCGACGCCGGAATTACGCGCATCGTGTCGCGCGCGCTGAACTCGGCTTCGCCCCTGTCCGATCCCTTGGCGAGGCTGGTCGAGGCGGCGCGATGATACCGACGCTGATCGGCGCTGCGACGATCCTTCTGGGCTGCTGGCTTTTGCTTCGCCGTAGCCCGATGGCATTGCTATGCGCGGTCATTGCGCTCAGCCTGCTCGATGGCTCGGCGGCGCTTATCCTGACAAGCCTCGGCGGATCGTCGATCCCGCCGGGGCGCATCATGCTGGGTTTCCTGCTCTTGTCTTGCTTCAGCTTGGTGAAGGAGGACGCCGGGCTGTTCCGCCAGGCGATCGTGGATAATGTCTGGCTGGTCATCTTTTGCGTTTACAGTTTTATCGGTGCCTTTCTGTTGCCACGGATTTTCCAGCGGTCGATGGAGGTTTTCCCGTTACGGCCGATAGGGATGCGTCATCAGTTCGACACGATCCCGCTCTTCTTTTCGTCGCAGAATATCACGACGGCAGTCTATCTGATCGGCACCGGGATAGCCGCCCTCTGTTGCTATATCGCGGTCGCGCGCTCGAAAAATCTCAATCCGATTGTAACGGCCGCGATCGTCATCACGGTCACGCACGCCACGCTCGGCATATTGGGTGTGGCCCTTCGCGGGACGCCGTGGGACCATGTCGTCGAATTCTTCCGCAACGGCTCCTATTCGCAAGTCGATCAGCGCACTAAAAGCTTCATCCGGATCAACGGGATCATGCCCGAACCTTCGGTCTATGCCGATTTCGGTCTCGCCTGGTTCATCCTCTGCTTCGAACTGTGGCTGAGGCATATCCGACCGCGAGCGACGGGGCTTGCGGCGGCATTGATGGCGGTGGTACTCATGCTTTCGACATCGTCGACAGCCTATGTCGGCCTCGCCGGCTACGCGCTTGTCCTCATATGCCGCGCGGCGCTGATGCCGCCCTATCTTCGCGCAGACAAGCTGATCGCGATCGGTGCGGTCGCGCTGCTCGGTCTCGCGTTTGTCGCGCTGCTCATGATCGCATCGAGCGAAGCGGCACAGGCGTTCGAAGAGATGATACGCCAAATGACCGTCGACAAAGCCGGCTCGGATTCAGGTTTGCAGCGTGCATTTTGGGCTCGCCAGGGGCTTGATGCGTTCTTCGTGTCCTATGGCTTGGGGATCGGAGCCGGAAGTTTCCGATCATCCAGCATTGTGACCGCAATCCTCGGCGGAATGGGCGTGGTCGGAATTGTGAGCTTCATCGTCTATCTTGTCCAAATCGGATGGCCGCGGCGCGGCGCGCAACCCGGGTCCGAGGCAGGCGATATCGCCGATGCCATGGGCTGGACCGCCATCGCTTCGCTGATTCCGGCGCTGCTCACGCAGGCTTCACCCGATCCGGGCATGGATTTCGCCTGTTTTGCGGGCATCGCGATCGCGCTGAAGTGCCGCAACGCAATCCCGAACCGGCCGGCCGATCGCGCTGGCAGCCCTACAGCGCCAACAATTCCTCGACCAGCCGGCTGGCGGCACGTTTCCAGGTGAAGGAAGCCGCCTGACGCTCGCCGGCCGCCCGCATCTCGGTGCGGAAATCGCCATCCTGGTTGAGCCGCACGATGGCAGCGGCCCATGCGCCGGGATCGTCCGCCGCGGCATAAACAACCGCATCGGCGCATATTTCGGGAAGAGCGCCGAGCGGCGCGACGATGGCCGGGCAGCCGGTTGTCATCGCCTCGAGCGGGGGCAGGCCGAAGCCTTCGGTAAGCGAGGGAAAGGCGATGCAAAGCGCATGGCCATATAGCGAGCGCAATTCGGCATCGCTTACGCGGCCAGCAAAGACGACATTGGCGGGTACCACGTGACCGGCTGCGACAAAGTCCCCGGCGCGGGCCGAACCGAACAGGACAAGTTTCGTGCCTTCCAATTCGGACCGCGAAAATGCCTTCAGCAAAAGCCCGATATTCTTGTGCGGCTGCGTGTTGGCCAGCGCGACGACAAAGGGTTCATCGCCCAAGCCGAGACGCTGTAGCGCGGCATCGTCCGGCACCGTCGACAGCACATGATCAACCCCGTTATGGACGACGGCGGTCTTGTCGAGGCCAGCGACCCCGACCCGCTCGAGCTGCTCGCGCGAGAAATGCGATACGGTCAAAATCCTGCGGTGCCGCCGTCCACTGATCGGCTGATGCAGGCGATACCATAGCCGGAACGGACGCGAGTAGCTGTCGGGTGCCAGATGCACCTGGGCGTCGTGAAACATTGTTATTGCATCGCGTGTCAGCATCGGTCCCACGTTGCACAAGCTGACGATGGTCCGGCCACGTGCGCGCAACGGAAGCGTGATCTGCTCCCACAGGTTCCCGCTGAAAGGACCGACGACGCGGTACGGCATATCCATGTGCTTCGCCTTCGCTTCCCCGTTGCGCGGAACCCACAGCGACAGCTCGATCCGCCGACCGATTTCGGGGTCCTGATCGACGATGGTCTTGGCATGCCGGATCAGCTCTTCGGCAACACGATGTACGCCGGTCGGCACCCCCGAAAGAAACTTGCCGTTTATGACCACTTTTCGAGGTTTTGAAGGCACATTCCGCTCCGTCGTTCCGACTCGCCGATAGCGCGGCGGCGCCCTGCTTTTTTATTGCTGCACCTGCGAAATGATGCAACACTCGGATTACGAATTGCAGCCGGGAAACAGCCGATTATGCCGTTGGAAGCGACCGGCGTCGGAGCGCCTCATGCGATTGCCGATTCCCCGGCGCGCGATACGCGCGCGGCGCGGCTGCAATGGGTCGACGCGCTAAAGGGCGCCGGCATTTTCCTGGTTGTGCTCGGCCATGCGCTCGGCGGCTTGATCGATGCCGGCTTCGCGCCGGGCACGACATGGTTTCGGCCGCTTTTCGCCGCGATATACATCTTCCATATGCCGCTTTTCTTCTTTTTGACGGGACTCTTCGTGGCGAAGCGGGTGACCGATAATCCCGATCGTTTTCGCGCCCGGCTTTTTAGCCAGATCGCATGGCCCTATTTCCTGTGGAGCGCCGTCCAGATTGTAGCGATCACGATGGCGGGATCGCTCGCCAACAATCCAGGCGGCCCTCTTGGCCCATCGCTGCTGCGGATGTTCTTCATGCCGTCGGCGCAATTCTGGTTCCTCTACTCGCTCTTTTTCTTCCATGGCCTGTCCCTCATCGCCCGACGCGCCATCGCGACTCCCTTCTATTTGCTCCTTCTGATCGCGGCCGGGTCACTCGCCGAACAGCAAGCCTTGCCCGGCATTGTCGAGGCAAGCCTGCAGATGGCGCCCTATTATGGGCTGGGGGTCTTTCTCGGCCCATTGCTTCTCGATCGCGGGCCTTCGCCGCGCGACAGGGTTTCGCTCTGGTCGGTCCCCTTGGCATGTGCCGCGCTCGCTGTAACGATGGCGCACGCGATCGATCTAGGTATTCCCGGTCGCTGGCCGGAAACGGGGGCAGCGATCATCCTCGACGTTCGAAGTTTCGACAATTTCTATGCCGCACTCGCCGCGATTATTGCGCTCGTTTCGCTTGCGCGGTTCACCGGACAATGGGCACCAGGCTGGCTGATTTCCTGTGGCAGACAGACAATGCCGATCTTTCTCCTTCATATTCTCTTCATCGCTGCGACGCGGATCGCCGTGCTCAAATATGACCCAGCCGTTCCAGCCCAGATCCTTCTGGCGCTCTTGTGTCTCGTTGGAGTTCTCGTGCCCCTCGTGGCAGCGGCGATTACCGATCGCGTCGGTCTCTCGAAATGGATTGGTTTTCGATAGGCCACGGTTTTCCAGAGCCTCAAAGCGATTTATGTTGCAACGCAACATTGATCTGATAGCCTTTGAATTCGGCGTTTCAGGAGTGTCTCTCCATCGTGTCCCAGACGGCGGCTATCGTGAAGCGGCTTCGATCGACGGCAGGCCGTTCGACCTCCGCAGGAGGACTGTTCCTTGCCAGAGTATATGCGCAAATCGTCCAGTTCGCCTTCTTTCTCGTCGTCGCGCGCTTTATCGGCGTCGCCGACTTCGGCACTTTCAGTCTCCTATTCGCTTTTGCCCTCGGGCTTTCGCTCTTCGCCGAGGGGGGCTGGCGCGAATATCTGATCTGCCATGACGAAGACGCCCTCGTTCGGCGAAGCTATGGGCTGGCGATCATGATCTCGCTGGCCATTTTTCTTTTGATTACCAGCGCCGCGGTCATCTTCTGGGTCGCGAGTCCGCACGCCCGTCTCGCTCCCACCATGGTGGCGCTGGCATTATGGGTGCCATTTCGAAGTTTCGCGACCCTCGACGCCGGGCGACTGACGAAAGCCGGCCAGATTCATCAGATTTCCGTGGCATCGATCGTTTCGGAAACCGCAGGCTGCCTTGCAGGCCTCGGCGCGCTGTGGGCCGGCCAGGGGATATTGGCGCTCGGCGTGTCCAAACTCGCGCTCGAGGCCACCGCATTGCTTTGCCTGATGCATGGTCAGGAGCGCGTGAAATGCGAGTGGCGGCGGCAGCCGCACGATCGTGCGATGATCGAGTTCGCGGGCCAAATCCTCGTCGGACGTTTCGCCTCCTTCCTGAGTGGGAACTCCTCGGTCTTCGTTATCGGATTCGGTCTGAATCCGATCGCGGTGGGCTTCTACCGCGCCGCGACCCGCGTCGCTGGAGCCGCCGCCGAAGCCCTGCGGGAACCCGCGCGCGTGATCTTCTGGTCGACCATGAAAAAGGCCGACGGTGCAGACCGCCGCGAACTACGCATGCGGAGCGCCGAAAATTCGGCCTGGTATCTTTTCTGCGTGGCGGCACCGGTCTTCGTGCTCATGGCCGAATTGTCCGAACCGCTGATCCTGATGCTGCTCGGGGAGAAATGGGCTCCCGCGGCGCCGATCATATCGATCCTGGCGATCGCCTATCTGATCGGGTTTGTCACGACGCTGAGCGAGCCGGTCTTCTCACTCGACAACCAGCCAAAGCGGGCGCGCGAACTCGCGATCTCGGCCGCCATTATGTCGGTGGTCGCGACCATTCTGGCCGTCCCGTTCGGACTCCATGCGGTTGCCTGGGCGCAGCTGGCGGCAAGCGTTCTGGTCGCGGCCGTGACCCTGTGGTCACTCCGGGTCCATGGCGATTTCGCTTCCACCCGTTTCCTGAAGCGGCTCGCTGCTCCAGCTGCAGGCCTCACTGCAATGATCGGCGCGCTGTGGTTGCTCGAAAGGCACGGCGCAGTGCATGCCCTTCCGCATATCTTCAAGATCTTGGCGCTGGGTTCCGCCGGCGTTGCCATCTACGCCATTGTCACCGGCGCCTTCATCCTCAACATCTTCCGCAGGCGCGCGGTGCACGCCCGCTGACCAGCGCGGGTCAGAGACGTATCAGAATATCGTCGACACCAAGCCGCGCGGAGGTCGCGACCGAGAAGCTTTCGGGGTAATGGCCCACCGCGATATAGACGATGATATTTTGCGTCGGCGGCAGTTTCATCAGCTTGCGCGCTGCGATGTCGCGGCTCGGATCGACGCTCCAGTTGAGCATGCAGGTGCCCAGACCCTGGGCATGAAGCGCGTAAACGAGCGACATAGCAAACAGGCCGCCATCGATCCAGCATTGATAGCGTTCGGCCGCACTCACGAAATTGCGCAGTTCGGACGTTATGATCAGAAGTTCGGAGATATCGTCGCCGAACCCCCGGTTTCCGCCCTGTATCTCCAGCAACTGCCTGCGCAGCGCCGAATCGACGATGTGGTAAGCCTTGGCCGATTGGCGGTTGCAGACCGAAGGTGTGCGTTCGGCCGCACGCACAGCGGCCTCGATCGCCGCGCGGTCGACAGGGTCAAGGGAAAATTGGCGAAGCGAGTGGCGCGAATGCGCGAATGACGCAAAATCCATGTGCGATCGGGCACGGACCGATTCCGCATCGAGCCGGATCGTCGCGGACTCGGCTTGGGCAAAATCGCCCGGGGTCAGAAACTGACCAAGGTTTGCGTGCGGCACACCTTGATCGCGACTGGTCTGCTCATAGTCCGCGAGCGCCGAACGGGCGACGCGCGTAATCCGGTCGGCGCCGAAGCGCTGCTCATAAATCCTGACATCGCGGATCAGCCGTGCAACGACATCCTGGCCGAAGCCGGGGCGCGATTGCGGCAAGGCCAGCCCTTTCTCGATCCGGTGAGCATCCATCTTGATCGCCGCACCGAGCCGCGCGCTTTCGGATTCGCGGTCGAACATCGAGGAGAAACGAAAATAGCGGAAGGCATCGTAAAAGAGATTGCGGTTCAGCTTCGCAAAGGATTTGGCGACGGCGAGCATCAGGCTGCGGCCGCGAAATTTTGCCTTGCGGCTGCCTTCACCAGCGGCTTGGCTTCCGCCACATGCGTCCGGATCGCGTCGATCCGATCGACAAATTCGGTGAGGAGCACAGCCGGTCTGTCATCGCCTCGCATGAAGTCGGCGGCCGTGCACAGCGAATCGGTCGGGAGACCGAAATGGTTGAGCAACCCCTCCATCTTATCCTTATAGTCGATGCCGAAGACTGGCGTGCCCGCCCCCATCGCGGCGATCATCAGATGCATCCGCCCCGAAACGACGCCATCGAGATCGCCGACCACCGCCTTGATCTCGTCGGCGGCAAGGCGCTCGTCCGGATAAAGGATATGCTCCGCGCCCATCCTTCGAAGCAAGCGGTCATAGATTGGCCGCAAGCAGATGGCATCGGAGGAGGAGCCCCGGCTGTCGTGATCGATCATCAAAAAGGCCAGCTCGCGGCGGGCAGCGAAATCGGCAATCGCCTCGACAAAGGCGTCGAGAAAGCGATCGAGATCGTGGCGGTCCTCAAGTTCGAGCAACAACGGATGACAGTTGAGCCCGAGCACAAGACGGCCTGTCCGCCGCTGATCGGCGATCCAGCCGGAGATCTCCTCGGTGAGTGAGGACACCCTTGGATCGAGAAGAAAGGCGACATCGGCGACGAGATGCGACTGTGCCGTCGATGCACGCTGGAAACGGCCGAAAGACACGGGATCGCGCAGGTTGATCCGGACCGACGCGTCGAGCGCATCGAACAGGCGGGCGATGCGCGGATGAAAGTCCTGACTGACGCTGAAGCCGGTAACATAGCTGTCTGCACCACCGCGTGCGAGCAGGTCGAGAAGCATCAGCTGACGGCCAGAGAAGGCCACATTGTAGCTGCCATCGAGCACATCGGCCCCCATCGCGACGACGGTACCGATTTCGCACGCCTTCACCTGCTCGATCGCAGCTTCGAAGGTCGCCGCCGAGGTAAGGAGGCGAAGCGGCGTCAGACCAATGGCTTGCGCCGCGGCAGCGGCGACGTCATTGGCAACGGCCACGTTGATGCGGGCGTGTGGGATCGCGTGGCGCCAGTAAGCCACGATGGCGCCGATCATCGCCTGATCGCCGGTCGATGATGTCAGGAGTTCGGGATCGGACGGAATGATCAGGATATTCGCCGGGACACCATGATATTGCCGGACCTTCGCGCGCGCCGCCTTCCATTCCAGTTCAAGTGTCCGAAAGCGCCGTTCGAGGACCAGTTTGCGAATCCCGAGGTTGCGCCAGGCGTATTTCAGCAGCCCGACCTTCTCGCCTTGCGGAGCATTGCGCTGGGGCTGTGATGTCATTGGAAACGCACCTCGCTACGACGGTTGGGAACAGGAAGGCCGGATGCCGGTGACGGCGTCGGGACGGCGATGGCTGATCACAGGGCCTCGATCCTTTCCGGCGTCAGCCTGCCGCGCATCGCATCGAACAGGCCGAGCCAATTGCCGCGCACGCGCCCGGCCCTGTCGACCCATGGCTCCGGTTTCAGCGCCCGTGCGTGATTGGCGACGAAATTACCGAAAATGATTCGCAGGGCGAAACTTGTCCGCATCGTTCCCTTGCCTGCGAGGTAGAGGGGATTGATGATTTGCGAATAGCCGAGCCGGACGCCGGACGCGCGGCCACCCTTCACGCCCTGATGCACCCCTGCAAAGGCGTGGGTCTGGACCAGCCGACCGCGTCCGAGCAATTGGGCGGCAAAGTCGATATCCTCCTGCCAGCCGTAGAGCTTCAAACGCTCGTCAAACCAGATGCCCTCGATCATCAGGCGACGGTAGGTCATGTTACAACCGTAGAGGCCCTTCATGTCCTTGCGGATTGCGGTGTCAGGCGTTGCTGCGATGTCGTCGTAACGTTCCACCAGTTCCTCGGCTTGCTCGGTCGAGATGCCAGGCGTGTTGATGCCGTCGGCGAGGAGCAGCCCGTTCGCGCCGGCAACATCGGGATTGGTATCGAAAAAATCGGCCATCCTCTCGATACAGCGCCGCGAGGGAATATAATCGTCGTCGAAAAAGGCGACCACATCGGCCGGGACGCGCAGATTGCGCAGTCCGTTATTGCGCTGCGCCGGAAGGCCCTTGGGGCCGATCACATGCTCGACGCCGGGATAGTCATCGAGATCGGACGGCAAATCGTCCTTGGACGCCACCGAAAGAAGGATCACCGCAGGGGGCCGGGTCTGGTTCGAGAAATGGCGGAGCGACGTTGCCAGATTGGCGGGCCTGCCCGTGCTGGCGATGATGACCGCAACCTCGAGCCGACTCATGCCTTCAACTCCTCAGCTGTAACCGGCAGGATGAACGCTCTGGTGGCGAGCCGATCGCGAGGCGCGCCAATGGGTCGAGCCCCGCCGTCGAGGCAGCGCGCGCAGGAGCGCTCAGAATCCGGATCGTCATTGCCTGGTTCATGGGGAGAGCTCCCAGACGCCTATACCTCATGCTAGGGCCGACTCGTTGTGCGATGCAACATATTTATGTGTCGACAGCGCGATTAGGGTCGGCCGGTACCGGAACGAGACAGCGAGGCCGCTCATTAGCAGAACCGTAAATGTCAGTTAAATAGGGATTTTCGTGACGCCAAAATCAGGGGTTCGGACAATCTTCGCACCATAGACCGGCTTTGCAGACCTATGTTGCATTGCAATATTTTTTGATTGTGTCACATTCCTGTGGTGATCTTGAAGAGCGCCGCCCGGAATTTCGGGCAGTCCAGCATTTTGGTCGATCGGAGTTCGGTGACGCGATTTGCTATCCAGGACCGGATATTCCAGGCGGCGGCGGCGCTGACGCTGCTCGTCGTCCTTGCGAGCTTCACCGGTGGAACGATCGGGCAAGCGCGCGATATCGCGTCCCGGCTCGCCGCGGCTCATTTGGGTTCGCCCGGTGTTCCAAGCGACCTTCCGCTTCCCGAGCCGTTGCTGCTCAACAAGATCGACCCGCAATCGGCGCGCGAGATCAACGTCGCGATACCTTTCAGCACCGCCCCGATCCCGGCCGCGCGACCCTTCGCGCTCGCGGGTGAAACCGCGAGCCGCGAAAAAGCGGTCGACTGCCTCGCCGCGGCCATGTGGTACGAGGCGGGCAATGACGACCGCGGCCAGCGCGCCGTCGCGCAGGTGGTCCTCAATCGCGTCCGCCATCCCGCCTTCCCGGCCACCGTATGCGGCGTCGTGTTCCAGGGAAGCGAACGAACGACGGGATGCCAGTTCACCTTCACCTGCGACGGCGCTTTACGCCGCACGCCGTCCGAGGTCGCCTGGGCAGAGACGCGCGCGCGCGCACGGTCGGCACTTGGCGGCCTGGTCGATGCGTCCGTCGGTCTCGCGACCCACTATCACACCGATTGGGTGCATCCGATCTGGAGTGCGAAACTCGAGAAAATCGCGCAGGTCGACACGCATCTATTCTTCCGTTGGAGCGGAAAGTGGGGCCAACCCGCCGCGCTGCGTCAAGGCTATGCAGGGCACGAGCAGCCCATCGCAAAACTCGCCTCGCTCTCGTTATCGCACCGAGCAGAGCTCAGCGAGGACGCTGTCATGATCGCCGACGCGGCGGGCCTCGTGCCCGTGGCGGTCGCCGATGTAAAAACCACCCTCGCCTCGCTGGAGGCGCCCGCAATGCCTCCGCCCTCGCTCGAAGGCGTCCATTTCATCAATGCGCGCGAAGAGGGAAATGGCGGTTCACTCGCGATGCAGGCGCTAAACGTCTGCGGCGATCAGAAATTCTGCAAGGTCGTCGGATGGCTGGAAAGCAGCGGCCGCGCCAACGCCTTGCCGACGTCGAGCGCGGATCGGGAGGCGGTTGCTTTTCTCTATGTTCGCGATCGTCGCACCGGCGTCGATCGGGCCTTTTGGAATTGCTCGCATTTCGAGCGGAAGAGCAGCAGCCAGTGCCTGGGCGCAGACAGGGCGCGATGGATAGGCTTTAACGGGAACTTCCAGTCGGACCGACGATCCGGCACGCAGAACACTTAAAAAGAGAGGATGCAGGAGGCGGATAACATCATTTGGAGGTGTCCGCGTCGTGAAAAAAATCCGCAAGGCCGTCTTTCCCGTTGCCGGGCTGGGCACCCGTATCCTGCCCGCGACCAAGGCCATCCCGAAGGAGATGCTGACGATCGTCGACAAGCCGCTGATCCAATATGCGGTCGAGGAGGCGCTGGAAGCAGGTATCGAGCATTTCATCTTTGTGACGTCGCGCGGAAAATCCTCGCTTGAGGATCATTTCGACGTCGCGTTCGAGCTTGAGGCGACGCTGAGCGCACGCGGGAAATCCCAGGCACCGCTCGCCCAGACGCGGCTCGAACCCGGAAGCGTCTCCTATGTTCGGCAGCAGGCACCGCTCGGGCTGGGTCATGCCATCTGGTGCGCGCGCGAGCTGGTCGGCAACGAACCGTTCGCCGTCCTCTTGCCCGACGATCTGATGGTCGGCCAACCTGGCTGCCTTGCACAGATGGCGGCTGTCCATGCCGAACATGGCGGCAATATCATCTGCACCCAGCGGATCGATCCGCACGACAGCGCCCGGTACGGCATCGTGATTCCCGAAGAGGAGATCGGCTCGGTGACGCGGATCAGCGGCATGGTTGAAAAACCCGCGCCCGCCGACACTCCGTCTGACATGGCGATCGTCGGCCGCTACATCCTCGACCCCGACATCATGTCGCTGCTCGCGACACAGGAACGCGGTGCCGGCGGCGAAATCCAGCTGACCGACGCGCTGGCGCGCGCGGCGGCCAAGGGCGACAGCTTCGGCTATAATTTCGAAGGACGGCGTTATGATTGCGGCGATGCGATCGGCTTTGTCATCGCCAACTTGGCCGTGGCGATGACGCGCCCCGGGATGACGGGCCCGGTCGAGGACTTCTGGTCCGCGCAAACTCACATTTCGGGCACAGCCGGCAAGGGGCGCAGCCATGTTGCATTATAGCGGCATGCCGATCGCGGCGCTCAAGCTCGACACGATGCGGGTCGAAAAACCGTGGGGGCGCCGGACCCTCCCCACCCCCTTCGGCACGCCAAACGCCCCGCTTTCCGATCCGGTGGGCGAGATCTGGTTCGAGATGCCAGGGCGCCCGCTGGACCTGATGATCAAATATATTTTCACAAGCGAAAAGCTCTCGATCCAGGTCCATCCGTCCGACGATCAAGCGCGCCGCGCCGGACACCGTCAGGGCAAGGAAGAATGCTGGTACATCCTTGATGCCGAGCCGGGCGCCAGCGTCGGCATCGGTACGAAGCGTAAACTTACCGCCGACGAGTTGCGCGAAGCATGCCGCAATGGCGATATCGAAAGCTTGATGGAGTGGATTCCTGTCAAAAGGGGCGATTTCTTCTATATTCCGGCAGGCACGGTACACGCGATCGGCGTCGGGATTTCGCTGGTCGAAATCCAGCAAAATGCCGATATCACCTATCGCCTCTACGATTATGGACGACCGCGCGAGCTGCACCTCGACCACGGGATCGACGTCTCGAATGCCCAGCCCTACCCAGCCGCCATGCGGCGGCATGTGTCGATCGAAAAGGCAGGGCGGCTCGTCGATGGACCGAAGTTCAAGCTGTCGGTTGCTCATGACAGCATTCCGCGGCTCGACGGACGGGGTCCCTATTTTGTCGTCCCCTTAGAGGGCATCGTCGCGACCGACAACGGCGTGGCGAAGCCCGGAGATTGCGTGGTGACGGGCGATCCATCGCGCGTCGTGCCGCTCGGCGGCGCGCGAATGTTCGTTGCACGCAGTTGCGGCGGCGATCTGTTTCGAAACTCACCGACAACAATCTGGTGATTGGGAGAATGACGATGATGCGACGAATGATCCTGGCCGCTGCGCTGCTTCTGTCTGCCTGCTCATCGGCGGGGGCGTTGCCAACGCTGGCGATTACGCCGGAACAAGCCGTTTATCGCCTCGGCAGCGGCGACCAGCTGAAAATCACGGTCTATGGCGAAGAACGGTTGAGCGGCACCTATCCGGTCAATGGCGAAGGCAAGATATCCTTTCCGCTCGTCGAGGAAATCCCGGCGGCCGGTCTTTCGATCAGCGAGTTCGAGGCGACCTTGACGAAGGCGCTCAGCGAAGGATTGCTGAACAATCCGAATGTGGTTGTCGAAGTGACTAACTACCGGCCCTATTATATTCTCGGCGAGGTCGGCAAGCCGGGCGAATATCCCTTTGTCGATGGCCTGACGATCTTCAGCGCGGTCGCGCGAGCCGGTGGTTTTTCCTATCGTGCTGCCCAGAAGAAGGTGTTCATCCGGCATAAAATGGAAAAGGATGAAAAGCTCTACAGCGTCGACGGCAGCACGCCCGTCCAGCCAGGCGACACGATTCGCGTTCCCGAGCGTGTATTCTGATTGCAGCGATGCTTCGCTTTGGGGCAGTTTATCGGCCAGAAGTGGATAATTACCGGCCGCGGGCGCCCGATTTATGCTGCAGTGCAAAAAAATCTTGACGAGCGGGCTGCTTGCCATAGAGTTCGGTAAGTCGATCGAAGAAATGTTCGGCAAGAAAAAAAGGGCTGGGAGCGGACTCAAGCATAGCGTCATCTTCGACAGGGGATCGTTTATGTCACTCGATAGTCCGATGAGTATCGCAAATCTGCCGCGGTCGAGCGTCGAGCAATTCGGCGATTCCGTTCTTGGGGCCCTGCATCATCCGAACGCGGCAAACTCCGTCGATATGGGCCTTTGGGACCGCGACGAGGCCGAAGATGCGATCATTCGCCTTTTCGATTTCGCAATCAGCCTGTTCGCGATCGTGCTTTTCCTTCCCCTGCTCCTTGTCATTTTCTTCATTATCAAGGCCACTGACAAAGGCCCCGCCCTGTTCGTGCAGCAGCGGATCGGGAAGGACGGCAAGACCTTTCCCTGCATGAAGTTCCGGTCGATGGCGGCCGATGCCGAACAGCGATTGGCGACGCTCCTTGCAACCGATGAAAATGCGGCCCGCGAATGGGCGGCGGACCAGAAGCTGCGCAACGATCCGCGGATTACCGCAATCGGCGGCGTGCTGCGTAAAACCAGCCTCGACGAGCTCCCGCAGTTGTTCAATATTCTGGCGGGTCAGATGAGCGTCGTGGGACCGCGGCCGATCGTCGCGGGGGAAGTTCCGCGATATGGCCGAAGCTTCGAATATTATTGCGCCGTGCGCCCGGGCCTTACCGGCCTGTGGCAGATCAGCGGTCGCAACGACACGACATATGACGAGCGGGTCGCGCTCGATGTGCGTTACGTCCAGACCCGGAACCTTCATTCAAACATCGAAATCTGCGCAAGGACGATCCCTGCGATTCTTGGCGCGCGCGGCTGCTATTGAGCAAGCCTGCCGCGGGCGGGGACCGTTCCCTACGAAGGCGGCGACAGACGGTTACTTGGGGCTCCGTCCGTTGCCGCCTTCGACTATAGTCGATAGCTAAGCGCTTCAGATGGCGCATTCAGCGCAATGCTCACGCCCTCGCCAACACACAATCAGAGCCACGGCGCGCCGCCGAATAAGGCTCAGCGCTTGATGGAGATCCGCACGTTCCGGGCGTCAACGCCGGCCATTGCTGCGATGACGAGTTGCGCTCCATAAATGAGAACGCTCAATCGATGCGCATTGCCCGCCCCTGCCGGTATGCCGACAGTGCGCCACGCGGATAACCCCATGGCATCCATTTCCCGGTACATCGCTTCGCTTTGGTCCTTTCCCGTCAATTCCTGCGCGGAAATGCCGAGCGCGTGAGCCAGCGTTTCGAGATTGCTTTGACGGGGCCGGCTCTTGCCCGATTCCCAGGCCCAGATGGTGGGCCGGCTAAGCCCGGTGCGATCGGCCAGTTCTGCCCGGCTCAGACCGCATTCTTCGCGAAACCGGCGCATTCGCTGCGGCAACGGCTCACCAGCGTTCACGACTGCCGGGTTCGCCGCGGCGCTCATGATAGTGGACATTCAAAAAGGGTCGCCCGAGATCGCCGCGCCGTGCGCGAACATCTCACCCCGCGCTTGCCGCGCGTTGCGAGCTGACAATCGGATTCGGTTCGAGCGGTAACAAAGACATCCATTGTCGCACCCCTGACCAGGCGACATTCTCTCCCGTCTTTGTATTTGAACCCTTCATGCCTCCTATTTTGCTGCTTTGCAACATATCTGGCGCACGCGCCGTCATGCCGACGTTCACGACCATCGGCAAAAACAAGCGCCGCAGAAAAAACCCGCCAAAAAGCGCCACTTCCAACATTTTGCGAAATAGTGAGCGGGCACTGGCCGACAGGCTGAAAAAATTGTGCAAGTGCGAAAAGAAAAATTGCTGCAAGTGCGAAATGATGCCAGTTTCGTCAGGTCACGACTCGCTGGAGTTCCGGACCATGGGCGCCACCATATGCATCGCCGATAAACCGCCTGGGGCGGAGCGCTTCCATGTCGGATAGCTCCGCGGTGCCAAAGCAGCATTATATCTTTCTCGATGGTTTGCGCGGTGTCGCCGCGATCATGGTGCTGCTGCTCCACTGGTTCGAGGGAAATGGAAAAGAACTCTTCGGATCGGGATTACTCGCGGTCGATTTCTTCTTCATCCTCAGTGGCTTTGTCGTCGCGCTAGCTTATGAGCAGCGGCTTCTCGCCCAGGGCAAATCGGCGCAATTCATCCGCCAACGGTTTATTCGGCTCTATCCGATGATCGCGGCCGGCGTCCTGCTGGGATTTATGAGATTTGCGATGCTCTCCTTCCAGGAGAGCGGCAGCCCGATAGATGAGGTGCTTGTTACCCAATTGGTCGGCGGACTGGCGATGATCCCCTTCGATCTGGGCGGCGGCGTGGCCGGCTTTTTCCCGCTGAACAATGCACTCTGGTCGCTGCATTTCGAGTTCATTGCTTATCTCGCCTTCTGGCTCGTTCTCTATCGCGTCAGTACCTTCAGACTGGCCGTCATCGCCCTGGTTGCGATGCTCGGATGCTATGTCTGGGCCATGATGACATTCGGTCCGGCCGATCTAAGATCCGCCGCAGGCGATACCGCGACCGGATATACACATGCGCTCAGCCGAGTCGCCTTCTCGTTCACCCTCGGCATGATGATCTTTCGCTGTCGCGACCGCATCACCAGTGCCGTGTTGCCAGGAGGCCGGTGGCTCGTACTGCTGCTTGTTGCTGCTTTGGCGCTGCCTCGCGACCTGGTACCGCCGCTCGCCGTCATGGCGCTGCTCGCGCTCGTCTTCCCCTATATCATCGCCGCCGGCACGAAAGTCGTGCATTCGGGTCCATTCACCGGCGCCGAAAAGGTGCTCGGAGACCTGTCCTATCCGCTCTATGCGCTGCATGTTCCCTTGATCTGGACGATGAACGGCGCGTGCAAGACGCTGGGGATCGGCTTTACCCAAAACCCATTTCTCAACGGCATCTTCATCCTGCCCCTCACGCTGGCGGTCTCCTACGCAGCCTTCCTCCTCTACGACCGGCCGCTCCGCCGCTGGCTTACCGCGCGCTTTGCAAACCGCCGGACGGTGGTTCCCGCCGCGATCGGGGACCCGATATTCTAGATCTGCCTCGCGGTACGGCGACTTTGCCATGCGCCGGCCGCGCGTCGTTCGTTCCAACTGCTAACCGCCGTAGGGCCGACACAAACTTTAAGGAAGCCACGCATGCGCCGAAAATCCTTATCCCAATTTCTGATCGAAGCCGAGCGAACGGGCGACATTTCGGCCGATCTGCGGCTGTTGATCGAGCTGGTCGCCCGCGCGTGCAAGTCGATCAGCCACCGGATCAGCAAGGGGGCGCTTGGCGATGCGCTCGGCAACCTCCAGACCGAGAATGTGCAAGGCGAAGTACAAAAGAAGCTGGACGTCATAGCGAACGAGATTTTCCTCGATGCCAATGAGTGGGGCGGCCAACTCGCCGCACTCGCGTCAGAAGAAATGGAGTTCATCCGGGTGGTACCGAGCCACTATCCCAAGGGCGAATATCTGCTCGTTTTCGATCCCATCGACGGGTCTTCCAACGTTGACGTCAACCTCTCGGTCGGCACGATCTTCTCGGTCCTGAAAGCACCAGAGGCGTCGCCCGGACGAGATATTCGCGAGGAAGATTTTTTCCAGGCGGGACGCAATCAGGTGGCGGCCGGATATGCCATATACGGTCCGCAGACGATATTGGTGCTGACGCTTGGCCGAGGCGTATCGGGGTTCACGCTCGATCGCCACATCGGGTCGTTCATCCTGACCGACGCGACTATGAAAATTCCCGATACGAACCGGGAGTTCGCGATCAACGCATCGAACCGTCGCTACTGGCCGGAGCCGATCCAGCGATATTTCGATGATTGCCTCGCCGGCTCGGTGGGCCAACTCGCTCACGATTACAACATGCGCTGGACGGCCTCGATGGTGGCGGACGTGCACCGCATTCTAACTCGCGGCGGTGTTTTCCTCTATCCTGCGGACAGCCGGCCGGGAATGCAGAGCGGAAAACTGCGCCTGCTCTATGAGGGCGCTCCCATGGCGCTCCTCATAGAACAGGCCGGCGGCCGCACCTGGAGTAATGGCCAAGCCATTCTGGATATCGAACCAGAATCACTTCATCAAAGGATACCGGTCGTGCTCGGATCGACGAGCGAAGTTCAATTGCTGGTAGAACATTATCTTCATAACGAACTCCCCGATCGATCAAGAGTCCAGACGGTGAAACGATCGATCTACGGTGCCACCTAAGAACCGGGCGCGCGCGCTGATTGGTCCATCTAAATTTCTGCTGACGGAAAGCCCGGCACGAACACCGCCCGGTTTAATAATGGTGCGAGAATAAAGCGAACGTTCGATACCGGACGCGAACCCATCGCCTTGTCTCCGCCTCTACAAATGGCAGCTTTCGGGTCGCCATTTCATTGGACGGTACGACTGAAATCAGGCGCAAAGCGGTCGTTTCGGCGCCCGTCCCGTTCACCACCGTTGAAACGCGACCGCCTTTCGGCACCGCGAGAGCGCTCGCATCATATGATATTCAACTCCTTGTTCGCGGATACCAATTTCTTCCGCGATTTCCCGGTAAGTTTGACGCCGCAACCTGTGCATCAGGAAAATGCGCCGCGTGCGACGAGGCATCGCAAGAATTGCCCGCCGTAAACCGCGCCGCAAATCCGACGCTTCAATTGCCAATGCCTGTTCGGGGCCGGCAGGTGCGTCACGCCCTTCATCGAACGGGAACAGCCCAGATTCCTTCCGTCTCCCACGGCGTGCGCGCTCGATCACTAGATTGCGGGCTGCGCGAAACAGGTAAGCGCGCGGATTTTCGACCCGTTCAAATGCCCCGGTTCGCAACATCCGCGTGAACGCCTCTTGCGTGAGGTCTGAGGCTTCTTCGCGTCCCACACGACGCCGGAAAAAATGAAACAGCTGCCTATTCTCGCATCGGTAGAAGTCGTCGAACGACTTGAATGGTCCGGGTGCGGTCATGGCCGTTCCTCCCGATTGCACCGCGAGGGTAACGACGCATCCCGGGAAGCGCGGAAGAGTGTGATGCCCGCCTCGATCCGGTCGAGAATGAAAGTGTCGCGCTCGGTCTTGGCGGTGCGAATGTCAGACTTCGAATAGATCTCGACATCGACGGCGCAGCGATTGCCGAGTTCCCGGTTGATTGTTGCCCGCGCCCGTCGCCAACTGCGTTCGTCAGTAAAAAGGGGATGATTGACGACGACCCAGAATTCATAATCGGAAAATTCGATCGTCCGACTATCTTCGTACCAGGATCGCCGCGCGTAGGGACCGATGAGGATGATCCGCTTGATCCGACCCGGTTCGGGTGCATGAACCTGCGAAGGGTCAAACAGGCCGCGCAAAATGCGGGTGATGCGCTCGATTTCTCGTTGTTTGCGCCGGATGAGATGGCCAACGCGCGCCATCACGACCTCGCGCGCGTAAACGTCGTTCGAATGTCGGGTGGTCATTTGCAGCTCGCACCGCGGCGGTCCGCGCATTCCTGCGCGGATGAGCAAGCGGTGTTCGCTGTCGGGCCGCTGGAGCGGCTATCAGCAACCGTCCGACACGCAGCCGGACCTACATGATGCCTGGCAGGATAATCCCCGGAATGGCCGCCAGTCGTTCCATTCCGTGACGCGGATTATGCCAGAATCCGGGAGTCCCGGCAAGTCCGATGGCGCGAGTCTACTTGCGTGCCGCCGCCTCAAGCTCTGCGATTTTATCGGTGCAGACCTGATGTACGACGCGGCCCAGTTCCTCGACCCGAGCGGCGAGCCAAGCCAGCTCGTCTTTGCTGATCCTGTAGTGCTTGGAATAGCGAGCCTTAGTATAGGCCTCCTTCAATTTTTGGAACATAGCGCGGTCGCGCTGGCTGTCCTCGGGCCAAATTCCGAAAAGACGCCGATCATGCCCTTCGGCCAACGAACGCAGAAATGCGATGTTATGGTTGTACGGCGTATAGAATGTTAGCGTCAGCAAGACACACGAGTACAATCGCTCGGTCGTCTGATGAAGGTCGAACGCCGCATCCTTTAAGAGCCCTTCCGACATGGCATATTTGGCAAGTTTTTCCCGTGACATTGCGCTGGCAATGCCATCCTCAAAATACTCCTTCGCCGCGACGAGAGCTTGCTCAGGTGTCTTCGGTCTTGGCGCGGCTAACTCCCGGTCGTCCGCTTCGTACAACGCGATACCGTCTTTCACGACTTCCATGAAGAACACGCGCCCATGCGAAAGCCCGTCGTTCACTTCGTGCAGGCTGTGGACGATGAAGTTGACCGGCGTATGGAGCGTCTTTTCTATCGTGTAGGCGCGGATCAGTCGCTCCTCGGCCTTTGCCCAATGGGCAGCGCGGTCGGTCAGCTCCTTCTGGCTTACAATGATGAGGATGTCGTAGTCGGATTTATACTGGTTTGCCGATAACGGCGCATCGACCCAATCGCCCCGCGCGTGGCTGCCGAACAGGATGATCTTGAGGATGCGCGCGCCCTTGCGTGGGCCGGTCGCATTCTCCGTGGCGCCGCGAAACTCGTCGAAGATGGTCTCGACGACGCGTTCAAGTTCGCGCTGCTTGGCGGCAGGAAGATGATCGAGATCGGTGCGCATGTCTCAAGAATCTTCGGCAAGATCATACGGTTTGGCAAGGACTAAAGCCCGGCCCCGAATTTAGATGCCAGAGTTTGCGCCAATCCGGACACGCTCGTCTTCGCGGCAACAGGCTGCGGAATGGCGGCCTGTGCGATCGCGGTCTGGACCGTACCGGCACGTTCGTTGATTGCGGAGACCAGCTTCGCGCGATCGTTGGTGAAAATCGTCGCCGACTGCTTCGCGCGGGATATGCCGACGTAGAAGCTTTTCTGATCGACCAAATTGGTGGCGCGGCTGTCGGCATGAACGATGACGTGTTCGGCCGTCCGGCCCTGCGCGGCGAAGGCGGTATCGACATAACCATGCGCGATGTGGCGGTCGCGAGCGGTGTCGAGCCGCAACGTCTGGACCTGCCCTCGCGAGCCCCGAACGGTGGCGGTCCTGGTATCGGCATTGACCGCCGTCACTTCCGCGCGCGCGCCGTTTACCCTGTCTGCCTCCCGATCGTTGCGCGTGAACCGGATGCTGTCACCGGCCCTGAGTTCCAGACGCTGCGCCTCGAACACTTGCACCTTGCCTGCGCCCCATTGGCGCAGCCGCCAATCCACCTCGCGCCCGTCTTCTGATCGCAGAGCAATCGCAGCCTTGGCTGGATCGACGCGTTCAACGCGGAAAGCCTCGCCGCGAACGACGCCCTTATCGGCATAGTCTTGCGAGAAACGAACGACATCGCCCCTGTCGTAGCTCAGTGGGTCGCGGGCCTCGGCTCGGGTGAGGCCTTTGTTGACCAGGCTTTCCACCGTGACGGCTGGCCCCCTGAGCGTGCCTGACCGCACAAGCGCCTGACGGATATCCGCGGTCAAGGCGTCGCGGCCTTCGCGCGACGGTTCGATGACGAGCGTGCGAGCCCGGCTGGCCTTGTCGAGCCCAGCATAGCGATCGGCGATCGCGGCCAAGCGTTCGGCGCGATCAGCACCCTCGATGATCGCGCCGCCACCGCGATCGAGGGCGCCGAGTGCCTTCTTGGCATCTCCCTCGATCGACGCCAGCACCGCTTCTTTTGTCGCGGTGTTAGTCTGCCGGACAATTTCGCCGAGCTTGGCCGTTTCCATTCCGGCAGTCTGGAGCTGCGCGAACGCCGCGCCGGCTTCGACCGATCCAAGCTGTTTCACGTCGCCGACCAGGACGACGCGGGCATCATGCTGCTCGGCGAGATCGAAGAGGCGCGCCGTGTCGCGCGCGGAGAGCAGCGAAGCTTCATCGACAATCCACGCGGCGGGCTGACCGGACGCGGAGGGTCCGGGCGACAGCATATGGCGCGCGACCGTGTCGCCGCGCGTCCCCAACGCCTCGCCGAGCACCATCGCCGCCGATGCGGTCGGCGCGAGCGCAACGACCGACACCCCGCGCGCCTCTGCTTCGCGTGCAAAGGTCGCGAGGACCGTCGTTGTCTTCGCGGTCCCTGCATAGCCCTGCACCGCAGTGATCCGGTTTCGGCTGGTCAGAAGTTGTTCGGTCGCCGCGCGCTGATCGGCATTCCAGGCAAAACCGTCATGCTCGGCCTGACGGGATGCGACCGCGACAGCCTTCGCTGCGGCTAGCGGCGACGCGATCGGGGCGAATGCACCGCGACCTTCTGACTCGATCCGAAGCAATCGCGTTTCGGCTTCGATATTCTGATGCGTGGTAAGGCCGGCAAACTCCGCACCGCGCCGGTCCAGGAAGGTGCGGTCAACCAACTCGCCGCGTGCGCCTGCGGCGTCGATGGCGGCGCCGACCTGAGCATAGCTGACCTTCCCCAATCCAACGCGCCCGGCTTCCTCGTGCAATGCGGCGACCGAAAAGACCGATTGCCGCTCGCCGAGCTTGTCAGCGGCATGGGCCACCGCGCGCTCGGCCGCTTTCGCCTGCTCCGCCAATCCCGTCGCGCTAACCGAATTGGATTTTGCCTCACCGATAAGCGCGAGCCGCGCTTCGGAATTGAAGCCGGCCCGGTCGGCGGTCTGGCGCCAGTCCGCCACCAAGGAAGCTTGATCCGCCGCAACCTTGGCCTGTCGCGTATCGAGCGCCGCGACCTGCTTCTCCGCGGCGCTGGCGGCCTCACGCGACGTTCCGCGCTCGCCGAGCGCGGCCTCGATCTCGGCGCTGCGAGTGCTGAATGCTGCCATGACGTCAGCCGAGACGCCTTTGATCTCGAACATCGACTCCTTGGCAGTCTCAATCACATAACCGAGTTCGCGGACCTTCAAGGCCAGTTCCTGCCGGTAGATCGCCCCGATCTGCTTCTGCAGCTGATAGATGGCTCGCGGTTCAAGGCTGCGCCACGATCCGTCCTCGCCCTGCGTCGCGTTCATAATGACGTTGTGGGTATGAAGCTGCGGGTCTTGCGCCCGGCTGGTCCCGTGCTGGAAGCTCGCGACGATAAGGTTACCGGTCGCTTCGCGCGTGACGGCGCCGCCATGCCGGACGCGGGTCGCGGCCATATGGGTTTCGACATGGGCGAGCGCCGTCCTCACCGCCTCGCCGTGGGCGGCGATCAACCGTCGGTCGCCGGCAACCTCTGCCATGATCGACACCGACTTGGGCGCGCTCAAGGTCACATCCCATCCGGGCCGATGCTCAAGCTGACCGTTGCGGAAGGTGCCGAGTTGCTGGTCGCCGACCTGGCCGTCGAGCAGTTCACGAAAGCGCTCGCGATCAACATCGCCCGACAGCCCAAGCTCCTGGGCGCCCTTGCCATGCCATTCGGACGGCGAAAGGCCGCCCTCGGCATAATAGTCGTCGGCCTCGTAGTAGCTGCTGGCCTGAGCTGAGCTGGTCAGCACGGATACCGACGCGACCATCAGACTGGCCCGTTACCGGCGGGCGGCGTCGGAGGCGACTCTGCGGCTGGCGACGATGGCGCTGCTGGCGCTGCTGGCGCATCAGGTTTCGGCGGAGCAGGCGGCGGCGCTTCCACGGACCGGTGCCACAGACTATTCTTCGGGTCGCCTTCGGCAAAGCCAGGCTGGCGAGGTTCGCCACGACGGGCGATATGATCGGCCGAGAGCTTTATGCGCGCGACGGGCAAGCCGTCCGGGAAAAGCAGATAGCCCTCATGCTTGGGCAGACGGAATTCGCTCTCTAACACTGCGGGCCGCGTCTCGCGTTGCCGACCAAGCGTCGTGCGCGCCTTATCGTCACCATGGGCCAAGGCGTCGGTCATGGTCGGAACCTCGACGTCGCACGTGCCGATTGTCTTACTGGACCACTGCCGCGTTTCGCTGTCGGTCAGCTGAAGGAACAGCTTGGTGTTGCAACAGCCGAGCATCGATTCTGCAAGCTGAGGCCCGTAGCGATGGCGCATCTGGCCGATCGCCTGAAAGGTCAGGACGACGGCGGCTCCGAACTTCCGTCCCTCGGGCAGCAGACGCGCAAGATTGTCGACGCGGGGAAGGTCGGCCAGCTCGTCGAGCACGAACCAGACGCGCCGGTCGGCCGATGGCGATAATCCGAGCACGGCACTTGCCGCACACTCCAGCCAGCACGCGAGCAGCGGCTTCGATGCTTCGAAATAATCCTCCTTACGCGGTACGAATATCCACGGCTTTCGGCCCTCATGCTTGTCGAGCCCGGAGATAAAGTCGCGGAACGCAAACGGGGCCTCATCGCCCTCCTGCATCCGGAGGAACTGAATGAGGTTCGAGGCCTTGGCGAGCATGAAAAGCACGCTTCCCGTTGCGCGGTCCGCGTCGTCGGCAAAGGTTCGCGCCGACGAGCTGTTGCCCAGCCACAGCTTCAGGTCGTCCTTCGTCCGCACCTGAAGCGCATCGAGCAGATCGGGCAATGTGCCTTTGCCCTCTCGCCAAAGCGCCCGGATCATGTTGGCCACGAGGATACGGCTAGTCTCCAGCCAGACGTCGCGATCATGCTGGCCGGTCTCGGTGACAAGCTGGTTCGCGATCCGGTCGGCATCGGCCGGATGGGCAATCTCGGCGAACGGCGACCAATAGGCGCAGCGAGCGTCGAACGGATTGAGGATGATATCGCCGCGCTCGGGCCGGTAGTAATGCGCGATGAACTCGCCGCTGGTGTCGTAGACAAGCGCCGCCTCGCCGCGCGCCTCGATGCCATCGAGCATTTGCCGGAGCACGGTGGTCTTGCCACTGCCGGTCGTCCCGATCATTGCCATGTGCCGGGTCTCGAGTCTGGTCGGGATCGGGACTGCGCCGATCGCCAATGCGCGTTCGCCAGCCTCGCGGCGGGTCAGTTTGGCAAGGCGCTGTTCGGTCGTAACGAGCGTGCCGGCGATGAAACGGTCTCTGAGTGCAAGCTCGCGGCGCCGGGCCATCGCTTGTCGGAAAAGGATCAAGCCCGACAACCATCCGGCGAAGCCCAGCCAGAGACCCCGCACGACAAACGACGTCGTCGCAGCCGCGGCATCCCGAAAATAGGGGTGGGCCGCAACAATGCGAGCCGACGCCTCATACCTCTCGCCACCATAGTCGACCATGATGCCAGGCTCGGCGGTGGTGCCACTGGCAAACCAGGTCTTGGCCTTCGCAAAATAGTAAGTTCCGGTCGCTTGCATCGTGCCTGGGGGCAGCATCATGTGAGGCACGATCAGACCGCCCAGCGCGACCGACGCCATCATGACCAAGGCTTGGCGCTTGAAACGCTTTGCTTGGCTAAACCGATAATGCCGTCGCAGCGCGTCAGCATGGATCCGGCGATCCTGGTGCTGGCTCATGACTGCTTCTCCTGCGAGAGGCGGCGCTGGCGCTCATAGGCCGGACTGACTTCAGCAGCGATGACCTCATCGGTCTGACCACCCCCGAGAGCTGCACTGCGCGCGTAGCAATAGGAGGCGCAGGCCGTGAACAGAGCCCGGTCGAGCATCTGTTCGACAAGAACCATCCTTGTGCTGACCGACGCCAGTTCGGCGACGAACTCACGATCGTTCGTGCCCCGGGCAGGCGGGTTCGTCAGGGCAGCGACACCGGCCTTCACGCAACGCTGGAGCATCTCGTAAGGGGTGACATTCTGCTGGGCCGCGAGCTTTTGCATGGCCTTGTCGACCGCAGCCGGCACGCGGACGGTGTATTGGACAGTCTTCATCACACCGCCCCCGCGAGAGTGCGGGTAGCACTCTCGAAAACGCGCGGAAATCCGCGACTCTGACGCAGGCTGCACTCCCTGTAGTCGAATCGTACTCGCGAAAAACGGCGGAAAAGCTGGATGCACCCGTGCGTGAGGTGTGTATCCAAATTACGGGTCCGATGCGTAGCATCGCGGCCCCGCGACCTTGCCTCCAAAGCAGCCGTATCAGACATGATTCGGGCCCTCCTCGCGAGGAGCCGCAACCATGCGATCCTGATCTAAGATGTCGCCCCTTGCCGCGATCATCGTCTTGGCCTTGCGATCGGCAGCTTCGCGATCAAACGCTACGGGCGTCATCGGACATTCGCGCAGACCGTTATCGGCAACCCACGCTTGAATCGCCCGCTCGATCGCAGCCCGCGTTTGCAAATGAAGATCGCTCGCCTGATAAGGATCGAGGTGGGCTGTGACGCCGGAGCTGAGAACGAGACCACCCAGCGGGAAAACATGGTTGCCCGCCCACTGGTACGGACCATCGATTCGGCAGAAACTGGTTTCGCCGTCATAGAGAGCGAGAGGCGGGCGCTCTGCCCGGTTCCACGCAGCTAGCGCGGACCGGTAGGTATCTCCGTCTTCACCGTCAGCGATCAGCTTCTCTATGAGCGGAACGACATAGGGTGCGCTGTATCGATCGACGGCGAAACGCAGGGTGACTTTGTGGTCAAAGCGGAAGAAATTGTTGAGCCGGTCGACGGCTTTGCTCAGAATGGACATGCGGCGTCCTTTCAATAAAATGGGATGTGTCGGTGGGATGGTGGGCGATGTGTCGCCCTCCGGGAGAACAGGCCTAAGCCTGAGTCTGGGTCAGCCGTCTGATCGACTCGGTGGTGATCAGCGTCCGCGTCCCGATCTTGAGGGCATCGACCTGTCCGGTCTTGATGAGCTTGTAGATCGTGCTGCGACCGACGCCGAGCGCCTTCGCTGTGCGATTAATCGAGTATGCGAGTTCATCCATTGTCGCCTCCGTTCGATTGCCGCGATGCGGCGGGCGACAGGATCATTTGCACGCAAGCGCCGGCATTCCCAACGGTGTGCGGAAGCGCCTATTTCAGCGGTTCGCGGGGTTTCCCGGTAATTGGCTTCGACCAGAAACCACGCAAATGCGTTATTCCTCGGTAATTGAGGCTAGGAATTAGAAGAGCGATTTTTTCTGATCGCTGCCAGAATATCGTTTGCATAGCCTGCAAGCTGGGTGTCGCTAGGGACCTCCATCCGCCTGCCGATATACCAATGCACTAGCAGGCCTATGATCACCTTCTGGTTTCCGATCTTTTTAGTGATGTCGAGCGCGCGTACCTTGGGATGGTCGATCAGCGACATGATCGCGCCGGTGTAATCATACTTCTTGAGCACGCCAGACCGCTTGGGTTTGGCCTTGGCGTCAGCGATCAGTTTGTCGACGTCCGCCTCGAGAAACAATTCCGGGGCGAACCAGAAACCGACGGGGCCGAAGAGGGCGTTACGGATCGTGCTGTCATTGGCCACATGCGCAGCACGAAGTTTGCTGAAGAAGTAACGATGGTCGACATAGCGGCGCGCGCCATTTCGAGCGAAGTAAAAGGCGCGTGGTGACGATTCGAGTTGGAGGATGGCGAACAGGCGCTCCAAGTTTCGGACAGCGGAATCTTCAGGGTCCGCATAAACCGGCTTCTGCGACGTGGTGGCCTTCAATCCACCATACTGAAAAACGCGCCACGAGGCGCCAGCCGCCATCATCAAACCAAAACAACCCAAACCGATCAGCCCGATCACGTCGGCACCGGGCGCCTCATTCAGAGTGAGAGCTAGCCAGGGAAGTAGGGTAACGGCAGTCGCGAAAGCGGTGGCCGCAGATGTGGTAGATAAGAGCCAGTATCGTTTCTGGATAACGCGCGAGGCATCCGCCGCGATGCGGTCAAGTTCGGCAAGGCCAGTCTGCTCATCCGTGTTGATGAAGCGGGCTGCAACCCTGCGGAGCGACAAAACTTCCGTTCGGTCTTCCACCGGCTTCTCCTCGGGCATGAGATAATACTGCCGTGAAGAAGAGCCAATTACAAACACTTGCTCGGCCACCAAACACAACGCGAGACAACGGTGAACGGCCCGCAGCCGTGGTAGCCCGGTGGTAGCCCGACGAAATACGCATCAAACAGCGCCGGACGCCGAGCTGCCTAAATGGCTGATTTTATAGGAAAAACTGGAGCGGGCGAAGGGATTCGAACCCTCGACCCCAACCTTGGCAAGGTTGTGCTCTACCCCTGAGCTACGCCCGCTCTGGCGGCTGGAAACCGGTCGGTTCCAGCGGGTGAGGCGGGCGATTAGCACCGGCTTTTTGACTCGGCAACCCCTGATTACGCATTTTCTCCGAAGGGTTGGCATATCGCCCGAAATTCCCACATAAGCGAGGAAAGAGTCTCTTCCGCTGGCGCGGAGGCGGCGCCAAATCAAAACAGGAGCAACATTGCGTGGCCACGCTCGGTCTGAATCCCACCGAAAAGGAAGCCGTCGAAGCTTTCCGCCGCGACGTCGTCGAACCGTCGATGACCAGCCTCGTCATCCTCGATTTCTGGGCCGAATGGTGCGGGCCGTGCAAACAGCTTGGCCCCGTGCTCGAAAAGGTCGCCGAGGATTATGCCGACAAGGGCGTCGTGCTGGTCAAGGTCGATGTCGATGCGAATCGCTTCATCGCCGGCCAGTTCCAAGTCCAGTCGATCCCGACCGTCTACGCGATCTTTCAGGGCCAGCCGGTCGCGAACCTGACCAACGCGCGCACCGAAAGCCAGCTGAAGGCGATTCTCGACCAGCTGCTCGCACAGCTCCCGATCGAGAGCGAGGCGACCGCGCGCGCAATCGAGATCGCGCCGCTGATCGAAATGGGCGAGAGCGTGTTGGCCGAAGGCGACGGCCCGCGCGCCGCGAGCGTCTTTGCGCAGATTCTCGACATCGCACCCGACAATGCTGCGGCGCATGGCGGGCTAATTCGCGCGCTCGTGCTGGCGGACGATATCGACGGCGCGCAGGCTGCTCTCGACGTCGTCCCGGCCGAGATCGCCGAAGACCCCGCGATCGCACAGGCGAAAAGCGCGCTCGCGCTCGCCGCCGATGCGCCTGACGCGGGCGAACTCGCGGCGTTCGAAGCCGCGGTCGCCGCCAACCCCGACGATCATCAGGCACGCTACGACCTTGCCAGCGCACAGATCGGCGCGGGGCAGCGCGATGCCGCCGCCGACAATCTGCTCCATATCGTCGCCGCCGACCGCGAATGGAATGACGACGCCGCGCGCGCCAAGCTTCTGTCGCTGTTCGAAGCTGTTGGGCTCGAAGACGCGTGGGTCGCGGCGCAGCGCCGCCGCCTGTCGCTCATCCTGTTCGGCTGATGGGCGAGACCGCCCCCCTGACCATCCAGCGGATCGCGATCTTTCCGCTCACCGGCGCGGTGCTGTTCCCCGGGCTGCACCTGCCGCTGCACATTTTCGAGCCGCGCTATTCGGCGATGGTGCAGGAGGTACTGGCGCGCGACCGGCAGATCGGGATGATCCAGCCGCGCCAGCTTCCCGGCGAAGAGGATCGCGAACCGCCCGCGCTCTATGACGTCGGCTGCGTCGGGCGCATCATCGATGTCGAGGCGCTCGACGAGGGCCGCTTCAACCTCGTGCTCGAGGGCGTCGCGCGTTTTCGCGTCCGGCGCGAGCTCGACGTCACGACCCCCTTCCGGCAGGTCGAGGCCGAGATCGAGCTCGAAGCCGAAGAGGGTGCCGTGCTGGCGAGCATCGAGCGCGCCAGCCTCGAGCGCGAAGCCAAGCGCTTTGCGGCGCGGCAGGGCTATGTCGTCGACTGGGATTCGGTCGGCCAGCTCGACGATGCGACGCTGGTCAACGGCATCGCGCAGGTCGCACCGTTCGATGCGGCGGCTAAGCAGGCTTTGCTCGAAGCGACGCCGATCGACGCGCGCGCCGAGCTGGTCGTCCAGCTGATGCAGTTTTTCGGCCGTTTCGACGGCGACGACGGACGCGCCACGCTGCAATAAGGCCGTCAATGCGGCCTTTTCAACCCCGCGTGGCGAACCATGTCGGCCAGCGCACGCCGCACGATATGGCGGTCGCTTTCGCGAAGCCGCTCGACGGCGTCGCTCACCATCAGCTGATCGCGGACCAGCGCTTGCTCAGCGGCGACGCGTGCTTCGATCCGGTCGCCATCGGCTCGGCAGGCACGCGACAACCCGGCGCGGCGGCGTGCCGTCCATTCGGCGACCAACCGCTCGGCGACAAGATTGGCAAGGCCGTCGGCAGCGCCTTGTTCGGTCGCCGGTTCGGCCGCGGGATCGACGAGCCAATTGTCGTCGCCGCCTTCCTCCAGCGCATCGAGCGACAGCATCGCGGTCACATCGCGCCGCCCGGCACAGCGCTGGTCACCATGAAGGCGGTGCCGCAGCGCCTGTAATTCAGCGCGCAGCTGCCAGTTGATATAGGTGGTAAAGCGCGCGCGCGCCGGATCATAGCGTTCCGCCGCCCGGTGGAGCGCGATCGCGCACACTTGTTCGGCATCGTCGGCCACATCGGCCAGGCCATAGGTGCGGGTGAAATAACGAATGCGCGGTGCCGCGAGCGCGGCGAGCCGGACAAAGGCGCGGTCGGCCAAGGCGCGGGTTCGCGCGCCCGGCGCCGCCTCGAGCGCGGTCCGCGCCTGGATATAATCGGTCACTGCCTGTTCGAGCGCGTCGCTTTTTGCCGACATGGTCCTGTCCCCCATCGTGCCGCAGCATGGTTGCCGCTTCGATGGGGATAGGATGTCATGCTTAGCGCCGGGCTGCCGACGCCTTAGGTAGTAATACCTAGATTTCGGCACCCGCCAGCAGGCGTGGCAGGTCGCCCGCCTCGCCGCGGGCCTCGTCCATGAAGAAGCGCTTGAGCATCGGCATGCGTTGCACCGCGCCCAGCCCGGTGCGACGGACCGCGGCGGCGGTGCGCCCCGGAATGCCGAACAGGCGTGTCAGCCCGTCGGTCGCAAGGCTGACCATCATATTGTCGAGCCCGCGCCAGCGCTGGTAGCGCGCGAGCAATGCCGCATCGCCGAGGTCGAGCCCGAGCCGCGCGCCCTCGACGAGCACTTCGGTCAATGCCGCGACATCGCGCAGGCCAAGGTTGAGCCCCTGCCCCGCGATCGGATGGATGCCGTGCGCGGCGTCGCCGACGAGCGCGATGCGGTCGGCAACGATCGACGCGCTGTGATGAAAGCCGAGCGGATAGGTCATGCGCGGTGCGACCAGCTCCATCGCGCCAAGCACGCCGCCCGCGCGCTTTTGCAGTTCGGCGACAAAGCCGCGTGTCCCGAGCTTGGCGAAACCCGGCCCGTCCTTTTCGGCAACGGTCCAGACAAACGCCGAACGGCGCCGACCCTCCGCGTCGTCGACGAGCGGCAGCAGCGCAAAGGGGCCCGACGGGTAGAAGATTTCGTGGGCGACATTGCCGTGCGGCTTTTCATGCGCGACCGCGCCGATCATCGCGTGATGATGGTACGACCAGTTCGCGATGCTGAACCCCGCGGCGTCGCGCGTCGGCGAGCGGCGCCCCTCGGCGACGATCAGCAGCGGCGCCGCGAGCTTCGTCCCATCGGCCAGCGTCAGTGTGACGCCATGGCCGTCGATCTCGCGCGACGCGACCGCGGCGGGCATCAGCAGCCGTACCAGCGGCGCCTCGGCGAGTCCGGCGGCGAGCGCGAGGCGGAGCTGGCGGTTCTCGACCATCGTGCCGAGCGGCGGGTCGCCCTCGGCAGTGACGAAATCAAGTTCGCCGCCGCGATCGCTGTCGGGCACGCCGTCGCCCACTTTAATGGCGCGGATCGGGCAGCCATGTCCGGCGAGCCGATCGGCAAGCCCCAACACTTCGAACATCTGCCACGTCGCGCTGGCAATCGCCGAGGCACGGCCGTCGAAACCCGGCGCGATCGTTGTCACCGGGTCGGCGGGATCGACGATCTGGACCGACAGGCCATGATGGGCGAGGGCAAGGGCGAGCGCCTGGCCGACAAGGCCGCCACCCGAAATCAGGACATCGCTGCGCAGCGTTTCACTCATGGCTTCGCCCTAGCGCGCTGCAGGACGGTTGGAAAGGCTGTGGCCGGGCGCGGGGCCATGCTTGACGGCGAGTCCCCCCCATGCGCATATCGCCGTGGTTAACTGACAGGGACCGGAAAAGAGCATGGCTAGCCGCAAGGCCGCACCCGCAAAGGCCGATTGGCGCACGGTTTTCCGCCAAAGCATCGCGCGATCGCTGGTGATCGCCGCGGCGGTCGCGCTCGGGTTTTTCACGCTGTTCCTGACCCTCGCGCTCGTGACCTATGACAGCACCGACGCGGCGCTCAACACCGCCGCGCACGGCACCGCGGCCAACTGGATGGGCAGCGCGGGCGCTTGGTTCGCCGATCTCGGGCTTTCGATTGGCGGGGCGGGCATCGTGCTGCTGCTGCCGCTGCTCGGGATTATGGCGTGGCGTCTATGGACTGGCGAGGCGCAGCCCTATTGGCCGCGCCAGCTCGCTTATTGCTTCATCGGTATCCTGCTCGTCGGCCTCGGCGCCGAACTCTGGTCGCCCGCGACCAACGCGCCGATGCCTGCGGGCTGGGGCGGGATTATCGCGCTGCTGATCGGCGGCGCGGTCGCCCCACTGTTCGCACAAGCGGGGGAGCCCGCCGCAGCGCTGATCCGTTTTGCCACCATCTTGCTGCTCGTTCTTTTCGGCCTCTGGCTCGCGTGGCGCGCCTTACGGCTCGAAAAGGGATGGGCGTCGCGCTTCAAGCTCCCCGCGGCGGAGGGCAGCCGCATCGTCGAACCCGCGCGGGTGCCAAATGACGAGACCAAGGCGCCGAACCTGATGGAGCGCGTCGTCCGGCCGCGCGCGGTCGCCGAGCCGAGCGACCGCGCGCCGCCTGAAATCGCCGAACCCGCCGAGCGTAGCGCGCCTTCGAAACCCCGGCCCAAGCCGCAGACCGAGCTGTTCACCAATTACCAGCTGCCGTCGATCGACCTGCTCGCACCGCCGCCGCCGGGGCCGACCGGACAGATCGACAAGGCGGGGCTCGAACGCAACGCGCGGCTGCTCGAATCGGTGCTCGAGGATTTTCAGGTCAAGGGCGTCGTCACCGCGGTCCGCCCCGGCCCCGTCGTCACCATGTACGAACTAGAACCCGCGCCGGGCACCAAGGCGAGCCGCGTGTCGAACCTCGCCGACGATATCGCGCGCAACATGTCGGCGCTATCGGCGCGCATCGCGCCAATCCCCGGCCGAACCGTGATCGGCATCGAACTGCCCAACGCGGTCCGCGAATCGGTGGTGCTCCACGAAATCATCGGCAGTGCGCTGTTTCAGGACCAGACCGGGGCGCTGCCGATCATCCTGGGTAAGAATATCAGCGGCGACCCGATGATCGCCGACCTCGCGCCGATGCCGCACCTCTTGATCGCGGGTACGACGGGTTCGGGTAAATCGGTCGGCCTCAACGCGATGATCCTGTCGCTTCTCTATCGCCTCGGTCCCGATCAGGTGAAGATGATCATGATCGATCCCAAGATGCTGGAACTCAGCGTCTATGACGACATCCCGCACCTGCTCGCGCCCGTCGTCACCGAGCCCAAGAAGGCGATCCGGGCGCTGAAATGGGCGGTCGAGCAGATGGAGGACCGCTATCGGATGATGTCGTCGCTGTCGGTCCGCAACCTCGCGAGCTACAACGACAAGGTACGCGGCGCGCTTGCCAAGGGCAAGTCGCTCGGGCGCCGCGTCCAGACGGGTTACGACCCAGACACCGGCCAGCCGGTGTATGAGGAAGAGACGCTCGATTATGCGCCGCTGCCGCAGATCGTCGTCGTCGTCGACGAACTCGCCGACCTGATGATGACCGCGGGCAAGGAGGTCGAGTTCCTGATCCAGCGGCTCGCGCAGAAAGCCCGCGCGGCGGGCATTCACCTGATCCTCGCGACGCAGCGCCCCTCGGTCGACGTCATCACCGGCGTCATCAAGGCGAACCTGCCGACGCGCATCAGCTTCAACGTGACGTCGAAGATCGACAGCCGCACAATCCTGGGCGAGGCTGGCGCCGAGCAGCTGCTCGGCAAGGGCGACATGCTCTATGTGCCCGGCGGCAAGCAGATCACGCGCATCCACGGGCCGTTCGTGTCGGACGACGAGGTCCGCGCGGTCGCCGATCACTGGAAGGGTCAGGGTCGCCCCGACTATATCGAAAGCGTCACCGAAGATCCCGAGGACGGCGGCTTCGCAATGGAGGGTGCTCCCGCGGGCGGCGATAGCGCCGAGGACCGCATGTATGCCAAGGCCTGCCAGATCGTTGTCGAGAGTCAAAAGGCCTCGACCAGCTGGCTCCAGCGCCAACTGCGCATCGGTTACAACAGCGCGGCGCGGCTGATCGAGCGGATGGAGGAGGAGGGGCTGGTCAGCCCGCCCAACCATGTCGGCCGCCGCGACGTACTCACCGACCAATATGGCCAGCAAAGGTAAGGAACCTTTGCCTGTCTGATCACTTGAACAGCATCCAACGACAGGTTCAGCGCGGGTTCAATGCCCGGCTGCGATGGACCCGTTCCCTAATTCAGAGATGAGAGTCCAATGATCTTCAAGACGAACATGACCCGCCTCGCCGCCTGGACGCTGGCACCCATGGCCGCTGCCGGCCTTGCGATCGGCGTGCCGGCGATCGCCCAGTCGTCCAGCACGCTGGCATCGGTGCAGTCGCATCTCAAAGCAACGAGTTCGATGACCGCCAATTTCGTGCAGACCGACCGCAACGGCCAGCGGCTGAGCGGCCAGCTGACCCTGAAGCGCCCGGGCAAGATCCGGTTCCAGTATCAAAAGGGCGTGCCGTTGCTGATCGTCGGCGACGGCAGCTCGCTGACGATGATCGATTATGAGGTGCGGCAGGTACAGCGCTGGCCGGTCAAGAATTCGCCGCTCGGCGCGCTGCTCGACCCCGACCGCGACCTGACCAAATATGCCAAGGTGCTGCCCACCGGCAGCGGCGACGTGCTGAGCGTCGAGGTCAAGGATCCGAAGCGCCCCGAATATGGTACGATCACCATGGTGTTCGTCCGCGACGGATCGGCCCCCGCGGGGCTGCGCCTGCGCGGATGGGTCGCGCTCGATTCGCAAAACAACCGCACGCGGATCGATTTGACCAACCAGAAATTTAACGTAGCGGTCGCCGACTCGGCGTTCAAATGGACCGACCCGCGGCCGAAGCAGCGCGGTCGCGCGGGCTAACCCGACCGGACCAGGGTTCCAAGATCATGACGTCGAATCCGCGAAACGGATTCGACGTCATTTTTTCCAGACCAACGGACGTCTCGTATCGACGAACTGCAAGAATGGCGCCGGAGCGCCGATTTTGTTCAGCTTGGCGACAGGGAAGACCGTCTATTTCAATTCTCGAAGGCGCCAACACGGCCCCCGGATTTGGGTTTCCCCCTGTTGCCCCACCGGGACTGCCAGGCACCTTCATTCAAGAGCGTGACGAACGCTGACCTTGAACCCCCGTTCCACCGCCCCTGGAACGGGGGTTTAATTTATCCGGTGCTTGGGACGTTGCGCGCCTTCCCTCGCGCCGATAGAGCCACCGCATGACTCGTACCAGCATCGCTTCGTGGAACATCAACAGCGTTCGCGCGCGCATCGGCATCGTCGAGAAATTCCTGCGCGAAGAAGCCCCCGACATCCTCTGTCTGCAGGAAACGAAGGTCGAATGCACGCTGTTCCCGCCCGACATGTTCAAGCGGTTGGGGTATGACCATATCGTCACGCACGGCCAGCGCATGCACCACGGCGTCGCGATCGTCAGCAAGGTGCCGCTGACCGACATACGCAAATATGACTGGCAGGCGAATGGCGAAGCACGCCACGTCGGCGTCACGCTGCCGTCGGGCGTGCGGCTCGATAATGTCTATATTCCTGCGGGCGGCGACATTCCCGACCGCGAGCTGAACCCAAAATTCGGGCAAAAGCTCGATTTCTTCGGCCGCATGACCGAATGGTCGGGCGCGCTGAACGGGACGCCGACGGTGCTCACCGGCGATTTCAATGTCGCGCCGCTCGAAAGCGACGTTTGGAATCACAAGGCACTGCTTGACGTCGTCAGTCACACGCCCATCGAGGTTGAAACCCTTGCGCGGCTGCAGGCGGCATCGAACTGGATCGACCTTGGGCGTCACTTCATCCCGGCGCCGGAGCGCCTCTATACCTGGTGGAGCTACCGCGCGAAGGATTGGGAAGCGTCGAACCGCGGCCGCCGCCTCGACCATATGTGGGTGACACCCGACCTGATGCCCAAAGCGGTGTCGCACCGCATCGTCCAGCCGGCGCGCAGCTGGGAACGGCCGTCGGATCACATCCCGCTGATAACCGAGTTCGATTTTTGAGCGATGCCCCAAATGACCGGGGCGCCCGGCGCGCGGCACGCGCCATCGATGCGCTGCGGCGCGGCTGGCCGTTTCGCGTGGAGGGCGCGGACGGGTTGCTCGACCTGCTCGCGGTCGAAAGCGCGCGCGATGCGGCGCTGGCCGAATTTGGAAGCCATGACGTACTGCTCTCGGGCGAACGCGCAGTCACGCTCAAGCTGACCAACCAGCGCGTCGCCGCAACGCCGGGTCCGGTCCGGTTGGCGAACGCCGCCGATAGCGTCACGGCGGCGCTCGCGATCGCCGATCCGGCGCTCGACCTGGCGAACCCGCTCAAGGGCCCCTTCCGCACCGTTGCGACCGGCGGCGAAGCAGCAGCTGCTGCCGCGATGACGATCGCGCGCCACGCCGGGCTGCTCCCCGCCTTTTTCGTGCGCGAAGCCAGTGGCGACGCCGAAACCATGTGCACCGTCGACGATGTCGCGGCGCTGCTCGACCCGACGCGGCTCCAGGTTGCTGCACGCGCGCGCCTGCCCGTCGAAGCGAGCGAAAGCGCCGAAATCGTCGCCTTCCGCTCGCCCGAAGAAGCGTCGGACCATGTCGCGCTCGTTATCGGGAAGCGCGACGGCAATCCGCCCGTCGTGCGGCTGCACAGCGAATGCCTGACCGGCGACGTTCTCGGCAGCCTCAAATGCGATTGCGGGCCGCAGCTTCACGCCGCGCTCCACGCGATGGCCGACGCGCCGTGGGGTGTGCTGCTCTATCTCAGGCAGGAAGGACGCGGCATCGGGCTCGTCAACAAGCTGCGCGCCTATGCGCTGCAGGATCAGGGCTATGACACGGTCGACGCCAATTTGCGGCTCGGCTTTCCGGTCGAGGCGCGCGATTTCGCGATTGCCGGACGGATGCTCGCACTGCTTAAAATCCCGCGCATCCGGCTGATGACGAACAATCCGGAAAAGGTTGCGCGGCTCGAGAAAGAAGGCGTCGAAGTCGTCGAGCGCCTCCCGCTCGCGCTACCCACGAACAAATATAACGAACACTATCTCGCAACGAAGCGCGATAGGACCGGGCACCAGCTTTAGGCGAATGTCATTGCGGGCGACGCGAAGCAAACTCCAGCTATCGTCCTACAATACCGATGGCTGGAGATTGCTTCGTCGCTACGCTCCTCGCAATGACGAGGGAGCGGGTTTTATTAGTGCACGAAGCGCGCGACGACGTCGCGATAGCTGCGGCTGACCTTCACCTGCGCACCCGACCCGAGCACGAGGAAACATTCGCCGTTGGTGTGCGGCTTGACCTGCTTAACCTGTGACAGGTTCACGATCGTCGAGCGGTGCACGCGCTGGAAGTTGCGCGGATCGAGCCGCTTTTCGAGATCCTTCATCGTCTCGCGGAGGATCAGGCTGTTGTCGGCGGTATAGATGCACATGTAATCGCCCGCGGCGTCGATGCGTTCAATGCTGTCCACGTCGACGCGGAAGATCTGGCCGCGATCCTTGATGTTGATCATCTTTTCATAGCGATCGGCGGCGTGCGCGTCTGGCTGGGTCTCGGCGTCATAGTCCTCGACGGCTTCGGGGGCGACTTCGGCGAGAACGGTCTTGAGGCGCTCGACTTCGGCGACGCCACGCTTTTCGGCGAGCCGCTGGCGGACGCGGTCCAGCGCGTCGGCGAGGCGCTCGGGCTCGACCGGCTTGACCAGATAATCGACCGCCTGCGCTTCGAACGCACGGATCGCGTGATCCGAGTAAGCGGTGACGAACACGACCAGCGGGGGTTCAACCTCCATCAACCCCTGGATCACCGAAAAGCCGTCGAAACCCGGCATCTGAATGTCGAGAAAAACCAGGTCGGGCTTGTGGGTCTTGATCTTTCTGATGGCTTCGCGGCCATTTTGCGCGGTGTCGACGATTTCGACGTCCGCATGCGGTTCCAGCCGCAGTTGCAGGCCTTGGGTGGCCAGTTTTTCATCATCCACCAGGATGGTTCTGATCGTCATGTTCTCTCGGTTCCAATCGTCATTTGCCCGTCGGGCTGGAACGGAAACTCGATCACCACCGTGAAGCCGCCCTCAGCGCCCACCTGGACGTCGAACCGGTGCTGGTCGCCAAAAGCCTGCGCCAACCGGTCCCTGATATTGGCTAAACCCACGCCGGTCGATTCCGTTGCAATACCCGTGGTGGGGTCGGTGCGGTCGGCTGACAATCCCGCGCCGGTGTCGGACACGGCAATCCGAACATTTTGACCGGCCAACTGTGCGGAAATCGTGATATCGGCGCCATCCTCCTGCGGGGTCACCGCATATTTGATCGCATTTTCCACGAGTGGCTGGAGCAGAAGCGACGGCAGTCGCGCGCGCGCGACCACCGGGTCGATCGCGAAATGCGGGCGCAGCCGTTCCTCGAACCGCATTTTTTCGATATCGAGATAAAGCTTCAGCGTCTCGATCTCCTGCGCCAGCGTCACCTGCGCGGTCGGTTCGTTCGCGAGCGTATATCGCAGGAAGGCCGACAGGCGCGAAAGCATCGCATTCGCGGGCTCCGACTGCTTGAGCAGCACGAGCGTCGAAATGCTGTTCAGCGTGTTGAACAGGAAATGCGGGTTAAGCTGATACCGCAGCATCGCGAGCTGCGCCGAAGCCGCCTGCGCCTCGAGCCGGATAACCCGGTCATTCTGTTCCTCGAGCTGGAGGAAATAGTTGATCGCGAAATAAAGCGCCGACCAGGCCGCAAGCGAGGTCGCGTCGATATAGACCGCACCAAGCAAAAGGCTCGTAAATCCCGCCTCGCTGCTCGGGTTCTGGATCTGCGCGACCCATGCGTCGATAAAGGCCCAAAGCGCGGTCGCGACGCCCGAAAGCCCGAAGCTGACGCCCCACATGAGCAGCGGCCGGCGGCTGATCAACGCGCGGTAACAAACCGACAGGATCAGCGAGAGCGAGAAGCCGGTAATCGCCGAGATCGTCTGCGGCACCAGAAAGGTGAAGGGCTGGCCGTTGGCAAGCCCCGAAACGCCGCGCAGACCGAGCCACGCGGACCAGCCCAATATCTGCAGGTTCCAAAAGGCCCGGACCTTGTTGTCGAAAAAGGGCCCCGGCGAAGACAGTCGGAAAAGCGGCATGGGAGTCCGTGCGATGGCGATGGTCAGTCGCCGCGCGGGCGATATCGGAAACCGGCGCGGCCGATCATTCGGCGGCGACCGGCGCCATCGCAGCCTCGCCGCGCACGCGCGCCTGGCCGAGCGGCTGGAGTTCGGCGCGATGCTTCCACAGCAATTCCTTGTACCCGATCACGCGGCCGTCGTGCGCGGTCAGCGTCACCGGGCCGATCGGCTGTTCGTCGCGCGCGTCGACAAGCACCGGGGTCGACGGCACGCCGGCACCCCATTTTTCGCCCCATTGGCGCAAAGCGATCATCGCGGGGAGCAGCTCGATGCCCTTTTCGGTCAGCTGATACTGCACCTTGCGGCGGTCCTCGGCCATCACTTCGCGCGCCATGATGCCATGGTCGACCAGCCGCGACAGCCGGTTCGACAAGATATTGCGCGCGATGTTCAGTTCCTGCTGGAACTCCTCGAAATGATGGACACCGTTAAAGGCGGCGCGCAGGATCATGAACGACCATCGCTCGCCCATCGCTTCCAGCGCCAGCGGCAGGGCGCAATTGCCCCCATCCATGTCGTTCAGCAGTTCGCGTAATTTTCCCATGACCCAAGCCCTAACGTAAAATCGCCCTGTGCGTCAAAAAAATATAGGGTCTACGTTGCATTTCGCAACTCAAAGTCTAGGTAGCGCCTCGCAACCTCATGGTTGCGCAAAAACAGGAGCTCCCAATGCCCATATTCAAACCTTCTCCCCTCCCCCATTCCTTCGCGCTGGCAGGCGCCGCACTGATCGGCGGCCTCTCATTCGCATCCAGCGCAGCAACCGCCGCGAGCGGCGCCTACTACCGCGCCGAACTCGCCGGTCCGGCGACAGAGGCGCGCTTCGTCGCGCGCGATGTCGTCTGGGCATGCAAGGGCTCCAGCTGCACTGCCCGTCAAGGTACGAGCCGCCCGCTCGTGATGTGTTCGGCGCTCGTCAAAAAGGCAGGCCCGGTGGCGAGCTTCGCCACGGGTGGCAAAGCGCTCGAGGCCGAAGAGCTGGCGCGCTGCAACGGCGCGAAATAATCGCGCCCGCACGCCGGTCGGCAGCTGCCGTACGCCCACTTGGCTTTGCCGGTGAAGTACGGCGGTTTTTCGCTGCCTACCTTCGGCGAACGATGCTTCCAAACATCGTTATCAAAATTGCTCGACGCCCGCGGTTACACGCAAGCAAATTTCGCATTGCAATATTGCCTGCATGAACGACATTGGATGCAATGCTGAGGCAATATGAACTTGTCGAGCGCGTGCGCGCTTATGATCCCGACGTCGACGAGGCGCTGCTGAACCGCGCCTATGTGTTCACCGTGCAGAAGCATGGCAGCCAGAAACGCGCATCGGGCGACCCCTATTTCAGCCATCCGGTCGAGGTAGCGGGCATTTTAACCGACCTCCATCTCGATGCCGAGACGATTGTCACTGCGCTGCTCCACGACACGCTCGAGGACACGCTGACGACTCCCGAAGAGATCGAACGCCTGTTCGGTGCCGACGTCGGCCGGCTGGTCGACGGCGTAACCAAGCTCAGCAAGATCGAAGCGCAGACCGAGAATGAGCGCGCGGCCGAGAATCTGCGCAAATTCCTGCTCGCCATGTCCGACGATATCCGCGTGCTGCTGGTCAAGCTCGCCGACCGGCTGCACAATATGCGGACGCTGCATTTCATCCAGAATCCCGAAAAGCGCCGCCGCATCGCCAAGGAGACGATGGACATCTATGCCCCGCTCGCCGAGCGGATCGGCATGTATGAATATATGCGCGAGATGCAGCTGCTCGCGTTCAGCGAGCTCGAACCCGAAGCTTATGCGACGATCACCGGCCGCCTCGCCAAGCTGAGCGCGGGCGGCAAGGACAAGGTCGCGGGGATCAGCCGCGAATTCAAGGAATTGCTCGCCAAGAACGGGATCGAAGCAGATGTGTCGGGGCGCGAGAAACACCCCTATTCGATCTGGCGCAAGATGCAGGAGCGGCACGTCAGCTTCGAGCAGGTGACCGACATCATCGCCTTTCGCATCATCACTCCGACCGATGCCGATTGCTATGCCGCACTCGGCCTGATCCACAGCAAATGGAAAATGGTTCCGGGCCGGTTCAAGGATTATATCTCGACCCCGAAACGCAACGGCTACAAGTCGCTGCACACGACGATCATGCACCAGCAGAATATGCGGATTGAAATCCAGATTCGCAGCCTCGGCATGCATCAGCAGTCCGAATTCGGCTTCGCCGCGCATTGGGCGTATAAACAGGGCGGCTCCGCCCCTGACGGACAGGCGGGGTGGATTCGCGACCTGATCGAAATCCTCGAGCAGACGCACGATCCCGAAGAGTTCCTCGAAAACACGCGCATCGCGATGTATCAGGACCGCATCTTCGCCTTCACGCCGAAGGGCAGTTTGCACCAGCTGCCCAAGGGCGCGACGCCGGTCGATTTCGCCTATGCCGTCCACACCGGGCTCGGCGACCGCACCGTCGGGGCCAAGGTCAACGGGCGGCTGGTGCCGCTGCGCACCCAGCTGAACAATGGTGACACGGTCGAAATCCTCTCCTCCGACAAGCAGACGCCGCAGCCGGCCTGGCTGGGCTTCGCAGTCACCGGCAAGGCGCGCGCGGCGATCCGCCGCCATGTGCGGTCGAAGGAAAAGGTCGAGCTGTCGGCATTGGGCCGCAAGATGTACGATGAGATCGTCGCGCGCCTGCCCAACAAGGTCGGCGACAAGGCGCGCATCGCGGCGCGCGAGCGGCTGAAGCTCGACGACGACAGCGCCCTCTATGTCGCGATCGCCAAGCAGCGGCTCACCGACAATGCCGTGCTCGAGGCGCTCGTCCCCGGCATCACCGCCGAGATGAAGACCAAGCCGGGCAAGCTGGTGCAGGGCGCGGCGGTGTCGATCGCGGGGCTGACACCCGGCGTCGCCTATCAGCTCGCCGACTGCTGCCATCCCGTCCCCGGCGACCGCATCGTCGGCCTGTCGCGACCAGGCGAGGGAATCGAGGTACATGTCATCGACTGCCCACGGCTCGCCGACGGCATCGACGCCGACTGGATCGACCTGCGCTGGCAAGAAGACAGCGAGGGCGGGAACGCGCGGCTGTGTATCGTCATCCGCAACGAACCCGGCACGCTCGCCGAAATGTCGGGCATCCTCGCCGCCAATATGGCGAACATCACCAATTTGCGCCTGTCGAACCGCGAGGGCGGTTTCCACACCTATGACGTCGTCGTCGAGGTGCGCGATGTGCAGCATCTGATGCGCATATTGTCGGCGCTGCGCGCGTCGGACACGGTGGTGCAGGCCGAGCGGCTTTAGGCGGATCGATGTCAGCTTAGGGGTGGGAAGCGGACGTTAATCCTCCCGGTGGCGAAGCCATGGGGAGGATATTATTCCGCTTCCGGTCGTTGGCCATCCTTCCCCATCAGTTTGCGTAGAGAAGCGGCGGGCGCCACGCATTCTGGTCGACCTCGTCACTCACCTTGTAGATCATGCCTTTGCTGTTCAGGAACAGCTTCTCCATCTCACCCCGCGTGAAGGGCCGCGACCCGACACGTCCAAAGACTGCCATCTGCCCACCAGTCTCGTCGACGGCGCGGTCGCGGTCGAGGCCCTTCGACAGCGCGAGCGCGGGCGACGGGGTTTTTGCCCAGGCGATGAGTTCAGGCGTCGGCTTTGGCGAGAAGCCATAGAGGCCCGGATTGTTGGGGCTGGTCAGTTGCAGCACCTTGATGCCGCCCCGCCCGTCGGCGACATAGCCAAAGAGCGAGGCGTTGGTCGACGCGACGATCACGTCCTCCGCATCAGCCATTGCACCGCCAAAGGTGAGCCCCGGCCAGACGATCGGCGCCGCGGGGCGCGTGACATCGACGATCACGAGGCCGTCGGCTTTCGCCGCGACATACATATAGGTGCGCGCCAGATAGATTTTGCGCGCGTTGGCGAGCCGGACCGTGCCCTCCGGCACCGCGACCGGCTGCGCGAGGTTGGTGACGTCGAACAGTTTCACGCCGTCGGCATCGGTGACCCAAAGATAGCGGAACTGCACCGCGCTGGCGCGCGCGTCGGTCAGCGGAAGCTGCGCCGTGACTTTGGGCGCAAGCGGCGTCGTCAGGTCGAGCACGACGAGGCCGGCGTCGGTCGTGACATAGGCCATGCTGCCCGCCAGCGTGATGTGCCGCGCCCCTGCAAGGACATTGCCTTCGTTCCACGTCAGCGCGCGCTTCAGCTTGTTGTTGCGGAATTCGGCGTCGGCCAGCGTGTCGATATCGACGAGGATCAGGCCTTCGACGCTGTCGGTGATGACGGCGTAGCGATAGATGTCGTGCATCACCTGTTCGTGATTCTCGGGGAAATTCTTCACGATAGTCTCGTTGCGCGACACGCTGATCGGCTGCGTCGTCGCGATCGCCATGCAGGTCGCGTTCTTCGTCTTCACATGCGTGTCGTGGCCAAGCGGCGAGAAGGGCGCGCGGACGATGCGTTCCGAGAAGCCCTTGTTGCCGATCGAGGCGACGTCATAGACGCGGAAGCCGCCCTTGCCTTCCGCGACGAACATATATTCGCCGCGCTGTTGCAGGCAGTTGACCCGTCCGCCCGTGCCCTGGACGATATTGGCGAATTCCTCGAGCGCGTGCGTTTCGCCTGACAATTTCTTGTCGAAAGTCTTGCCGCGCACCCAATTTTTAAGCTCACGCCCATTCTGTTCGACGTGCAGTTTCCAATAGTCGGGATAGGCATATTTCTGGAGGTAACTGCCGATCACCGCCTGCGGCTCGTCCCATTCGGTGACGCGCGTCGCCTGGAAGCTGTTTTCCTGTCCCGACCAGACATTCAGGCCGACGAAGTTGACGAAATTGGTGCCGAGCAGGTTCAGCTGCGCCATGATCGCATTATTGTCGTCGTTCGCCGACAGGTGACAGTCTGAGCATTGCTTGGTTTCCTGCCGCCGGACGGTGTGCGGGAAATGCGGCGCGAACGCTTGGCTCGAATAGCCGGCCGAGCTGATCGGCGGTTGCTGCACATAGATGCGCTCGCGGTTGATGTTCGTCGACGACAGCACCAGCGCCGAGGTCGAGCGCACCGGCGTAATGATCCCGCGCGCCTCGCCGTTCGGGCCGGGCTCACCGGGCTTGGTCAGCTGGTGGCGGCCGAGCTGGAACATCTCGTCGCGCGCCACCTGCGGGTTGTAAGTCGCGAAGTTGCGCGTCTCCTCACCCTCGAAATGGTGCATCTTGGTTTTCCAGTTCGCCTCGATCGGCAAATGGCAGCCGCCGCAACTCGTCGTCCACGACAGATGACAGGTGAAGCAGGTCATCTTGTCGTCGCCGTGCGCGCGGTCTTCATTCGCGACCCCCGGCCCCCATTCATACCTGCCGTCGTCGGCGCCCGCGCGCGCCATCAGCTTGGCGCGCGCCGCCTTGGCGTTGAAATGCGGCCCCGGCGTCACCGCCTGCTTGACGAGGCTGACCTGCCATTCGAGCTTCGGATCGACGATCGAGCGCTGGATCAGCCCGATCACCTCGGCATCGTCATTATACTGGAATTCAAAACGTCGCCGCCCGTCGGGGTTGCGCAGCAAAGCGAGGTTATTGCCCTGCGGCCGCGCCGCGACGTTCGACGTCAGCAGGTTCGGGAAGGCATCGGCGGTGCCGTGGCAATCCTTACAGCTGATCTCGACCGCGTTGGCGACTTCGCCCTGAATATAGCCATTGCCGTGGCTGTCCTGCGCGAAGTGGCAATCGGCGCATTGCATGCCCTTTTCGGCGTGGATGTCCATCATATGGACCGCCTTGCCCGGGTTGATCCCGGGCGGAACGAACTTGCCCTCGACGTCCGGTCGGCCGGGGTCGGCGCTCGTCAGGCAGAGTTCGCGTTCTTTCGGATCGGTGTAATGGCTACAGCTCTTGCGCCACTTCTCCGGATCCTTCGGATCGATGATGTTCGCGGTGTCGGTGCCATAGGTCGACATATTGCCGTCGGCGGTCAGCAGATTGCCTTCGCGGTCGCGCTTGAAAATGCCGCGGAAGTTCCAGCCGTGACCGTGATAGTCGGCGAACTGCGTGTCCTTGTTGCTGTCGTTGACGTCATAGACGTCGCGCAGGAATTCGACATCGGCCCACAGCCCGCGCGTCGCCGCGCCTTCGGGATTGCGTTCGAGCACCTGATGAACCTCGGCGGCGGTCGGATAGCGCTGCTGCTTGTATGTCTTCTGATACTCTTCGTCGCTCATCCCCGGCGGGCGCGGCGCGCTATTGTCCGGCCCCGGCCACATCTGCGGCGCGTCCGATTCATAATCCCACATCGTGTAGCCGAGGTACGAGTTCAGGAAGATGTTCGGCTGGTGCATGTGGCACGACATGCACTGCGAGGTCGGGATCGCGCGGGTAAAGGCGTGGCTGATCGGATGCCCCGATTCGCGGCGCGGGCGCGGCTCGCGCTGCGGTGCGCCAGCGGTCGTGGCCGCGGGATCGATTAGTCCGCCATGCCCGGTCCCGCCAACAAAACCGTCGTCGGGCGCCATATGCGATGCGTCCGCATGACCGCCGCCCGCGGGTTTCTTGTCGCCGCCATGATCGGCCACGCCAGTCCATAATTTCTCGCGGATCGTCGGGTCGACGGTATCGGTCTCGCCATCGCGGCCATATTTGGCATAGGTCAGGCTGTGCCGCGGTTCGCGATCGTTGGCATAGACGACGTGGCAGCCCGAACAGCCCGAATGGCGATAGTCGCCGGGCTGGTCGTTCGTTCCCATGAACCATGACAGCGGATCGTTGAGGCGCGTCTTGTGGATGTTAAGCACGGGGATCGAGACGCGAAGGCCCGTACCCGGACCGCGGTTCGATTGCTTGAGGTCGGGGCGCCCTGGTTCCTCGAGCCGCTGGATGCTGCCCGTCGGGTTGGGCAGGCCGATTTCGGGGAATTGCGTGTTGATGTTGCGCCCGCCGCGCTCGAACACACGGAACACGTCGCCCGGCGGCAACACGCTCCAGCGCGGGAGCGGGTACATTTTGGCGAGCGCGCCGCGTTTTTTCTCGGCGTCGGTCAATATCTTGTCGAAACCGAAGCTTGGCTTGCAGGCTTCCTTATAGTCCTCGGCGGTCAACCGCGACGAGGGGGACAGGATGCACGCGGGCTCGCCGGTGCGCGTGTAAGCTTCGCCGAAGATGTAGTTTTTATAGGGGACGATTCCGTTGTTATACGCCGCGCCGCCCCACAGCATCGCGCCGGTCGACATCATCGACCGCTCGGTCGCCTCGATCACCTCGAGATGGCACGACCCGCATGCCTCGCGCGCGACGCGGTAATCGCTGGGGTTCACGAAGCGGATGAATTCGGGCGATTCCTTGTTGAGCAAGGTATAGCTGCGCTGCGGGTTCGCCGAGCTGTCGTGCCACGCGCCGGGCAAGGTCGGCTGCGGGTGCGCGAGCGCCATCACCTCCTTGTTGGTCGGATGCTGATAGCCGAGGCTGGGGGTGCCGCGCTGGCTCGCATCGCCGCCATGGCAATCGGTGCAACCAAGCTTCACTGCCGGGGTCGCGTGCATCGAGGGCTGGTCGGTGCGGGTGTGGCAGCTGTAGCAGCCCTCCGACTTCGCGCTGACATCGGCGTCGCTCTGCTCGCGCGGCGCGGGCGGGGTGAAGCGATATTCGATCTTGAGCGGCTTTTCCTCTTCCGCCGCGCGCACGACGCTCGCGCCGAATGCAGCGCACATCGTCACAAAAGCGAGCAGGGCGAAGAGTTTGCGCAGCAGCATCTAAAAGCTCAAAATCACATTGGCGAGGATGGAGACGTAGGCGTCGTTCTTCTGCTTGTTGTCGAAAAGGTCCTTGAACCCCTTGCCCGGCAGCAGCACCGCTGCGCTGAGGCGGCCGACGATATTCTGCGTCGCTTTCGGCCGCCAGATCGTCGCCACCGACAGGTCGAAGCCGATATCCTTCGGGATCGACCCTTCGCTGCGCAGCACCTGCAGGCTCGACGTGTCGGCGAACCACAGATGGTTGAAATTGGTGCTGACGCGAAACTCCGGCGTCAGGTCGAAATCGGCGCCCGCGCCGATAAAGACGGTGCCCGGATTGTTGAAGTTCGACTGCCCCTCTTCCTTCGACGAACGGAGCGAGTTCAATATGCCGTTGCGCCCGTTGATCGCAATCGCGCGCCCGCCGCCCGCGAAGGGGATCGTCTGACGAATCCAGTAGCTGGTGTCGGCGCCGCCGAAGATCGGGTTCTCAAAGATCGCGTCGAACCCGCCCTCGGTATTGTTATACGGATCGCCGTCGCCGGTCGCGTACAGCCCCGACAGGCGGAAGCGCATCCAGTCGTGGTCGTAGCTGAGTTCGACCGCGCCAAAGCCCGCGCGAATTTCGGCGGGCTTGCCGGTGAAGAAGCTGTTCCGGTCCTCGCCCAGCGCGGCGTAGAAGCTCGCGGTCAGGTTGATCCGCCCGATCCGCCCATCGGCGCTGTAGCCCAGATAAACGACATCATATTCGCGCCCGCGCAGGTCGCCGAGCAGCGCCGGTCGCACCGGGAAACCGTTGTGGTCGATCTGCACGTCATTCTTTTCGCGGTTCATGTTATAGGTGACGCTGACCTGGCTGGTCAGCCCGACGACGGGGAAATCCTGGCGATAGAGATTGGCGGTCAGGATGAAGTCGTCGCGCGGCGTCTGGGTGATGTCATTCAGACCCGAATTAGTGTCCTTTTCGAGCCGCCAGAACGCCGCGAGATTATATTGGAAGCGGTTGTTGTCGCGGTTGCCGAACAGGCGGATGCCGAGCTGGCTGTCGTTGAACAGAAAACCGCGAAAATCGCTCTGGAACGGCTGGATGCCGAGGCGGATCGAATAGAAATCATATCGGTCGGACGTGTTGCCGAGATGCTTGTCGACGAACAATTCCTGCACGCCGAGGAACGAGTCATAGCGATGGCTCGCCTTCGACGGGCGCACGTCGAGCACGCGCCGTTCGGGCACGTCGACATAATTGGCCTGATAGGCGAGCGTGACGCGATATTCGATATCGGGCGGCTTGAACGCGGTGGAACCCTTTATCAGCGCGGCACCGACGATGAAGGTCTGCGCGAAAACGAAGCTGCGGTCCTTGCCGAACACGTCGAGGCTGCCCGGCCGCTCAGTCGTCTGGACCCCGACCGGGATCGGGAAGGTGCGCGGTTCGAACACGGTGTCGGACACGGCATTGGCGACGAAGAACCAGTCGTCGCCCTTGATCGGCAGCCATTTGACCTTGCTGCGGTCGATCGCGCGGTCGCCCTTGTAGGTGTTCTGGTGATAGGGATCGAACCAGCGTTCCTTGACGACGCCCAATGTCTCGATCAGGCGCCAGCGGTCGGGAACCGGCAATTGGTCCTCCATCCCCGGAAAGGCTTGCGGCGGCGGCGGGCGCAGCGCGCCTTCATTGTCCTGGGTCAGCGCGTCGGGAAGGTCGGGCCGATAGCCGGGACGGCGGCGGCCCTCGATGATGTCGGTGACCAGATCGTCCTTGACCATGTCCTGCCAATCGACCGGCGGCGGCGGCGGGATCAGCTCTTCGGCGGACTGCTCGGCGGGCGCGGCGTCGCCCGCGACCGGCGGCCCCTCGGGTGCGGGCGGCGGCGGCAACGCCTCGGCTCCCGGCGCGCCTTGCGCCGCGAGCGTTGCGATGACCGGCCAAAGGCTGCCCCCCGTCAGCATCGCCTATAGCCCGTCGCAGACATTCTGCTGCGCCGTGTCGAGGAACGGCGCGAAGGGGCAGCTGATATAGCGCAGGCGAACGCCGGCGCCGACATTGACGACGATCGTGTCCGCGCGAATCGCCTTTGGCGCATTGCCGATGCCGCCGACGCGCGCGCCGCCATTATGCGTGCCCAAAAAGCTGATCATGTCGTCCTGGTCGATGCCGTCGCCCGAGACGCCGATCGCGCCGACCAGCTGGTTGCCGCGATAGATGGGAACCGATCCGGGGAAGATCTGGATGCCGTTTTGCAATCGGTTCTGCCCCGCTGCGACGTCGGGCAAGGTCGTGCAGCGCGCCGGCGTATCGGCCCCGCTGGCGCCCGAGACGAAACCGAGATGCGCGCCGAGATTGCCGATGATCAACGCCGATTGCAGGCCGGTCGAGAAGGGATTGAACTGGGCGATCGGGCGCGACAGCGGACCTTGCGGGCGGCCGACCTCGCCATCGGGGAAATAGGGGCGCGACAAATTGCCGCCCGAGCGGTCGGCAAAGGCGATCGTGCCGGTCAGCGCGGCAGGATCGTTCAGGAAGGTTCGTACGGCAGGCACAAAGGCGGCGACATCGGCGCTGGCGTTGGCACTGAGTTCGGCCCCGGCCTGCGCGCCCGAGAAAAAGGCAGCGGTGCGGGCCTTTTGCAAGGAAACGTCGGTGCCGAAGATCGGGGCGTCGGGCGAGCGCACGATTCCGAGCACCGCGCCATGCGTATCGACTATGCTGATCGTGACCTGCGCGCGGCTGTCGAGCGGGCGGCGGATCTGCGCGCGCGCGCGGCTCATCACGGTGAAGGCTTCTTCGAGCACAGCGCGTGCTTCGGCCTGCGTCAACGGGGCGCTGTTCGTCGCTCCATCGGTCCCCGCGCGCAGCGGATAGCGGTTCGTCCCGCTGCCGTCGGTCAGCACAAAGGCGTCGCGGTTCGAAAATTCGGCCGACGTCGAAGCGCGGATACCCGACGCTTCGGTGCCATAGGCGATCCCTGCCATGATCGCGGCATTGGCATAGCCGATCACCGCGACAAGATTGCCCGCGACGCCGTTGAGGCTGGCGAAGCTCGCGCCGCCGTTCGACATGACCCCGGCGAAGGTCGCGTCCGAAAAGCGCAGACTGGTTCCGTCGACGGTGATCTTGTCGGCGGTGATCGTGCTTGGCGCCTCGAACCCGCGTGTTCCCGCGAGCGCGATGAACTCCTCGGCGTCGTTGTCGATATCGAGGATGTTGGGATCGCTGCCGTAAACGCCGTCGCCCATCACCCCGATGCCGCCGACGAGCACGCCGTTCTTGTAAAGCGGCAGCCCGCCCGGATCGGCGGCGAGGCCGAGCGGCGAGCGTTTGGGGCCGATCAGCGCGGCATTCCCCGGGGCGCCAAAGCGCGCCGACAGGTCGCTGCAAGGGAGTTGGCTGAACTGCACCCCGAAGAGGGGACCGCTTTCGAGGCCCACCGTGGTCGGCGCGGGCGGGAAATGTTCCTGGACGATCTGGCTCGCAGTGCGCGTCGAAAAGGCGTTGCCGCCGCTCGAGAGGTACGCGCCGGTCACCGCTTTCGCGATCGCGCCGCCCTCCGCCGGAAAAGTGACATTCTGCGCGTCGAGATTGTCGCCGTTGGGTGCGGGCGACGTCGTCGCCGTCGCGCGCGCGCCCGTCATGCGGAACACGCCAAGGACATTGCCGACGCGGTCGGTCACCGCGATCACCGACGGCAGGCCGCGCGCCTGCGCTTCCGATATGGCTTGCGCGAGAACGCGTTCGACGTCGGCCGTCGTGAGCGCTTCGGCGGCGGGCGGAGTGTAGACGGTCGTTGGCGTGGGCGTTGGCGTCGGCGTGGGCGTCGGGGTCGACGTACTGCCGCCGCCACCGCCGCCACAGGACGTCAGCAACAACGCCCCCATCGCAGCAAAGGCGGCCGAGCGGAAAAGATGGGTCTTGTGTTGCATGATCTTACCGCAGCGCCCCTATCGCGCGCACCGCGCTGCCGAACGACGCTTGGAATTCGGAGGGCTTGTACGCGTTGGGATCCTTTACTGCCGCATAGGCGCGGTCGATGTCGCCGCGGATACCGGCCGCGGCGCCGACGGTGACGCGGCCCGACGACACCATCGCGTTGAGCAGCGTATCGACCCCCATCACCGCCTGCTGCGACCCCGAATAGTCGGTGTAGCGGTCGCGAATCGCCTTTGCCGAAATTGCATCGACCATCGCAAAAGCATCGGCGCCCGAGAAATTGCGCGAAGCGAACGCGGATTTCAGCGCCGCGACCGTCTGCGACAGCTGCGCCGCGGCGGCGACCGCGCTCGCCCGGTCGGTTGCCATCGCCTTGTGGAAGGCAGCGGTGCGCGCGGCGAGCTGGTCTGCCAGCGTGGGCGCGGCCAGCCGCGCGGCGGCGGCGAGCATGATCAGATTTTCGTCATTATAGGGCGGCATCCCTTCGGGGATCGCGCGTCCCGCATTGTCGAGCCCGGTGCGGACCGGCTTCGCCTGATCGAAGATGCGGCGATGGCAGCTGTGGCAATCGAGGAAATAAAATTCGGGGAACATGCCCTCGGCCCCACGGCGCGTCTGGAACAGCGCGAGGCTGCGCTCGATCGCCGTCGCCTGTCCGACCGCCCACATCTGGACATGGTCGGTGCGCCGCCCGGCGGCGCCGAACTTGCGCCAGCCATAATCGGCGTCCTCCTGATGATGCGTCTGCAACGACGAGAAGAGGTCGAGCTCGAACGAAATACGCGGGTGGCCGGCGGCCATGATGCGGTGGGTAACGAACTGCCCGTCGGCCGCCGACCCGAAGTGGCAGTCGACGCACACCCCGGCGCGCACCACCGGATCCTCGAGTTTCTTGAGCCCCGCCGACAGGTTGGCCAAATGCTTGGTCCGCATTTCGCGGTCGGGGTCGGCATTGGTGCCCACCCCAGCATAATGGCTCGCAAGCCAGCCGCCCGCTGCGCCGTGGCACGATTCGCAGCCGACGCCATCCTCAGCCGGCACCGCGCGCGCGGTGCCCGCGGTGCTGTGGCAGCCGAGGCACATCTGCGCCTTGGCGGGATCGCCAATGCCAAGATTACGCGCTATGAACTGGCTGCGGTTATTGTTCAGTACCGCCCACGCGCGGCTATGCGCGCCGCCAGGGGTCGAGGGCTCCTGCCATTTCATCAGCTCGTCCTGGCGGACGACGGTGCCGTCGCCTTCCATCCGGCCGTGGCAGGTCGATCCGGCGCAAGATGCGACGCCGGTATAGCGCGCGCCGCTTTCGCCCTGCGACCGCGCAGGGGGAGCAAAGACGAAGGCGGCGATCGCGAGCGCGCACAGCATGGCAGCAAGGACGGCAAATGCCGACCAAGTCCGATCGCCGCGCTCCTTCCCAGCGTGCGCCGTCATCCGCAATACCCCTTTTCCCCAACCCGGCGCTTTTACGCCTTGAGCCGATTTACACCACCCCGAAAGCCAGCATCGCGTCGGCGACCTTCTTGAACCCCGCGATATTGGCGCCCTTCACATAATCGATATAGCCGTCGCCCCGGTCGCCATAGGTCAGGCAGCGCGTATGGATGCCGTCCATGATATCTTTCAGCATCTGTTGCAACTCGCCCTCGCTCCAGGCGCGGCGGCCGCTGTTCTGGCTCATTTCCAGCCCCGACACCGCGACGCCGCCAGCGTTCGCCGCCTTGCCCGGCGCGAACATGATCTTCGCATCCTTGAAGACATGCACGCCCTCGAGGTTCGTTGGCATGTTGGCACCCTCGCTGACCGCGACACAGCCATTGGCGACCAGCGCTTTGGCATCGTCGCCGAGCAACTCATTCTGCGTCGCGCACGGCAGCGCGACGTCGCACGGGACGCCCCACGGCGTCTTGCCCGCGGTGAAGCTCGCGCCTTTGAACTCGTCGCAATATTCCTCGATCCGGCCGCGGCGGTGCGTCTTGTGCGCTTTCACCCAGTCGATCTTGTCCTGCGTGATGCCGTCGGGATCGTGGATGAAGCCGCCCGAATCGGACAAGGTCAGCACCTTGCCGCCGAGCTGGACGATTTTCTCCGCCGCGTGCGTCGCGACATTGCCCGACCCCGAGATGACGGCGGTCTTGCCAACGAGATCCTGCCCCTTCGCCGCGAGCATATTGGCGAGGAAATAGACCGCCCCATAGCCCGTCGCTTCAGTACGGATCAGCGAGCCGCCCCATTCGAGCCCCTTGCCCGTCAGCACCCCGGTGAACTCGTTGGTGATCCGTTTATACTGGCCGAACATGAAGCCGATCTCGCGCCCGCCCACGCCGATATCGCCCGCGGGCACGTCGATGTCGGCGCCGATGTGGCGATACAGCTCGGTCATGAAGCTTTGGCAGAAGCGCATGATCTCGCGCACGCTCTTGCCCTTGGGGTTGAAGTTCGACCCGCCCTTGCCGCCGCCCATTGGCAGCCCGGTCAGCGCATTCTTGAACGTCTGTTCGAACGCGAGGAATTTGAGCACAGATTCGGTGACGCTGGGGTGAAAGCGTATGCCGCCCTTATACGGGCCGATGGCATTGTTGTTCTGGACGCGCCAGCCGCGCTGAACGCGGATATTGCCGTTATCGTCCTCCCAGCAGACGCGGAAAGATACGACCCGGTCGGGTTCGGCGATGCGCCGCAATATCTGCTGTGCGTGATACTCTTCCTTGTCGGCGATGAAATCGAAGATGTCTTCGGACACCTCCTGAACAGCCTGCACGAACTCGGGCTGACCCGGGTTGCGCTTTTTCACGCCTTCCATGAACGTCGAAAAGTCGACGTGATCCGAAACTGCCATGCACCCCTCCCCTGTATGACTGGGAAAGCCGGTGCGACCCCTGACGATTTTATCGTTGACCGACCTTGTATGCCAAAGGCTACACCATCGCCAAGCAAAGGCAATATGACTGCGCGCACAGGCCGTATTTTTTCATATAGCGCACAAGAGGGGCAAAAATGAGCGAGAGCAAAGAGATGGTCAAAGGAACGGGCCGCGGCATGACAGGCACGAACCGCGCGATCCTGATCGCCGCCTTCATCTTGCTGGCGGGGGCCGTCGGCTATGCGATCTGGCGCGATACCGGCCCCACCGCCCTCGATCGGGCCGCGCAGGCGTCTACGGCGCCGTCCGATCAAATCGCCGAACTCGAAGCGCGGACGAAGCGCGAACCGAACAGCGCCGACGCCTGGACCGCGCTCGGCGCGGCGAAATTCGACCTCAGCGATTTTTCCGGCGCTGCCGCCGCTTATGAAAAAGCCGTCGCTCTATCGCCCGAATCGGCCGGCCTCTGGTCGGCGCTGGGCGAGGCGCGGGTGATGGGGAGCGACAGCGATCCGATGCCCGACGCAGCGCTCACGGCATTCGACAAGGCGGTCGCGCTCGACGCCAAGGACCCGCGCGCACGCTATTTCCTCGCGGTGAAAAAGGACATCGGCGGCGATCACAGGGGCGCGATCGAGGACTGGTTCGCGCTGCTCGCCGATACGCCGCAAGGCGCACCGTGGGAGGCTGACCTGCGCCGCACGATCGAGCAAGTCGGACAGATCCACAAGATCGACGTCACCGCGCGACTTGCGAACACGCAGGCGCGGCCGCTGACCGCCAACGAAATGCCGGTCGCCGCACGCGCGATCCCGGGGCCGAGCCGCGCCGACATGGAGGCGGCTTCCCAGCTGCCCAAGGGCCAGCAGGATCAGATGATCGAAGGCATGGTGAGCGGACTCGAGTCCAAGCTGAAGGCCAATCCGGCCGACGTCGACCGCTGGATCATGCTGATGCGCAGCCGCATGACGCTGGGCGAGACGGCGAAGGCGGCGCAGGCGCTGAAGGACGGGATCGCCGCCAACCCGGCGGCGGCGGGGCGATTGAAGGGGCAAGCCCAGCTACTCGGCGTGCCGGGCGCGTAAAATTACCCATTGGCGCGCGGCCGGCAAAACGATACGCCGTCAGGGCTGCGGGGGGCAACCATAACATAGGGTCGCCGCGGCACACTGCCGCGAGACGCTTTCGGACGTATTTGCCCGGGACAGTCGTCCACTCTGTATCGGGCCTCGTGGTTTCCACCCACTACGCTGACGCGCGCGTCGCCGAAGCGACCGCACATCAGCCAGCTTGAGATTCAGCCAGCCATCAACGCCGCATTGCCGCCCGCCGCGGTGATGTCGGTCGAGATCGACTTTTCCTCGGCAAAGCGGTGCAGATAATGTGGACCGCCGGCCTTGGGACCGGTCCCCGACAGCCCGCGCCCGCCGAAAGGCTGCGATCCGACGATCGCGCCGATCTGGTTGCGGTTGACATAGACGTTGCCGACCGCCGCCCGCGCCGCGATATGCGCCGCGACGCCGTCGATGCGCGTGTGGACGCCGAGCGTCAGGCCATAGCCCGACGCGTTGATCGCATCGATGAGCTGGTCGAGCTCGCCACCCTTCCACGTCGCAACGTGCAGCACCGGCCCGAAAATCTCGCGCTTCAGGTCGGTGACATGGTCGAGCCGGATCAGCGCGGGCGGCACGAAATGGCCGTCGGCGGGCAAATTCGTCCGCCCCGCCTCGGCGATCACGCGGCCCGCCGCGCGCGCTTCGGCGACATAGGCGGCGATGTTCGCCTGCGCCTCGTCGTCGATGATCGGGCCGACATCGGTCGCGAGGATCGAGGGGTCGCCGACGTTGAGCTCGGCCATCGCGCCCGCGACCATCTCGATCATCGTGTCGGCGACATCTTCCTGCACGCAGAGCAGGCGCAGCGCCGAGCAACGCTGCCCTGCCGACTGGAAGGCCGAGGCGACGGCGTCGCGCGCGACCTGTTCGGGCAGCGCGGTCGAATCGACGATCATCGCGTTCGCGCCGCCGGTTTCGGCGATCAGCGTCGCGATCGGGCCGTCGCGCCCGGCAAGGCTGCGGTTGATCATCCGCGCGACCTCGGTCGAGCCGGTGAAGGCGACGCCGATAATGTCGTTGTTGCTGGTCAGCGCCGCGCCGACGGTTTCGCCGCGGCCGGGGAGATAATGGAGTATATCGCCGGGGATGCCGGCTTCGAGCAGCAGTTCGACCGCAGCGTGGGCGATCAGCGGCGTCTGCTCGGCGGGTTTGGCGAGGACGGCATTACCCGCCGCGAGCGCCGCCGACACCTGTCCCAGGAAGATCGCGAGCGGGAAGTTCCACGGGCTGATGCACACGAACACGCCCTTGCCCTCGAGCATCAGTTCGTTGCGCTCGCCCGTCGGGCCGGGGAGCGCGACGGGATAGGTAAAATCGGCGCGTGCCTGCGCGGCATAATAGCGCAGGAAATCGACCGCTTCGCGGACTTCGGCGATCGCATCGACGAGCGTCTTGCCCGCCTCGTCGATCGCGAGGCCGAGGAAGAGCGCGTCATGCTCCTCGAGCAGGTCGGCGGCGCGTTCGAGCCGCTCGGCGCGGAAGGCACCGCCCGCGAGGCTCCAGTCGCCCTGCGCCTTGCGCGCTGCGGCGACGGCGTCGGTGACCGTCGCGGCATCGGCCTCGATCACCTGGCCGACGACGGCGCCCGTCGCGGGGTTGCGCACCGCTTCGGATTTGCCCTCACGAGCAACACCGCCGACGATCGGTGCCGCGACTAGGTCGCTCCGCCGCGCCGCACCGATCGCTGAAACCAGCGCTTCAGGCACGCCCGGTTCGCCAAGATCATAGCCGCGCGAATTGCGCCGCGTGGGGTTGAACAGGCCGAGGCCGGTCGCAATGTTCGTTGACGCCGCGCTCGCAACGCTGCGCGGATCGACCGCGAGCTGTTCGGCGGTGACGCCGGGGTCGGAGAATTGATGCACGAAGCTGGAGTTCGCGCCATTTTCGAGCAGGCGGCGAACCAGATAGGCGAGCAGGTCGCGGTGCGTGCCGACGGGCGCATAGACACGCACCGGGCGCGGCGGCGGGAACAGCGCGACCAAGGCGTCGTGGGCGCCCTCGCCCATGCCGTGCAGCCGCTGCAGCTCGTAATCGGCGCCCGCGAACAGCTCGGACACAAAAGCGAGCGTCATCGCATTGTGGCTCGCGAACGCCGGATAGATGCAATCCTGGCAATCGCGCAGGAGCTGAGCGCAGCGCATATAGTTGAGATCGGTGTGGAGTTTGGCCGTGAACACCGGGAAATCAGCGAGCCCCAGCGTCTGCGCGCGCTTGATCTCTGTATCCCAATAGGCGCCCTTGACGAGGCGCATCGACAGCTTGACCCCGCGCGTCCGCGCGCGGTTCGCGAGCCAGTCGATCACCGCCGGCGCGCGCTTCTGATACGCCTGAATGACGATGCCGAGCCCGGTCCAGTTGTCGGCGATCCCGGCATCGATCAGCGCCGCGAAAACGTCCATATGCGGTTCGAGGCGGTCGGTCTCTTCGGCGTCGATCATCAGCGGGATGTTCACCCCGCGCGCCGCCTTGGCGAGGTCGATCACCTTGGGGACCAGCTCGCCGACCACGCGCGCGTGCTGGAGATATTCATAGCGTGGGTGGAGCGCCGACAGCTTGATCGAAATGCCGTGGTTGGCGTGCGGGTCGCCGGGCTTCGCCGCCTTGCCGATGCGGGAGATGGCATTCGCATAGCTCTCATAGTAACGCTGCGCGTCCTCGGCGGTGCGCGCCGCTTCGCCGAGCATGTCGAAACTCGCGAGTTCGGATTTCTCCTTGTCGGCGCGCTTGACCGCGGCGTCGATCGTCTCGCCCATCACGAACTGCTGACCCAGCATCTTCATCGCCGCGAGCGCCGCCTGGCGAATCACCGGCTCGCCCGAGCGGCGCACCATCGATTTGAGCAAGGTCAGCGGGTTCGCCCGGCTGCCCATCGCATCGAGCATCAGCGTCGCCGAGCCGAGCGAAAGCCCGCGCGACGACAGCGCGACGATCAGCGGGCTGTCCTCATCCTCGCCGTCCTTCCAATGCCGTCCGGCGATCTTGTCGCGGATCAGCGCGTTCGCGGTCGCATTGTCGGGAACGCGCAGCAGCGCCTCGGCGAGGCACATCAGCACGACGCCTTCCTCGGTCGACAGTCGATAGCGGTTCATCAGCTGCGCGACGAGCGTCTCGCGCTCGCCCTCGGCCTTCGCCTTGCGGATCAGTTCGAGCCCGCGCCGCGTTACGGCGTCGACGCTGGCGGAGGAGGTGGCGAGAGCACTACGCAGCTCGGCAACGATGTCGGATTCGCTGCGGCGGGCGAGGGCGCGGATGGGCGCGCGATCGGGGCTTTGGGTCATGCCGCCTGATACCATATTGGCGTAAGTCGATCCGACTTGTTTTGACAGGCTTCATATATGAATTGACCAAGTTTTGGATCAATCCTAGTCGATCCTTATGAAAAATGCTTCTTCAACAGTCGAACTGGATGAGTTCGACCGCAAGATCCTCGCGATTCTGGGCCGCGACGGACGGATCACCTTTACCGAACTCGCGTTGCAGGTCGGTCTCTCGAAAACACCCTGCCAACAGCGCGTGAAGCGCCTCGTCGACAGCGGGCTGATCACCGGCTTTCGCGCGATCGTCGATCCCGCCAAGGTCGGGCTCGATCATGTCGCCTTCACCGAGGTCAAACTGTCGGACACGCGCGAAGACGCATTAAAGCAGTTCAACACGGCGGTCCGACAGATTCCCGAGGTCGAGGAATGCCATATGATCGCGAGCAGCTTCGATTATCTTCTCAAGGTCCGCACCCCCGACATCCGTCGCTATCGCATCGTGCTCGGCGAAAAAATCTCGAGCCTGCCGCATGTCGCGAGCACGTCGACCTTTGTCGCGATGGAGACGATCTGCGAAACAGCGCGCTGAGGCTGCACCGCCAGCAAAGGATTGACCCGCGCCGCGGATGACGGCAAAGGCGGCCTGACGGCCGTTGCCGAGCGCGGGTGTAGCTCAATGGTAGAGCTTTTGCTTCCCAAGCAAGTGACGAGGGTTCGATTCCCTTCACCCGCTCCAGACTTTCGCAGCGATTTAGCTCTGCTAAATCGCGACTAGCGAAAGTCCGGCCAGCCCGCAAAGCGGGACTGACGGCGTGGCTTTGCCACGACGGCCCCTCAACCCTCTACGCGCTCCACCTTCACCGACTGGCTGACGAACGCGATATCGCGATATGCCGTCAGGAACGATATATCCGCCGCGTCGCGCCCAACACAAATACGCGCCATTTCGGAGGCGCGCGCCATTCCGGTCGCATCGACGAGGTGCCAGTCGCCGTCCAGATAGACCTCGGCGACGGCGTGGAAATCCTGCGGCGTGACGCGCAGCGCATAAGCACTCGCCATGCGCGCCGGGATATGCGCGGCGCGCGCGAGCGCGATCATCACATGCGCATAATCGCGGCACACGCCGCGACGTTCGACAAAACTGTCGAGTGCGCCCGTTTCGGCATCGCTCGATCCCGAAACATAGGTGAAACGACTTTCGATCCAGTCGCGCATGCGGCCGATCTTCGCGCCGCCATCATGATCACCAAAGCGGCGTTCAACAAAGGCGTGGAACTTGTTCGATGGGCAATAGCGCGATTCGTTGAGATAGGGGATCGCCTCGGCGGGCAGGCGGTGGAGCGGTACTGCGGCGAGCGAGCGAAAGTCGGTGTCGGGACGGTCGACCTCGACCAGCGCGCGATATTCGGCGCGCAGGCTGCCCTCGGCGCGCAGCCAGATCGGCTCGCAAATGCCGTCCGCCGCCGGAACGCGCGCGACAAATTCGGGCGCGCCGACGTCGAGCGAGGTTTCGAGGACGCGCTGACCATGCCCGTTCGCGGCCTCGATCTGGAGCATCAGGTCGACGGGTTCGGACAGGCGGTAATTTAGGGAGGCGGATATTTCGAGTTTCATCTATCGCCAACGCATGAGGGAGGGTTCGGTGGCGCTAGGGACAGCAGAAAGAAAGAGCAAGTGACGGCGGCCCGTACCATCCCGTTCATCGTCGCAACGATCTTCATGGACGCGGTCGGTTTCGGCATCATCATGCCGGTGCTGCCGCAACTGGTGATGGAGGTCGGCCGCATCGATCTGCCCCACGCAATCGAGGTCGGGGCGTGGATCGGGCTGGTCATGGCGGTCGCTACCTTTCTCGCCTCACCCATCCTCGGCAATCTGTCGGACCATTTCGGGCGGCGGCGCGTGCTGCTGCTCGCGCTCGGCGGGCTTGCCATTGATTATGCGCTGCTGACGATCGTCCAGACTTTGCCCTGGCTGTTCGTCGCGCGCGCCTTGTCGGGCATTTTCGGCGGCAGCTATGCGGCGGCACAAGCAGCGATCGCTGACATCACCAAGCCCGAGGAACGTGCGCGAAACTTCGGCTTCGTCGGCGCAGCGTTCGGCATCGGATTTGTCGCCGGCCCTGCCCTCGGCGGTTTCCTCGGTGAGATCAACCCGCGCGCGCCGTTCGTGGCCGCCGCGATTCTCGCCGCGGCCAACATGCTCTACGGCTATTTCATTTTCCCCGAAACATTGCCGCCTGAACGCCGCCGCGCGTTCGACTGGCGCCGCGCGAACCCGCTCGGCGCGTGGAAGACGATGCGCGCGCTGCCCGGCATGGACGGCGTCGCGGGGGTGCTCGTGCTCTGGCAGATCGCCAGCCTCGTCTATCCGATGACGTGGAGCTTTTATTGCATCGCGCAGCTCGGCTGGACGCCGGGGATGATCGGCGCCAGCCTTGCCGCGGTGGGCGTGATGATCGCGCTCGGCCAAGTCTTCGTCGTCGGACCCGCGGTTGCGCGCTTTGGCGAGCGCGACGCGGCGACGCTTGGCATCCTCGTCGCGGTGGCCGTCTATGTCGGCTACGCCTTCACCACCTCTACGATCGGCGCCTTCCTGCTGCTGATCCCCGTCGCGTTGCAGGCACCGGTGCAGCCGTCGCTGATGGCGATGATGTCGCGCCGCGCAACCGCCGAGACGCAGGGCGAGGTGCAGGGAATCTCGGCGATGGCGATGGGGCTCGGCCAGTTGTTCGCACCGCTGCTGCTGACCGGGACGATGGCCTATTTTACGGCCGACGGCGCGCCGCTGCATTTTCCGGGCGCGGCCTTCGTCGTCGCGGCGATCTTTGGCCTGCTCGCGATCCTGATGCTCCGCCGCCTGCCGCGCGCAACGGAAACAGTCGATCAGATACCGCCGTCGGTCACCGCATAGCCGAGCGCTTCGAAACCCGCGATCAGCATCGCGACGCACGCCGCGACCTGATCGCCGTCGGTCGAACGGATGACGAAATTGGCGCCGGTCTTCCCCTCGCGAAAAAAGGGGTAGCTGCCGATCGCGACGCCGGGGTAATCCTTTTCGCCCTGACGCAGCAGATCGGCAATCTCGCTTTCGGGTGCCCACGCGCCGATCGTATGGGCAACAAGCGGCGCGCCTCCCTCAAGCTCGCCGGTGAGCGCGTCGAGCATGCCCGCGGTGATATGCGGCACCCCCGCCATCACGAACAGATTGCCGATGCGGATGCCCGGCGCGCCCGACATGCGGTTGGGGATCAGATCGGCGCCGTCGGGCACCCGCGCCATGCGCAGCCGCGCCTCGGTCAGCTCGCTGCCGCGCGCGGCATAATAGCGCTCGAGGATCGCGCGCGCCGCGGGATGGATGACGACGCCAACGCCGAGCGCCTTGGCGACCGCATCGACGGTGATGTCGTCATGCGTCGGACCGATGCCGCCGGTGGTGAAGACATAGTCGTAGCGCGCGCGGATCGCGTTCAGCGCATCGACGATCTCGTCCTCGACATCGGGAACGATCCGCACCTCGCGCAGGCGAATTCCCTGCACTTCAAGCCAGGTCGCAATTTGCGACACATTCTTGTCCTGCGTGCGGCCCGAAAGGATTTCGTCGCCGATCACCAGCACGGCGGCTGTCCATATGCGTTCGTCGCTCATGCCCTTGCCTTAGCTGCCTATGGTGACAAAACAAGCCCGCTGGCAGTCGGATAATGTTCCTTATATGTTCTATGCCGATTCGAAATCCATGGGAGAAGTACGATGGCCGATGAGCTGATTTTCTATACCAACCCAATGTCGCGCGGGCAGATCGTCCGCTGGATGCTCGAGGAGGTCGGGGCGCGCTATGAACCGCGCGTCCTCGATTATGGCACGACGATGAAGGATGCCGAATATCTCGCGATCAACCCGATGGGCAAGGTTCCGGCGGTCGTCCACAACGGCAAGGTCGTCACCGAATGCGCCGCGATCTGTGCCTATCTGGCCGATGCCTTCCCCGAGGCGGGCCTCGCGCCCAACCCCTCCGACCGCGCCGACTATTATCGCTGGCTCTTCTTTACCGCAGGCCCCGTCGAGCAGGCGATCACCGCGAAGCATTTCGGGGTCGAGCCCGATGCCGACCAGCAGCGCATGGCGGGCTTCGGCTCACTTTCCGCCGCGCTCGACGCGCTCGAAAGCGCGGTGGCGGGCAAGGCGTTCGTCGCGGGCGACCGCTTCAGCGCCGCCGATGTCTATGTCGGCAGCCAGATCGACTGGGGCCTGCAATTCGGCACGATCCCTTCGCGCCCGGCTTTCGAAGCCTATGTCGCGCCCTTGCGCGAACGCGCGGCATACAAGCGCGCCAAGGAGATCGACAACGGCCTGATCGCGGAAATGCAGGCGGCGGGCACCGCGCCGGCCTAAGGCAACGCCTTCAACAATCCGGCGGCAAGCGGGGCGAGTCGCCGGACCTGCGGATCCTGCGATTCGCTGGCGGCGACATAGATGGCATCGCCGAACGCGCTGCTGTTGTGCACCGCCGCCAGCCCCGCCGTGCTGGCATAGGGCTCTTTCCAGCGCGGCGTGGCATCGGGATGCAGCGACTGGAACCACGCCGCCCAGGCGGCATCGTCGATATCGGTCCGTTTGGCGAGAAAGAGTATCGGACGAGCGAGTCGCCGCGCCTCGCCATGAACATAGGCGTGCGATTCGGCAGGAGCGACCTGCGCCGCGACGGCGCCGAGCATCAGATCAGCGTCAGCGCGCGACAGCCGCGGGTTGAGCGCGAGTTGCATCAGCAAGTCGGCGCCATGCGCGACGCCATGCCGCCAGCCTTCGCCGGCAATGAAACCGCGATAATCGTGCACGCCGCGCAGATAGGTCGCCCCGGTTTCGGCGAGCGCGTGGAGTTCTGCCTGGCTCAGAAACGCCTCGACGCGGTCGGCGCGCGCGACCTCGGATAACGCCAGCGCGGCGAAGGGACGGCGAAAACCGGCGGCATCGTCGGGCGCTGCGACCATCCTCGTCAACAGGCCGAGCGTATAACGCATTTGCGGGGGCGTCAGATATTTACCGCGAAGCCCTTCGGACCACAGGGTGAAGGCAAAATCGTCGCGCACCGCCGGATCGGGATCGCCAAGACAGGCGGCGAGCGCGTCGAGATCGGCGTTGCTCGCTTTGGGGAAGAAGGATGCAGCATGGCTCGTGAGATCGCCGGCCGGCCGCGCGGCGGTACAGGCAGAACCGCCTTCCCCCGCCATCGCCACCGGCACCCCCAGCATCAGGCCGGCCACAGCAAGCATCGCGAACCGGCTCATCCCCATCCCCCAAAAAGAAAGAGCCCGGCGAATCGCTTCGCCGGGCTCGCTTGTTTCGTGTCTGTCCGTCCGCTTAGTCGCGGCTGCCCATCAGGTTGAGCAGGAAGGTGAACATGTTGACGAAGTCGAGGTACAGCGTCAGCGCGCCCATCACCACCGACTTGCCGACAAAGTCGGTCCCGCGGACATAGAAATACATGCTCTTGATCTTCTGCGTGTCATAGGCGGTGAGGCCTGCGAACAGCAGCACGCCGATGACGCTGATCGCCATCGCCATCGCGGTCGACTGCAGGAACAGGTTGATCAGCATCGCGACCAGGATGCCGACGACACCCATGATCAGGAAGGTGCCGAAGCCCGACAGATCCTTCTTGGTCGTATAGCCATAAAGGCTAAGACCAATAAACGCCGCCGCGGTCGCGAAGAAGGTCGTCGCGATCGAGGTGCCAGTGAAGGCGATGAAGATCGTCGACATCGACAGACCCATCACTGCGGCATAGACCCAGAACAGCGCCTGCGCCGCCGGGGTCGACAGCTTGTTGATGCCAAAGCTCAGCACCAGCACAAAGGCCAGCGGCGCCAGCGCCACGACCCACATCAGCGGCGAGCCGATCAGCGAGGCGGTGAAGCCCGACTGAAACGCCAGCAACGCGACGATGCCGGTCAGCAGCACGCCCGAGCCCATATAGTTGTAAACCGACAGCATGTACGACCGAAGGCCGGCATCGACGGCCTGGTCCATTGCATTCGCGCCGGCACCAAAACCGGAAGCCGCCACATTGGGGTCGTTCCAATTCGCCATTGTCATTACTCCATCACCGGCCAGCCCATACCGGCCGTAGGCAGCAATATCGTGACTTTCCCCTCGTCTTTCAAGCGAAACCGGACAAGAGCAATATTATGGCCTTCCGGGCGCTTAGGGGTCGCGATCCGAAATCCCGCCCTCTATGCTCACCGCCATGTCCACGCACCGCCTGTTCGTCGCGCTGCGCCCGCCGCGCCCGGTCCGCGACATATTGATCGCCGCGATGCACGGCATCGCGGGCGCGCGCTGGCAAAATGACGAGCAGCTCCACCTGACGCTGCGCTTCATCGGCGAGGTTGATCACCATATGGCCGAGGATATCGCCGCGGCGCTCGGCGCGCTTTATGCCCCGGCGGTGACCGCGCGGATCGCGGGGGTGGGTCTGTTCGAACGCCAGGGCCGCCCGCATATGATCTGGGCCGGGGTCGAGCCGCACGAACCGCTCGCGGCGCTGCACCGCAAGGTCGATCAGTTGCTCGCGCGCGTCGGCGTCGCGCCCGAAACACGCGCTTTCACCCCGCATGTCACGCTGGCGCGACTGAATCGCGGATCGGGTCCGGTCGCGCCCTTTCTTGCGTTAAACAGCGACCTCGCCAGTTCGGCGTTCGAATTTTCTCATGTTACGCTGTACGAAAGCGAACTCGGTCATGGCGGATCGCGTTATCATCCGGTCGCGCGTTATCCGCTAGGCGGCGAAAATTCAGCAACAAGCGCGGCGGCGACCGCGTCGACATCGTCCCATGTCGCAGCGAAACCGTCATCCTCACCATAATAGGGGTCGGTGACGCCCTCACCGCCGCGGTCGGGGAGCAGGTCGAGCATCAGCTTAAGCTCGGCGGTCGCGTCGGCGGGGCGCAGCGCGCGGGCGTCGCGCAGATTTGTCGCATCGGCGGCGAGGATCAGGTCGAAATCGTAGAAGTCGGCGCGGCGGAGCTGGCGGCCGCGGAGCGTAGAGATATCAACCCCGCGGCGGCGCGCTTCGGCCTGTGCACGCGCGTCGGGCGGGCGGCCGATATGCCAGTCGCCGGTGCCCGCCGAATCGATCGTCGCGTCGATCCCGGCCTTTGCGAAGGCGGCCCGTGCGGCGCCTTCCGCCAGTGGCGAGCGGCATATGTTGCCGAGGCAGAGGAAAAGGATAGCGGGCCCGGTACTTGGTCTGTCGTCCGCCATATCGACGATATTCTCCATAAAGTTGAACCGACTTTCAACTTGCGCCGTCCTCCGGCTCTGCTAGCCATGAGCGATAACAGATAATCGGTCAGGGAGAGGGTTGCCAGATGGCGGAAGACGATATGAGCGGCGCGGCGGCTTTGGCCGAGCCGAAGGCCACCGGATATAGCTGGTACGTCCTGTCGGTGCTCGTCGTCGTCTATATCCTCAATTTCATCGACCGGCAGATCATCAGCATCCTCGCGGTCGACATCAAGGCTGATCTGGGCCTGACCGACGGCGACATGGGCTTCCTTGGCGGCGCGGCGTTCGCCGTCTTCTATGCGCTGTTCGGCATCCCGCTCGGCCGTCTCGCCGACAATTGGAACCGGGTGAAATTGCTGTCGATCGGCCTGACTTTGTGGTCGGCGATGACCGCCGCATCGGGTTTCGCCTATAACCAGCTGACGCTGACCTTCGCGCGTATGGGCGTCGGGGTCGGCGAGGCGACCGCCAGCCCGACCGCCTATTCGCTGATTTCCGACTATTTTCCGAAGCGGCAAAAGGCGACCGCGCTCGCCATTTATTCGTCGGGGCTCTATCTCGGCGGCGGCGTGTCGCTGTTCATCGGCGCGCTGATCGTCGAAGCATGGAACAGGAATTTCCCCGCCGGCGGGCCGATGGGACTGGTTGGCTGGCAGGCGGCCTTCCTCGCGGTCGGCGTCCCCGGCCTGCTCCTCGCGCTGTGGGTCGCCAGCTTGCGCGAGCCGGTGCGCGGCGCGATGGACGGCGTCGCGAGCCCGAGTTCGCCGAACCCCTTTCGCGAGTTCGGCAAGGATCTGTCGATGATCGTGCCGCCGCTGACGCTGTGGGGCGCCGCGAAGCGCGGCCCCGCGGCGCTGGCGATCAATGTCGGCTTTGCCGCCGCGATCGCCGCATTTGCCTGGTGGATGATCCGCCTGACGGGCAATTTCCCGCAATGGTCGGCGGTCGCGCTCGGCTATTATGCGGTCTTTTCCTGGGCGAGCGCGCTGCGCGCGCACGACCCTGCGACCTTCCGGCTGATCTGGGGCACCCCGGCCTTCATCTGCACGACGCTCGGTTACGGTCTCGTCAGCCTCGCCGCCTATGCACTCGCTTTCTGGTCGGCGCCCTATGCCGAAATCGTGCTGGGCCTGCCCAAGCAGGAACTCGCCTTCATCCTCGGGGCGAACGGCGCAGTCGCGGGTTTCGTCGGGGTGATCCTCGGCGGGCGGCTCGCCGACCATCTGCGTGCAAAGAACCCGGCGGGCCGCGTCCTGATGATCATCTTTGGCGTCGTGGCGCCGATCATTCCGATCTGGATCGGCTACACCACCGAAAATTCGACGCTCTTTTATGTCATGAACTTCCTCGCCGGCATGCTGAGCGCCGCCGCGCTCGGTGCCGCCGCGGCGACGACGCAGGATCTGGTGCTGCCGCGGATGCGCGGGACGGCAACCGCCGCCTTTTTCCTCGGCACCACCTTGGTCGGGCTGTCGTTCGGGCCCTATATGGTCGGGCAGATTTCGGACCTGGCGGGCACGATCGTCGACGGCAAGCCGGTCGGCGACCTGCGCACCGGCATCTTGTCGCTAATCGGTGTCGCGCCGATCGCGCTCGGCTTGCTGCTCTATGCCTATCGCGCGGTGCCCGAGGCAGAGGCGACGATCGCCGAACGCGCAGCGGGCGCCTGATCTTTCGATCGAGACGCCCGCTTAAGTCTTTCGGTCGAGGTTTGGAACCGCTCCGTCACCCCGGGTTGCGGGAGGGACGACTCGGAAGCCCCTTTACTTCGCGCCCTCTTTGACGATCACGCCGCACGCGACGCGGCCGCCGCTGTTGCCGCTGGGATCGGTTTTGTAATCGTCGGGTCCGGCGTGGATCACGAAAGCGGCGCCGTCGGCGTCGAGCAGCCCGCCATCGCCCTCGAAACGCGAACCGACCATGCGCAGCGTCGCGCGGCCGATCTCGTCGGGGACGATCGTGAGATTGGGCAGGTCGCCATGATGCGCGCCCATCGGATTGTCGCGGCCATGCTGGACGCTGGTCGGGTTCCAGTGCGGACCCGCGCTGGCGAAATCGGGCGGCGTGCACTGGCCGACCGCATGGACGTGCATGCCATAAGTACCCGTTGCAAAACCGCGCGCGACGAGTTCGATGCGAAGGCCCGTGGTGTCGCGATAGATATCGGCGCGTCCGCGGTCGGCGCCCTTCGAATCATAGAGCTGCGCATAGGCGTCGGGCGCGGGCAGCGTCGTCGTTGCCTTCTTCCCCATTCCGGCGCAGCCGGCGAGCGCGAGCGCGGCGATGACAACGGCCCCTTGAGCCATGATATGTTTTTGGTGCGAACCTATCGTCATCTTGCTGCTGCTCCCTATCGCAAAACTGTGAATCAGAACGTCGCGGCGGCGCGTTTCGATCCCTGTTTAGCGACGATGCCCGCATATGCCACAAGTTCCAAGGGGATAGTCGGGATTGGGGCGGGGCGGGTCATTAATTTCGTCATGCTGAACTTGTTTCAGCATCCATGGCCCGAGCTTCAATTCAACGCTGCGCGGAAGGAAGCGGCGGACCATGGACCCTGAAACAAGTTCAGGGTGACGAGATTTGGGAGGGCGGCTTCCGGTCGCTAGCGGACACCCGGACGCCCCTCGGCAAAGGAAAAAAAAGGGCCGCGAATTGCTTCGCGGCCCCATATTTTTGCCTGACGGCCCTGATCGATGATCAGAAGACGCGGGCGTATTGCTCGTTGCCGACAAAGCCCAGCTTGCCGACGCCGCTGCGCTTGATCACCGCCATGACATTGTCGACGACGATATAGCGCGCATAGGGGTCGGGCTGGACCTGCAGCTCGGGTTCGACGGGCAGAGCCTTGGTCTGTTCCAGATAGTTCGCCAGCTGAGCGAGATCGACCGGTGAACCGTTCCAGGTGATCGTTCCCGCGGGATCGATCATCACCTTGTTCTTTTCGGGGTCGACATTGCTCTGGCTATCGGTCGGGACCGGCAGATCGATCTTCACCGCGTGGGTCTGGACCGGGATGGTGATGATGAACATGATGAGGAGCACGAGCATGACGTCGATCAACGGCGTCGTGTTCATATCCATCATCGGTTCATTTTCGTCCCGATCTCCAACTGCCATGGACATGCGATTATTCCTTCGTTCCTAAACCGAGCGCGCCCTTACAGGCGGCTCGTGGTGCCCGAGCCAGCAGCCGGTTCCGAAATGAACCCGATCTTCTGGAAGCCGGCATATTGCATCGTGTAGATCACACCGCCGATGCACTGGTACGGGGTGTTGACGTCGCCGCGGATATGCACTTCGGGAAAATTTTCCTCGGTGATATTCTGCGGACCGCCAATATCCTCGAGCAACTGCTCGAGTTTATTCTGTCCACGTTCCAGCAACTGCTTCGAATCGACCGGGGTCTGGCCCCAGTAAACTTCACACGCCGTGCTCTCGGGATTGGGCTCGCCATCGCCGTCGGTATCAGCCGAACGGATCGACAGCAGCACATTTTCAGGCTTCGTCGTCGTCACCTCAAACGCCACGTCGGGCAGCTTCAGGTTCACCGTCTCCAACACCACGGGAACCGTGATGAGGAAGATGATGAGCAACACAAGCATGATGTCCACGAGCGGAGTCGTGTTGATTTCGGACATCGGGGCATCTTCGCCCCCCTTGTCGCCTACACTCATCGCCATAGGATTAGCATCCTGTCACAAAATTTCTGTCACGGACATCGGGACGACGCGCATTGAGTTCGTCTTCCCTGTCCAACGGACCCCGCCCTTCGCCACGCGGGCAAGGGCGGGGGTCCAGGAGACCGATCAGGCCTTCTTCGGTGCCGCGGCCGGAGCAGCGGTCTTCGCCGGAGCGATCAACGCGGGCTTCACCTGGCCGTTCGACATGATCGAGCCGAGCACGTCGTTCGAGAAGGTCGAGAGGCGGCGAGCGATCGCCTTGTTGCGGCTCTGGAGCCAGTTGAACGCGAGCACCGCAGGAACCGCCACGATCAGACCGATGGCGGTCATGATCAATGCTTCACCGACCGGACCGGCAACGGTGTCGATCGAAGCCTGACCCGATGCACCGATCTTCACCAGCGCGCGAAGAATACCGATAACGGTACCGAACAGACCGACGAACGGAGCGGTCGAACCGACGGTCGCGAGGAACGCGAGGCCCGAATTCAGCTTCGAGTTGATGTGGTTCTGCGAACGCTCGAGCGTGCCGTGCATCCAGTCATGCGCTTCGACGGGGTCGGTCAGCTTGTTATGCTCTTCGTTGGCGCGCAGACCGTCTTCGACGACCTGGCGGTAGGCGCTGTTCTTTTCGAGCTTTGCCGCGCCGTCGGCGAGCGTCGGGGCGCGCCAGAAATTGGCGTCGACGGCCTTGCCCTGGTTCATCACCTTATTCTGTTCGAACAGCTTGGTGAACAGGATGTAGAGCGTACCGACGAACATGATCAGCAGGACGAGGAAGGTGACCTGCGAGACGATGCCGCCTTCGCACAGTGCGGGGACGAGACCATAAGGGCTCGCACCTTCTTCCTTCACGCACATCGCGGCGGGCATCAAGCTGAGCCCCGCTTCGTGGGCCGGTGCTGCCGCAGCGGCGGCATTTGCGATCAGATTAAACATACTGGAAAATCCCTCTCAAAATATTCGATAAGTTCGAAACACAGATCCGGCCGCGCGATCAGCGCGGGATCTGCCAACGGATACGATTGCTGTACGAGCCGCCCGTGGGGTTACCCGCGCGATCCTTGCCCGGATTGAACCGGCCACGGCGCTGGATAAGCTTGCAGGTTTCGGCATCGAGATCGGCATGGCCGCTCGACGAGGTCACGTCGCACGACGTGATGCGACCATCGGCACCATAGGTGACGCGGAAGCCGGTGGTGCCTTCACGCTCTTCGCGCATCGCACGTGCCGGATAGTCGTCGTTCGTCGCCCAGCGGCCCGGGTTGCCACGCGGCGTACCGGCGGCGCTCAGATCGGGCGTCGGCGGCGGCGCGGGCGGTGCCGGCGGCGTGTAGACGGGCGGGGGCGGCGTCGGCGGAGCCTTCGGCACCGACTGAATCGTGTTCGTCGTTACCGGCGGCGGAATCGGCGACGGCGGCGTCACAACCGGCGGCGGCGGCGGCAGCTTGTTGTCTGGCGGCGGCGGCGGCGGGGGTTCCTCCGGCGGCGGCGGCTCTTCAACGTCCACCACATCCAATTTTTCGGCGAGTTTCTTGACGATACTGATATTCAAGCCGTTAACCAGGCCATAGCCCAGAACCGCTGTAAGCAGACCAACCAAGACAATCGCCACTACCCTATTTTTAGGGTCGACATTATCACCATAAGCCATTCAGGGACGACGCTCCTTGCTAGATCATCCTGACACCAATTCCCTGCCGACGGGTTCGGTTGCCAAATGCCCGGATGATTTCCGATGCGTTGTGCGAGACCCGACGGCGCTACGTTCGGCTTATTATGTTTTTGCCGGACGCTTCGCGGCCCGTCCTATCGCGGTGGCGGCACATTCGCAAACCCTTTATCAGCGGTTAATGTGCCTTGTCCCATGATGGGGTTTTGTTTGCCGATAACGGTGTCATAAACGATGGAAAGACGAATGATCATGCGCCTCCCCCACCCGGCGGCCATCGCCGGCATTTTGACCTTGAGTCTTGGAATCCCAAGTGTTTCCGCGATGCAGGCGCCCGTAGCGGCGCCCACCCCCAGCCCGTACAGCTATGCCGACATCGCCGATCTGGCGAGCGCGGCGCCAATCGCGCTCCATGCGCGCATATATAAGGCCGCAGTGCTCAAACCGGAGCAGGCCCCCGGAGTCGCGGCGGGTCACGCCCGATTCTATGTCGAGTCCGACGTTGTCAGCCTGATTCGCGGATCGGGGCCGCTGGCAGCGCGAATCTCCTATCTCGTCGATCTGCCGCTCGACGCGAAGGGCAAGCCGCCGAAGCTGAAGAAAAAGCAGCCGGTCCTAGTCTTCGCCCGCCCCGTCGCCGGGACCGCGGCGGGGAGCAGCAACACCGGCAGCGTCCAGCTGATCGCCCCCGACGCCCAGCTGCCGTGGGATCCGGCGACAGAGGCGCAGTTGCGCGCAGTGCTGACCGAGCTCGTCAAGCCCGGCGCGGCGCCCGCGATCACCGGCATCGCGAATGGATTCCATGTTCCCGGCACCTTGCCCGGCGAGGGCGAGACGCAGGTCTTTCTCAACACGAGTACGGGCGAGCCAGTGTCGCTGACGATTTTGACCGCCGCCGATGGCTCGCGGCGCTGGGCCGCGGCGTTCGGCGAGATCGTCGATGGCTCGGCGGCGGTGCCCGCGCGCAATACGCTCGCCTGGTACCGGCTCGCATGCGGGCTGCCGCGCCAGCTGCCGCTGAACAAGCTCGCCGGCACCGCGCCCGAGGATCGCCGTAAGGCGGCGTCGGACTATGGCGTCATATTGGGCGCGCTCGGCGAATGCACGCGCACGCGCAAGCCGCCGGTCGGGTAAAGATTTGCTTCGGCGCGTCTAAGGCGCGCCGGGCTTGTTTCCGTCCCAAAAGCCGATAGGGCGCTCGCAACGGCGGGGCGAAGCTCCGCGTCTTATCGGAGTCCTCGCATGTCGCCTTATTCCGCCCCGACCGCCCCCCGCCCGCCGCTGCGCGTCGCGCTCGCAGGGATTGGCGTCGTCGGCGGCGGGGTCGTGCGGCTGCTCGAGGTCAACCGCGAGCTGATCGCGCGCCGCGCAGGCCGCGCGATCGAGATCGTCGCCGTGTCGGCGCGCGACCGCCACAAGGACCGCGGCGTCGACCTGTCGCCCTATCGCTGGGAAGACGATATGGACGCGCTCGTCGCGGCTGCAGATGTCGACGTCGTCGTCGAGATGATCGGCGGCGCCGACGGCCCGGCGCTGACGCTGGCGCGCCACGCGCTCGGCGCTGGCAAGGCGCTGGTCACCGCGAACAAGGCGATGATCGCGCATCACGGGCTCGACCTCGCGCGGCTGGCCGAGGAAAAGGACACGCCGCTGAAATATGAGGCCGCGGTCGCGGGCGGCATTCCCGTCATCAAGGCGATCCGCGAAGGCGCCTCGGCGAACGAGATCGCGCGCGTCTATGGCATCCTCAATGGCACCTGCAATTATATCCTGACGCAGATGGAGCGCAACGGCGCGAGCTTCGCCGATGCGCTGAGCGCCGCACAGGCCGAGGGTTATGCCGAGGCCGACCCGACCTTCGATGTCGACGGCATCGACGCCGCGCATAAATTGTCGATCCTCGCCGCGCTCTGTTTCGGGACGCGGCTCGACATCGGCGCGGTGACCGCCGACGGGATCCGCGGGCTGATCGCCGCCGATATTCGCGAGGCCGAAGCACTCGGTCACCGCGTCCGCCTGATTGGGATGGCCGAGCGCGATAGCGCCAAAAACGGGGGCGCGCTCTACCAGCATGTCCAGCCGTGCCTTGTCCCCGCCGACCATCCGCTCGCTTATGTTCCCGGCGCGCTCAACGCCGTGGTTGCCGAGGGCAATTTCGTCGGCCGCCTCTTTTTCGAAGGCGCGGGCGCGGGCGCGGGGCCGACGGCGTCGGCGATCGTCGCCGACATCATCGACATCGCGCGCGACGAATATGGCCCGGCCTTTGCGATGCCGGTCGATTCGCTCGATGCGGCACCCATCGCCGACGCGGGGGCGCGGATCGGCAAACATTATGTCCGGCTGATCGTCGAGGACCGGATCGGCGTGCTTGCCGAGATAGCGGCGGCGATGCGCGATGCCGGGGTGTCGATCGAAAGCCTGATCCAGCGCGGCAGCGACGACGAAAGCGGCGTCGTGATCGTGCTCGTCACCCACGAAGGCCCCGCCAGCACGATCCACGCCGCGCTCGACATCCTCGCCGCGTCGGATCATGTCGTCGGCACGCCGATGCACATGCCGATCCTCGCGCTTTAGGGTTCTTCTTCCTCCGGTGGCGCCGGGGTGCCCGTTTCGGGGTCGGTCGCGCGTTTCATCGCTTCGAACTGCGCATTATATTCGGGGCCGCGTTTGTACCGGCCGCCGAGAGATATCCAATTATAGGGCAGTTTGTCGAGCGTCATCGCCTGCGCCGCGGCGCGCGGCAGGCCGTCGTCGGTCGATTTGCCGATACCCGCGATCGCGCGCAGTTCGGGCGACAGGCGGTGCAGATCGGTGTCGGAACCGCAAACATTGATCGAGCCGTCATCGGCGGGTCGGCAGCGCTTGATCGGGTCGACCATTTCCTTTGCCCTGGCGGCGGCGCTTTCGGCATCGCGCGGTGGCGGCGGTGCGGGCGGGCCCTGCGTCTGCGCCATGACGGCCCCGGCGCCCGTCATCGCGATGACACAGCTCATGGCGAAAGCCGCACCGAATCGGGCGAAGCGTTCTCGACAAGTGGCGCGGGCAACCATATGGCGCCCACCATGCCGACGGGGCGGGACAAGTAAAGACGGAGAGTGCGAAAGATGACGGATACCGGCAGCAACCTCGACCGGGTGCTCGTGCTCGAAATGGTGCGCGTCACCGAAGCTGCGGCGATCGCCGCCGCGAAGCTGATCGGCCGCGGTGACGAGAAAGCCGCCGACGCCGCCGCGGTCGAGGCGATGCGCACCGCGTTCAACACGCTCTATATGGACGGCACGATCGTCATCGGCGAAGGCGAACGCGACGAGGCACCGATGCTGTATATCGGCGAAAAGGTCGGCAATGCGCCGGGCAAGGGCCCGAAGATCGACATCGCGGTCGACCCGCTGGAAGGCACGACAATCACCGCCAAGGCCGGACCCAACGCGCTCGCGGTGCTGGCGATCGCCGAAGAGGGCTGCCTGCTCAACGCCCCCGACGTCTATATGGACAAGCTCGCGGTCGGCCCCGGCTATTCACCCGGCGTGGTCAATTTCGACAATAGCGTGCGCGAAAATGTCGAAGCCGTCGCGCGCGAAAAGGGCTGCCCGCCCGAACAGATCATCGTCTGCGTACTCGACCGCCCGCGCCACGAGGCGATCATCGCCGAACTGCGCGCGATCGGCTGCGGCGTTGCGCTGATCCCCGACGGCGACGTCGCGGGCGTGATCGCGACGACCAACCCCGAGACCAACATCGACATCTATATGGGTTCGGGCGGCGCCCCCGAAGGTGTGCTCGCCGCCGCCGCGCTGCGCTGCGTCGGCGGCCAGTTCAAGGGCCGCCTGCTGTTCCGCAACGACGACGAGCGGAAGCGCGCGAAGAAATGGGGCATCGACGATCTCGACCGGGTCTATGACCTCGAAGACCTGGCCAGCGGCGACGTCATCTTCGCCGCGACGGGCGTCACCGACGGATCGCTGCTGCGCGGCGTCAAGCGCCGCCGCGACGGCGTGATGACGACCGAAACCGTGGTGATGCGCGCTTCGTCGGGCACGGTGCGCTGGGTGAAGGGCGAGCATCGGTCGCATTGACGGGGTTCGACCTGCACCGGACGCTCCGCTTACTTCGTCATTCCCGCGAAAGCGGGAACCCAGGGCTAGGCCAGCCGACGGACGCGCTCGGTCCCCGCTTTCGCGCGGATGACGAAAATGGGGAAGCCAGCTCCCCGCCCCAGCGCCGACGCGCGGCCTTGACCTTCCGACCATCCTTGCCGTATTATCTCAATAATACAGCTCGGATGAACGTTGGCATTGTCAGAAAATCCCCGCCGCCAAACCCTCCGCCAGCGCGGCGCCGAGGTCGCGGGCTTCAGCGAGGCGGTCGGGGGCGATCGTCTTGGGCGCAAGGATCGCTTCGGGCGTCTGCGCGGCGGTGTTCACGATCACCGGATCGGCCACGCGCTTCAGCCGCCAGCCGGTAGCGATGCGGTCGAGCTGGCGCTGGGCGTTTTCGCCGTCGGATCCCGCGCAGATGATCGTCGCATAAGGGCGGCCTTCGAGCCGGCCGAGGCACGGATAATAACAGCGGTCGAACATTTCCTTCATCGCGCCCGACAGCGCGGCGAGATTTTCGGGACCGACGAAGAGATAGCCACCCGCAGCTTGCAGTCCTTCGGGCGTGACTTCGTCCGCGGCGACGAGCTTCGCGCTCGCGGCCCCCTCGGCCGCGGCGCGTGCGAGCGCTTCGCTGCCGCCAGTGCGGCTGTGCCAGGCGATGAGCAGGTGCGGCGCGTCGATCATACGCCGATGCTTGCCAAGCACCGGGCCGCGGCGCAAGCTGCCCCGAAATATGGGGGAGAGATGATATGCGCCGACTGACCGCCCTGCTGCTTGCCGGCAGCCTGCCCTTCGCCGCCATCGCACAGGACCCAGCCAGCGAGGCGACGCGCACCGCGCAGGCCGAGATCGCGGGGCGCCTGCCGCTGAACGACCCGCGCGACGAGGCCAATGCGATGCGCGGCAAGCTCGCCGAGATTCCGGGCGGGGTGATCCAGACCGCCGATGGCAAGATTGTGTGGGACCGGCGTCCCTATGCCTTTCTGAGCCAGGCCGAGGCCCCCGATACGGTCAATCCGTCGCTGTGGCGGCAGGCGCGGCTGAACGCGGTGCACGGATTGTTCGAGGTTGTGCCGGACAAGATCTGGCAGCTGCGCGGCTATGATCTGTCGGTGATGACGATCATCCGCGGCAAGACGGGGTGGATCGTCGTCGATCCTTTGCTGTCCGAAGAGACGGCGGCGGCGGGTTGGAAATTATTCGCCGACACGGTCGAAGCCAAGTCGGGCAAGCGACCGATCAAGGCGGTGATCTTCAGCCACAGCCACAGCGACCATTTCGGCGGCGTCGGCGGCATCGTCACCCCCGAACAGGTCAAGGCGCAGAAGATCCGCATCATCGCACCGCACGGTTTTTCGGAGGAAGCGACCTCGGAGAATGTCCTCGCCGGGACGGCGATGGGACGGCGCGCGCTCTATATGTTCGGGTCTATCCTGACCCCCGGCCCGACGGGGCAGGTCGACACCGGGCTGGGGCCAAAGCTGTCGTCGGGCACGATCGGCTATATGGAGCCGACCGAGAGTGTCGGCGAAAAAGGCGGCACGCTGACGATCGATGGGCTCGCCTTCGACTTCCTCGACGCAGGCGGCACCGAGGCGCCGTCGGAGTTCGTTTTCTATATCCCCGCTTATAAGGCGCTGCACACGACCGAGGTGGTCACGCACAATCTGCACAATATATTGACGCTGCGCGGCGCGCAGGTGCGCGATGCGCTGCGCTGGTCGAAGGTGATCGACGCGATGCTGCTGAAATGGGGCGGCACGGCCGAGGTCGCGCTGGCGTCGCATCACTGGCCGACATGGGGCGCGGGCGAGGTGTCGGCGCTGCTGGCGAACCAGCGCGATGCCTATCGCTATGTTCACGATCGCACCTTGTTCCTCGCCAATCGCGGTGCGACGCTGCACGAGCTTGCCGACCAGACCGCCGAAGCGCCGGTGCAGGGCAGGGATTTTTCGACGCGCGGCTATTATGGCACGCTGAACCACGACATGAAGGCGACCTATCAACGCTATTTCGGCTGGTGGGATGGCAACCCCGCCAATTTCAACCCGCTGCCGCCCGAGCAATCGGCGCCCAAATATGTCGCGCTCGCGGGCGGCGCCGACAAGCTGCTCGCGGCGGGCAAGGCCGCGGTCGCGGCGGGCGAGTATCGCTGGGCGGCCGAGCTTTTGAACAAGCTGGTCTTTGCCGAACCGACCAACAAGGACGCCCGCATGGCGCTCGCCTCGGCCTATGACCAGATGGGCTATCAGGCCGAGTCCGGCGCATGGCGGAATTATTATCTCGCCGCTGCGGCGAGCCTGCGCGGCACCGCAGTCGAAAGCCTGTCGGGCAATGGGCAGAGCCGGTCGTTCATCAGCGCGATCCCGACCGCGGTATTTTTCGACGCGCTCGCGGCGCGCTTCGATGCGGCGAAAGGGAGCGCGGCAAAGGGGGCATTCCAGTTCGTGCTGCCCGACAGCAAGGAGACGGTCGCGATCGTCGTCGGCGGCGGAGTCGAAGTGCCGCGTTACGGCGTGACCGACCCCGCGCCGACCGCAACGATCACCATGAATCGGGCAACGCTCGACGATGTGATGCTGGGACAGGCGCAATTCCCCGCGCTGATCCAGTCGGGCGCGATCAAGATCGACGGCGACCGCATGGCGTTCCTGTCGTGGTTCGCGCTGCACCCGCCCGCCGATCCGCGCTTCAATGTGGTTGAACCGTGAGGACGTAACCGACTATCGGAGGAATATGACCGACACCCCCGCGCACCCGACCGACCCTTTCGATCCCGATGCGCTGAATGCCGCCGAGGGGCTCGACCCGGTTAACCCCGCTTATGCGCAGGTTTTGCGCATCGCGACCGCGCTCAACCTGATTCCCCTTGCGATCGGCGCGAGCGTGTTCGACGCGCTGCTGATCCGGCAAATCGAGGGGCCGTACGGGCTGATCACCGCGGCGGCGTGGCTGATCGCGATCGCTATGATCGTCACCTTCCCGTCGCGGCGCGTGTCGCGCTGGGGGTACAAGATCGGCGACGGGCAGCTGCGCGTTGCGCGCGGCTGGCTGTTCCGCACCGATACCATCGTCCCCTTTGTGCGCGTCCAGCATATCGACGTCGGGCAGGGGCCGATCGAGCGCTGGTTCGGACTGTCGCACCTGATCGTCCACACGTCGGGCACGCACAATAGCACGGTGACGCTGCCGGGCCTGCACAGCGACCTCGCCGCCGCGATGCGCGAGACGATCCGCCGCCATATCCAGACCGACTTCGCATGAGCGACGTTGCTGCCATAGCCACGGCCGAAGCGGAGCCGGACTGGCAGCGGCTGCACCCCGCGACGCTCGCGCTGGCGGTCGTCAAGCTGGGGCCGCGCTCGTTGCAGTTCCTGCCTGCGGTCGCCGCGCTGGGTTTTACCGGCAACTGGATCTGGATCGTTCCCGCGGTCGGCGCCTTCTTGCTGATCTCGCTGGCCGCCGCCTGGTTCCAGTGGCTCCGCTTCCGTTTCCTTGTCGGCGATGACGAGGTGATAATCGAAAGCGGCGTCTTTTCGCGCCAGCACCGCACCATCCCTTTCGACCGCATCCAGGACGTCAGCATCGAGCAGGGGCTCGTCGCGCGCGCGCTCGGCATCGCCAAGGTCGGGTTCGAGACCGGCGCGGGCGGCAAGGAAAATGACGCGAGCCTCGATGCTATCGCGCTCGATTCCGCGCAGGCACTGCGCACGACGATCCGCGCGCACCGCAGCGGCGAGGCCGTCGCCGCACCGGTCACAGCCGATGCGTCCGGAACGGCGCCGGCCATTGAGGACCGGCTGTTGTTCACGATGGAGCCGCGCCGGTTGCTCGTCGCGGGGCTGTTCAACTTCTCGCTCGCCGCGCTTGCGGTCGTCGGCGCGGGCATGCAATTCTTCGACGGGCTGCTGCCGTTCGATTTCAACGTCTTCAACCCGATGGACTGGGTCGATATCGCCGAGGATTATGGGCTCGACCAATGGCTGCTGGCGCACCGCTGGATCGCGGGAGTCGGCGCGCTGCTGTCGCTGCTGCTGATCGGTTTCTTGAGCGGGGTCGCGACGATGGTCTTCGCCAACTGGGACTTCCGCCTGACGCGCGAGCCGCGCGCGCTGCGTCGCACCCGCGGCCTCACGACGCGCACCGACGTCGCGGTGCCGGTGAAGCGCGTGCAGGCGGCGATCCTCGTCACCGGCTGGTTCCGCCAGCGCTTCGGCTGGCACGAGCTGCGCCTGCAAAGCCTTGCCAGCGACGGCGGCAAGGAGCGCGACCATCAGGTCGTGCCTTTCGCCAAGCTGGGGGAGATCGACCCGGTGCTCGCCGAGGTCGCCATAAAGCGCCCCGATGCCGGCCAGCCGTGGCAGCGCAGCCACCGCATCGTCGCGCTCGGGCCTGTGATCGGCGCGCTTTGCGCGACGGTCGGCGGCGGCGTTGCGCTGCTGCTCGGCAATGCGGTCGGCTGGCTGGCGCTGGTCGCAGCGCCGCTGATCGCGCTGATCGCCTTCTGGGCCGCGCGTTACCACCGCTGGGCCGACCTTGGCGGGCAGGTCGCGATCCTGCGCGGATGGTGGAAACCCAAGATGACATTGCTGCCCCACGCGTCGGTGCAGAGCCTCGACCTCAAGAGCGACTTCATCCTCCGCCCCCTCGGCCTCGCGACCCTGGTGTTCGGCGTCCCCGGCGGCAGTTCGCTTGCGACGCATGAAATACCTGCGATCCCGCTCGCCGCCGCGCATGACCTGCGCACTCGCATCCTCGCCGCGAGGGCGCGGTCATGAGCGAGACTGCACTCGGCATCACGCACTCGATCAAGGGCCAACCCTGGCACTGGCGCCGCGCGAGCGCCGACATGGCGTCGGAGAATCTCGCGCCCGACGATCTCGTCACGCAATTGCTGCTCGCGCGCGGCGTGACGCGCGACGACCTCGACCGGCAGCGCGCGCCGACCTTGCGCGGCTTCATGCCCGACCCGTCGCTGTTCCGAGACATGGACGCCGCCGCCGCGCGGCTCGCCGATGCCGTCGAGCGCAAAGAGGCCGTGACGATCTTCGGCGATTATGACGTCGACGGTGCGACCTCGGCCGCTCTGCTCGTGCGGCTGCTGCGCGGGCTGGGGCTACCTGCGGGCGCCTATATCCCCGACCGGCTGATGGAAGGCTATGGCCCCTCGGGCGCTGCGCTGGTCAAGATCGGCGAGGCGGGATCGAAGCTCGTCGTCACGGTTGATTGCGGGGCGCAGGCGTTCGACGCAATTGCCGAAGCCAAGGCGGCGGGGGTCGAGGTGATCGTCGTCGATCATCACCAGTGCGCGACGACGCTGCCCGTGGCCTTTGCGCTGGTGAATCCCAACCGGCTCGACGAGGAGCCCGACGCCGCAATCCACGGCAATCTCGCCGCGGTAGGGGTCGCCTTCCTGCTCGGCGCCGCGCTGCTCCGCACTTTGCGCGCGCGCGGCTTTTTCGCGACACGCGACGAACCCGCGCTCATCGACCTGCTCGATCTGGTCGCCTTGGGCACCGTCGCCGACGTCGCACGGCTCACCGGTTTCAACCGCGCGCTGGTGACGCAGGGGCTGAAGGTGATGGCGCGGCGCGGCAACACCGGCCTTGCGGCGCTGATGGACGCCGCGCGGCTGACCAAGCCGCCGAGCGCGAGCGACATGGGCTTTGCGCTTGGCCCGCGGATCAACGCCGGCGGGCGCGTCGGCAAGTCCGACCTCGGGGTGCGCTTGCTGACGACGTCGGACCCGCAGGAGGCGGCCGACATCTCGCAGGAACTCAACCGGCTCAACGAGGAACGCCGCGCAATCGAGGCGGGGGTGCTCGAAGAGGCGATGGCGGCGAGCAGCGCGTGCGGCAACGCCCCCGTCGCGATCGTCGCCGGACAGGGCTGGCACCCCGGGGTGATCGGCATCGTCGCGGGACGCCTCAAGGAACGACTGCACCGCCCCGCGATCGTGATCGCGCTCGATGACGCGGGCATCGGCAAAGGCTCCGGCCGCTCGATCAGCGGCGTCGACCTGGGCGCCGCAATCCTCGCCGCCAAGGAAAGCGGCCTGCTCGTCGCGGGCGGCGGGCATGCGATGGCGGCGGGGCTGACCGTCGAAGCCGACAAGGTCGATGCGCTCGGCGCCTGGCTCAACGACCGCCTCGCCGCCGATGTCGAGCGCGCGAGCGGCGACAAGTCGCTGCTGATCGACGCGGTACTGGCGCCGCGCGGGATCAACCCTTTGTGGTGCGATGCGATCGAGAGCGCGGGCCCCTATGGCGCGGGCTGGCCCGCGCCGCGCGTCGCGACCGGGCCGGTGCGGATCGTCGAATCGGGGATCGTCGGCACCGACCATGTCCGCCTGATCGTATCGGGCGACGATGGCGCGCGGTTCAAGGCGGTGGCCTTTCGCAGCGCCGAGACCGAATTGGGGCAGGCCCTGCTGCACACGCGCGGCAATCGCAAGCTGTGGCTCGCGGGCCGCGCGAAACGCGACGATTGGGGCAGCCGACCGGCGGCTGAACTCCACCTCGAGGACGCCGCGTGGGCCGACTAGGCACCGGCTGATCCGCTGCGGCGCAATATTTTTACGCGGCCACGGCGCCCCATGCTTGACCCCGCCGAAACGCCCGTCTAAGGCGCCCGCTCACCGATCAGACGGCCCCTTCGTCTAGCGGTCTAGGACGTCGCCCTTTCACGGCGAAAACACGGGTTCGAGTCCCGTAGGGGTCACCAACTCTCTTTCCCAGAGGGTTCCAGAATGTGCCATAAATGGCTGATTTCTGCGGTTTTTTGTGGTATAGGTATCCCATATGGAGCGGCTTCGTGCCACCGGATACCACCATCTCGATGGTATATTTGATGGTAGCGCGGCCCTCCTTGATCAGGAGATACCATCATGGCGCTTACCGCTGTTGCTATCAAAAACGCAAAGGGCCGCGAAAAGCCCTACAAAATCACTGATTCTGAGGGGCTGTTCCTCTATGTGACCCCCAATGGCGGGCGCTATTGGCGCATGAACTACCGCCACTTCGGCAAGCAGAAGACGCTGGCGTTCGGCGTCTATCCCGACACCAGCCTTGCCGAAGCCCGCGAGCAACGCGACGCGGCCCGCAAGGTTCTGGCGCGCGGGGACGATCCGGCCCAGCAAATCAAGTTCGAAAAGATCGCAGCCGCTGTCGCGGCGTCCAACAGCTTCAAGGCAGTGGCCGACGAATGGCTTTTGAAGGTCGAGCGGGAAGGCCGTTCGGCTGTCACCATGAAAAAGCTGCGTTGGCTGCTGGACTTCATCAACGAGTCCATCGGCACGCGCCCCATCGCCTCCATCTCCGCGCAGGAGCTTTTGGTGATGCTTCGTAAGATGGAGAGCAAGGGCCGATACGAGACCGCCAAGCGACTTCGCAGCACGTGCAGCCAAATATTCCGCTATGGTATCGCCACGGCCCGCGCCGAGCGTGACGTGGCGGCGGATCTGCGCGGCGCGCTCATTGCGCCCCAGCCCGTCCACCGCGCCGCGATCACGAACGGCAATGCAGCGGGCGGCCTGCTCCGCGCTATCGAGGCGTTCGAGGGGCATCCCAACACCAAGGCTGCGCTGCGCCTCCTACCCCATGTGTTCGTGCGCCCCGGCGAGCTTCGCTTTGCCGAATGGGCCGACTTCGATTTGGACAAGGAGCTGTGGATCATCCCGAAACACAAGACCAAGATGCGCCGCGCCCACAGCATCCCTCTTTCTCGGCAGGCGCTCGCCATTCTCGAAACCATCGAGCACGACGAGGGATATAGCCCTTATCTGTTCCCGTCGCTGCGTTCGGTCGATCGGCCGATGTCGGAAAACACCGTCAACGCCGCGCTACGCCGCATGGGCTATGCACAGGATGAAATGACCGGCCACGGCTTCCGGGCGATGGCGGCAACGCTGCTCAATGAAATGGGCCTATGGCATCCCGACGCGATCGAGCGGCAGCTTGCCCATCAGGACAACAATGCGGTGCGCCGGGCTTATACGCGCGGCGAATATTGGGATGAGCGCGTCCGCATGATGCAGCATTGGTCCGATCATCTCGATTTCCTTCGCGATGGTGCGATGATCATCAACGGCGATTTCAAGAAGGCGAAGGCCGGAGACTGACCCGGCCTTGCGTCATTCGGCGCAACCTTCACGGTAACGCACGGGATCGGCGATCCACCGGTTGATGGCGGATTCATGCCATCCGGCGCCGTGCACGCTGATCTTCAATTGCGCCGGGAAAGTGCCTTCTGCTATCTTACGATAGAGGGTGGATCGCGAAAGGCCCGTGCGGGCGAGCACGGTCTGGAGACGAATGATTCGTTCGGAGTTTTGCATGGCCTGTGTCCCATCGTCTGGCGGTTGGTGGGCTCCCCTGGACGGGAGAATTGGCGATGATTAAAAATCGCGCAAGAGTGCCAAAAATGGTGCTTACACGTCCCTGTGTCCCGCTGCGTTCGCTAGCGTTCGGCAGCATCCAATCCATATGCGAAAATAATTTCCCATGCTGTCCCAACGAGGGGGCTTGGTGCCAGGCTTGGCACCGTCCGACCGGGGCCTCATCACGAAACGTACGATTCCTATTCCCCTCGCTCCCAAGGTAACCCCGCACGATTCGATCCTCACTAACGGCCAATCACCTATGCCGGGATGGCGACTGGGTGATCTCGCACCTATAGCGGCGAGCCGCTCGGGATTGGCTCGGGCGCCTGTGGAGACTTGAAATGAACCATACCGAACTTTCGGATAGCGTTGCAGCCGCGCTCGGCCTCAGCAAAGCGGACGGAAAGAAGGCCGTCGACGCCGTCTTCGCCGCGATCGCAGCTGCCGCCGCCAAGGGCGAGGAAGTTTCGGTCAACGGCTTTGGCAAGTTCAAGGTCAAAGCGTCGGCAGCACGCGAAGGCCGCAACCCTTCGACGGGCGCGACCATCCAGATCGCGGCGTCCAAGAAACTGACCTTTGGCGCAGCCAAGGCCATCAAGGACCGCCTCAACGGCTGATCTGATCTTTCCTCGCCGGCGTTGCCGGCGGGGAAAGGTGCGAGCAGATGTTAAATATACAAGTGGCAGCGGTCGATAGCGGGCTCTCTCGAACGCTTCAGTTCTGCACGGTTTTGCGGCATTTTGGGGAATCCAGGACTGAGTCTGCTCCGCATGATGTTGCAAATGCTCCCATGTCTTCAAAGCAGCCTCTCAGGCCCTCGGTTTACAAAAATCATATCGGTTGACAAATAATAGAAAAAGCCCATTGTGGCGCGCAACAAGCCAGCAACTGGGGACTTCGATGACCAAGATTTATCCGTGGGACTATCATCCGGACCTGACCGAGGATCGAATCAAGATTGTTGCCGCCATGCTGGTCGACGGTCGTCACGCCGCTCTCGAGCGGTTTGACGAGGAGGCAGGTGACAATGGCTGGACTCACGGATGCCGGGCATTCCAGTTTTGCAGGCACCGTATCCTGCGCGCAATTGACAGCGGCGATCATGTTTGGCTGACCGCGATTGATCGTACTCTCCAGCTTATTTTCAAGATCGGAGAGGTACCTGTACGCATTTATAAGGGCGACGCCGGCGAACCGACCGACCGGACGCTGCGGCAGACCTTCGGTGAACTGCGCCAGCTCGAAATCCTTTTTCCCGAGCATGACGAAGGCCGGGATCTTGCCTATCGCTTCGCGGTGGAGACCGACATCGACGGCAGCGTGCTTGCGGTGAAATTTGTTGGTTTGCGGGGCGAATCCGCGGTTCTGATCTGGGACGTACCGCTCGACGGCTTGCCGACATTTGCCGGCACCGTGGGACATGCGGCCTCGGAGAGCGTCGAACTGGCGGCTCCCAGCGTTGGGCTTCGTACCGACCGCGACATTGCGGAAGATGGCACGGACGCCTAACGGCGCACCGGTTTGAATTGATCGGATGAGATCATGGTCGGAACGCAAGTCTTCGATGGCGAACGCCTGCGCCTTGCGCGTGTCGCCAAGGGGCTCACTCTTGACGAGCTGGGCAGTCGCGTCAGTGCCACACGTCAATATTTGAACCAACTTGAACAGGGTACGAAGCAGCCGACAGATGTAATGATCGAGGCGCTCGCCGCCGCATTGGGAGTGACCGCGCGTTTCTTCACGTTGCCCGCCCGGGGCGGGGTGTCGGCAGATCAGTGCCATTTTCGCAAGCAAAGAACGACGCCCGTTTCGGTGGTCAGTCAGGTGCTGGCACGCGGTACGCTACTTGATGGTTTCATTGATCGTCTCGATCGCGCTCTGGAACTGCCGGACGTTTCATTCCCTGATCTCCCGGTTACGTCCACCGCCGACATCGAGAGTGCAGCCGAAGAAGCACGCCATCAGTGGAAATTGGGCACAGGCCCGATTTCGAGCATGATGCGGGTGGTAGAAAATGCTGGCGCTGTAGTGAGCTTCTTTGGCGGCGTTTCGGAACGGGTCGATGCCTTGTCCATTGACCGACCCCGGCCGATGATCATTCGGAGCGAGGCCAAGCCAAGCGCCTGTCGCCTTCGCTTCGACTTGGCACATGAATGCGGTCACCTCGTCATGCACAAAGGTATTGTGACCGGCGACAAGGTCACGGAAGATCAAGCCAATCGCTTCGCAAGCGCCTTTCTTCTTCCGCGCTCGGCGTTCATCCACGAATTTCCGCGCGGGCGAATGCTCAACTGGCAGACTATCTTCGAGATGAAGTTGCGCTGGAAGGTTGCCGCTTCGGCTATCCTTCGTCGCGCCTATGATCTGAGGATCGTGTCGGCGGATCAATATCGGACGGGCTACATTCATCTGAGCAAGACGGGGCAACGCAAATTCGAACGCTATGACGATGTTATAGTTGCAGAGGAGCCCGAATTGCTGCCTTCGGCCATGACAGCGCTTGAGCAGGCTTCGCCTGGAGCTGTGCGGCGGATCGCAGCCGACGCAGGCTTGGAAGATGGCATGTTCGAAAGCGTTTCCGGGCTGGACTTGCCACCCGACGCAGACACGGACATGACGAATGTCGTGCCCATCAGACGCTAGCCTACATTTTTCCGAAGAGCGGGAGAATATGAGTGCAGAATGAGCGCTCAGTGGCGCCCCGCCAATGGCGGCCGCGCTCTACTCCGCTACGCGCCGCCTCGTCGGCTGATGCCGTGATGATCGCTCATCGAAAATATCGCCCGCTTCGACCCCGACGAGGTGTCGCGTTGCGAATCCCTCACCCGGCCCGTCCGGGAAGGGCGCGGCGTCGAGGACAAGGCCTGACCTTTGGGCTCACCTCGTTGCAGGTAGCGGACGCTCGCCATTGGTAACCTGCTGCCGCGCATCCGGGGTCACTGTTCCTGTTCGATTCGAAGAGACTCTGACAAACTGCAATGCGGCAATGGACTGTTCTGATAAAGTGAGCGAATCGATGGATTTAGGGATCGACCGCCCAGGAGGGCCCGAATGAAGCAGCGCCGCATGATAGAACTTTTCGTTTGTTGCGCCATCCTCGCGGCAAATACGGCACAGGCAATTCCGCCGCCGCCGCCCCTGGAAGAGTGGGCGAAAATTGTTGCCGACTGCCGCACACCGGCAAGCCGCTCCATTCCCCTCACCAAGACGACCGTGCCGGTCCCCGATGCTCCGGCGGAACTGAACGTCGGATGGGCCTTGCGGGTTGCGCCGGCGACAGACGCCGAAATCGGCCGCTTGATGGGCGTGACAACATCGTGGAACGGTTCGATCATCGCTGTGACGGACCGCGGTTATACGGAACGCGGCGGTATCGGCTGTGTCGAACGGAGCGAGCGCATCGCGCCGCTTCTGGTTCCGGCGGAAATTGACGCCGAACCGGAAATGCGCCGAGCCGCCTGAACTGCAAGCAGCAATCTTCATGGAGGAGCGGTTTCGTTTCTCCATTTTTTTGCCCGGCGCAAAGCGCCGGGCATTCTGTCCTTGCCAAGTGACGGGCATTGCCCGAAGATTCTGGCACCCATGCGTACCGACGTCGACCATCTTCCTGCGGCCAAGCAGCGCGAACTTGAGCGCATCGTCGAGATCATTTTCGACGAGTTCCGCGAGGCGACCGAGAATGCGACCGGGCGCCGCAAGGGCGCCCGTATCCTGAAAATCATATTGTTTGGGTCGCACGCGCGCGGCGATTGGGTCGATGCGCCGCTGTCGGCGAACCAGTATAAGTCCGATTACGACATTCTCGTAATCGTCAGCCAGAAGGAGCTCACCGACCGCGCCGCCTATTGGGCGAAGACCGAGGAACGGCTGATCCGTGCCTATACGATCGAGAAAACGCTACGCACGCCAGTCAATTTCATCGTCCATTCGCTGCATGAGGTGAACGATGGGCTCGCGCATGGCCGCGTCTTTTTCATGGAGGTCGCTAAGGATGGCATCGCGCTCTACGAAACTGACAGCAGCGAACTGGCGACACCGCGTCCCAAGACGCCTCAACAGGCTCTGGCGGTTGCGAAAGGGTACTTTGAGGAAGAAATTGCAGGCTCGGTAGATTTCTATGAGGGATTCAAAGACGCGCAAGCACGCGGAAAGCTCAAGAAGGCGGCTTTCGATCTACACCAAGCTACGGAACGGCTCTATCAGGGACTGCTGCTCACGCTGACCTTCTACACGCCCTACAATCACAATATTGCTTTCCTCCGCTCGCTGGCGGAAGGCCTCGACCGGCGCCTATATGGCGTCTGGCCGGAGACCAATCGCCGCGAGCGGGCGATGTTCCAGAAATTGAAAGAGGCCTATACGAAGGCCAGGTACTCAAAACACTACAAGATCAGTTCGGAGGAATTGTCTTGGCTCGGCGAGCGCGTCGAGGAATTGGGCCGCGTCATTCATCAAGTTTGTTCCGAACGGATCGCGATTTTGGAAATAGAGGCCCGCAACGGAGTCAACTCGACACGCGCGTAGAAATGGCTCCCGCCATGCAACTTTGCGGCGGTTGCGAACGTCGGGCGGTCTGTCGCTCAAACCGAGCGTGGGACGATGGTGCGCCCAAAACGTGCCTCGCCGTAACCGGCGGGACCTTTTGGCGTGAACGGTTCGCCGCGCAAATCTATGCATCTGCCTCACTATGCGCAGGCGATTGCCGGCCTCCTGCAACGATCCGGGAACGGGACACGTTGCGACCCCTAGCCTGCGGAAAGTTGCAGGCTTGGTGCGATCGAGGGGTTCCATTTCAGCCCCATCGCTCAATAGCTAGGAGATATCATGCGTAAGATTGCGATTGCGTCCGCCGTGGCGGTGAGCTTCCTTGTTTCGCCGCTGGCGGTTGTTGCTCAGGAAACCGGAACCCCCGCGCCGACGGAAGAGCCTGCACCGGCTCCCGAACCGACCACCGAGCCCGCCCCGGCACCCAAGCCCGCGGAAGAACCCGCTCCCGCACCGACGGACGAGCCTGCGCCCGCTCCCAGCGAAGAGCCCGCCCCTACTCCGCAGATCTAATTTACGCCCGGCGTAGCCGAAACACGAAAGGGCGGCAGGGCGATGGCCTTGTCGCCCTTTCGCATAACGAGGTGCGATAGCTGCTTGTACAGGGCGCGTTGAGGGCCTTGGCCGCGTCGCCCACCATGTCCGCTCCGAACGCATCACCGCGTTGGAGGCCGCCGCGCGCGATTAGCCCGACCCGCTCGGCGTCTTGTCGGAGCTCCCTGATTCTGGCATGATCCCGCCCACGGGATGGAGTAACTGGCGGCCATCCTTCAGGATTACCCTGCCAGGCATCATGCAGGTTCGGCCATCACGGTCGGGCAGTTGCTGTAAGCCGCTAGGTCGGCAACAGCGGACACCGCTTGCACATCCGCGCGTGCTGCGCGGACCGCTGGTGTGCGAGCTGCAAATGAATCCCCCGAACGACGTTTACGCGCGCGAAGTCGTGATGGCGCGCGTCGGCCACCTGATCCGCCGCAAGCAGCAGGAGGTCGAGCGCATCACGCGCATCCTGCGCGCCTGCTTCGATCCAACCCGCGTGCAGGCGCCCGAGCCGGGCGAGATTCGCCGGATCATCCTCATCGGCCCCTATGCGCGGAAGAATTGGTACGAAGACGACGATGCGATCAATTTTTCCGATTATGAGTTCTGGATCGTCGTCAATCATCCGCTGTTCAAGGAAGCGGAAAGCTGGACCCGCGCCCGCGATGTCATCGGCAGCGAGCTCGGCAATCGCTGCGCGGTCGGCCTTGAATTTTACTCCAAGGCCGACATCCGCGTCGCCAAGGTCGAACGCGACACCTTCATCCTCGACCGCATCGAAGCGGGCATCACCCTCTGTCGCGCCTCGCGCGATGCGCCCTTGCCCACGCGCCAGCGCAAGGGGGCGCGGTCATGACCGCGCCGGTTTCGACCGCCGCCTTCGACGCCTTCTATCGGGACGAGCGCGAGCGGATACATGTATATTTCAGACGAAGGGCCGGGCGCGACGCAGCGCCCGATCTGACGCAGGAAGCCTTTGCACGGCTGCTGCGCAGCGGAGCCCTCGAGCGGACCGAATGTCCTCAAGCCTATCTGACCCGGATCGCACGCAATTTGCTGATCGACCGCGCGCGCCAGAAGACATGCGGCCCAACCGCCTTCTATCCGCTCGACGAGGAACGCGATGCGGTGTCACAAGCCGAGCAGACATGGCGGATCGAGGCAATCGACCTGTTCCGCGTCTATCGGCAGACCGTTCGCACCATGCCGCCCAAGACGCGGCGCGTCTTCTTGATGCGTCGGGTGCGGCGGATGAGCTACAAGGAGATTGCCGCGCAACTTGGCATCGGCATCACAACCGTCGATTATCATATGGTGCAGGCGCTCGCGCGATGCCGCGCGGCGGTCGCAGCGCAATGGTCGGGGGAATGGGCAACCGCCTGTACGGCGCTTCGCGCGACGCACCATTTAACCCCATGCGAACGGGGGCGCTGATCATGTCCGGCCTCGATCGTCAGCGCTGCGCCGCGATAGAACGGGTGCCCGCACTCCCGCGCACGCTGTTCCTGCTCCATAACTTCTACGGTGTCGAAATCGGCGCGATAGCGGAGGAACTTGGGGCCAATCGCGACACCATCAATAGCTGTCTCATGGATGCGCGCGCGATCGTGTGGGCGCACGTCTGCTATAAGGACTCGGTGCCCGGCGTCGGGCCGGCGACCGCCGCCTTGCAGGCGCGCCTGCAACAACGCTATAGGCAAGCACTCGCGACCGCCTTCGCCGAGAGTGGCTCTCCGGGCGACATTCTATGGCCCGATCCGATTGCCGGTATCGCCGACGATCAGGAGGCCGCCGCCGCGTTCATCCTCGCGCAATTGCCGAAGGCGTTGCGTAAAGCGGTGGCGCGGTCGCGCCGGGCCGGCGTCGCCACGGTCGATCAATGGCGCTTCGTTGGACCGTGGCGCCGACGTCGGCGCGACCAACTGTGGCGCGTCAACGACGCGCTCCGCGGCGCCGGCTGGCAATCGTTCGACGAATGGCTGGCCGACCCCTTGTTCCCGATCATCGCTACCCGCATGGCTATTCCGAGTATCGTCGACGGCGGCGTCCCTTGCCGGTGGAAAGGCAGATGACGGTAGCCGACACGATACAGGTTCCGGAGCGACTGCTCGACCAACCCGAACTGTCGCAGCAGGTCTGGGTTCTCTTCCATCATCATGGCCGACCGTATGAGGAAATCGCCCCGTACCTCGGCATCGGCCGCGCCGAAGTCGAACGCCGCCGCAAGCAAGCCTGCTATGCGATCCTCGACGAGGAATATCCGTCGCTGGCCTCGCGCATTCGCTTCGCGCTCATGGTGAAACGACTGTCGCTCGAATGGCGGTGGGAGATGATCCGATTCGCCATTTACGGTTAGGGGATCGATGCACCGCTTGCCGCACCACCCTTGAAGCGGAGACGACATGGGCAGATCCCAGAGCCCGATAGATTAGCGCGCGCTGATGGAGAGTGGAGCAGGCCGGGCTGCTATCGGCTCGTCGCAAACCGGTCTGGAAATCAATATCTGGTTAACCATTGCAGCAGACGATGCGGTCATCGCAGTTCGGATGCCGTCCGCTGCTTATCGGGATGGCAAGGGCATGCTTCACGCCGGCCCGGAGAAAGCGCCCCTTGCAGACCTTGCCGATGTTCTTGGTCGTGTCGGCGAAGAAGGCGGTATGACGGCGGGCGTGGCCAAGCTTCTATTTGAGAAGCGAGAGGATATCGAACGTGTCTTTGCCGAACATGATGCCATGATCGCCAGCACCCTAAGAGACGAAACGGAATTGGGCGATATCATGCCAATCGGGGACGCGCGCTGAAACTGTGCGCGCCCAGCCGACGGGAGCCTTTTGCAGTAGAGGGCACCCCCTCCCATTCATGGAATGCCGTCGCGCAAACATTATGGTAAGGTTGAACAGCCACATTTCTCCCGGTCCACCGTGCTGATGATCGTAGTTGACCAGACGGTGCGGATTTCAACATGGGAAGCCGCTGCCGGTGTCCACCTTCAATCGCTTAGGAGCAGACCTCAAGCACTTGCCCGCCTCTCCGGCCGGAGCCCTGGCGACATTTTGGATCGCCATCTTTACGGCATGCCTGTTCGGCATCTTGACGCGGCCCGTCGGCTTTCTAGCGACGGTGTGGCCAGCAAATGCCGTCATGCTGGGGCTTATGCTTCGCATGCCGCGCACGGCAAGCTCAGGAGGATGGCTGACTGGCGCTTGCGCCTTCATGCTGGCCGATCTGCTGACCGGGTCTACTCTGTTAAAGACGCTCATTCTCAACACTGCCAATCTGCTCGGCATTGCGGGCGCATATCTGATCTTCACTCGGTTGCCATCCGATATGCGCCGGCTTCGACACCCCAATGCGATGCTCTATCTGGTGATGGCATCCGCCGTGGCCGGGGCAATTGCCGGTCTTGTCGGCGGGATCGCGAATCCAGTGCTATTTGGACGAGGCGTCCTCAATGGCTGGTCGTTCTGGTTCGCGACCGAATTCGCCAACTATGTGCTGCTGCTCCCGGCTATTCTTGTCGCTCCGCCGCTGTCATCGCTGCTTTCCAACGGATGGAGTCTCCGACCATCGGGTAAACCGGTGCGCACGCTTCCCTTTGTTTTCTTCATACTTTCGGGCGCAGCGGCCGTGCTGATCGGAGGCCCCGGCGCGATTGCCTTTCCGGTGCCCGCTCTGTTGTGGTGCAGTCTGGCCTACCCGATCTTCATGACCTCGCTCCTGACACTGGTCTTCGGCATCTGGACGCTCGGCATTATTTCGGGCGGGTATATTCCAGGCCCCTTGCAGGCAGAGAGCGAAATGGCGCTGGTGTCCGTGCGGCTGGGTGCCGCACTCATTGCACTGGCGCCCGTCATGCTGGCGAGCGTGATGCAAAACCGGAAAGAACTGCTTGACCGAATGCGGCATCTTGCGATGCACGATCCACTGACGGGCGTCGCCAACCGAAACGCCTTCATCGAGAATTCGGAACGAATGCTGCGAGAGATCGACCAATCCGTCGCGATCATGATGGTCGATCTCGACCAATTCAAGTCGATCAACGACCGGTTCGGGCACGCCGCCGGCGACCAAGTGCTGACGACCTTTGCCGATCGTGCGAGGGACTGCCTTCGACCGCAAGACATATTGGGGCGCATGGGCGGCGAGGAATTCGCGATCATGATTGCCGGTTGCAGCCAAAAAGAGGCGATGATGGTTGCCGAGCGCATTCGGTCCGTTGCGTCCGAACCAATCATGCTCGACGAGCATCAACCGCTTGTGGCGACCGTCAGCATTGGCCTCATCATTGTTAGCCCAGCAGTCGGCGGCCCTATCGATCCGTTGCTATCCGCGGCCGACAGGCTTCTTTACCTTGCGAAACAAAATGGACGTGATCGAGTGGAGTCTTTAGTCAAACCGGCTCTCCTGGATACCTCACCATGAAACAACTCGATCAGTTGTTCTCTTGATCCAACGCGCTGACAATCATCGCGGCGAGTGCTTCTTGAGCACCGAGTCATGCGGCCCGCCTTTGCTGTCGAGATCGCGCCGTATCCACCGCGGCGTGCGCTCTACGACCTGGCGGATGGCGTCTGTCAGTTCCCGCATCATGGCGCGTCTATGACGGACGATTCGGAGTCAGGCAACGCGTCAGCGGCGAATGCCCGCTTGCCGCGCCTTCGCCAGAGCGCGGAGGCATGGGCGCCATCGTCGCTCCGCAACTTATCTGCTATCCCAAGAAACGAGCCGTAGATTGTGGCTCGGTCGTCGTCGGTTAGGTCGACGAGCCCGGACTTGACCACAAGGCCGCCCAACTCGATAAGCTGGCGGGTCCGCTCGCGTCGCTGGATCTGCCACTCGCGCATGCCACTTCGCGCTCTCGCAGCGTCAAGCCGATGCCGCATTGCCATCGCCCGGCACAGCGCCTTCGTCGCCGCGACCAGATCGCGGCGCAGACTTGCGGACCGAGCGCTGAAAGAAGGCAGCACCCGCACGACGCCAGCCCTCCTTCGCTTGTCCATCCTTCGTGGCCACCGCGCTGAGCAATGCCCCAGCGAGCATCTCGGCATCGAGCGCATCGGCTCGGCAAGCAATGACGAGTTCGCCGAGTTGGCGAACACGGCGTTCCTTGAGTAGCTTTGCCTTGTCGGCGAGCGCTTGCAGTTCCGAATCAAAATCCCGTGGTTTACGCATGGCAAAGTCTCCATTGAGTGACAATGCAGCCATGATAATAGAAGGGCGCCGGTGATGCAGTAGAGTCGCCGGGACGCAGTGACACCGCCTAGTCCCTGACCGGATTTTATTCGGGAAGGGCGCGCTTATACGTCGTGCCGACGTGGCTTTTGAAGTGTAGATGGATGGCCGTCATGGCGATCTTCCATCTCTCGGTCAAAGTCATCAGCCGCGCGGCGGGCCGCAGCGCTGTCGCGGCTGCCGCCTATCGCTCCGCCGAGCGGCTGCACGACGAGCGGCTCGACCGCGCGCATGACTTCACCAACAAGTCCGGCGTCGTGCACAGCGAAGTGCTGCTGCCCGAGAACGCGCCCGACAAATGGCGCGACCGCGAACGCCTGTGGAATGACGTCGAAGCGTTCGAGAAGCGCAAGGACGCGCAGCTATCCCGCGAGGTCGAGTTTGCGATCCCGCGCGAGATGAACCAGAGCCAAGGCATCGAGCTGGCGCGCGATTTTGTGCAACGCGAGTTTGTCGATCAAGGCATGGTCGCCGACCTCAATGTGCATTGGGACATCGGCGCCGACGGGCTCGCCAAACCCCACGCGCATGTCATGCTGACGATGCGCGAGATCGTCGTCGGCGACGATGGCGAAGCGGGGTTCGGCGCGAAGATCCGCGACTGGAACCGCACCGAACTTGTCGAGCAATGGCGCGAGCGATGGGCTGACCATGTGAACGAGCGCCTTGCCGAACTCGATATCGATGCACGTATCGATCATCGCAGCCTCGAGGCGCAGGGCATTGCACTTGAGCCGCAGGACAAGATCGGCCCCGCCGCATCGCGCATGGAGGGTCGCGGCCTTGAAGCCGAACGGCTCGAAGAACATCGCGATATTGCCTATCGCAACGGCGAGCGCATTGTCGCCAATCCGCGTCTCGCGCTCGACGCGATCACCCACGGGCAAGCCACATTTACCAGCCGCGATCTCGCGATGTTCGCGCATCGCCACAGCGACGGGCGCGAACAATATGACGCCGTGCTGGGCGCGGTGCGCGCATCGCCCGATCTGATCGAACTCGGGAAAGACGGACGCGGCGAGGATCGGTTCACGTCGCGCGATATGATCGAGACGGAGCAGCGACTGCACCTTGCCGCCGAAGCTATGGCGCAGCGCGATGGGCGCCGCGTCGCGGACACCGATCGAGACATCGCGCTGGCGCGCGCATCGGCCCGCGGTTTGCATCTGACGGGTGAGCAACGCGCCGCGTTCGACCATGTGACCGATCGGCGGGATCTCAGCATCGTTGTTGGCTATGCCGGAACTGGCAAGAGCGCGATGCTCGGCGCCGCGCGCGACGCTTGGGAGAGTTCCGGACTGAACGTGCGCGGTGCGGCACTGTCGGGCATTGCTGCCGAGGGGCTGGAGAACGGCTCGGGCATTGGCTCGCGCACGATCGCCAGCCTCGAACATGGCTGGTCGCACGGCCGCGATCTGCTTACGGCGCGCGACGTGCTTGTCATCGACGAGGCCGGAATGGTCGGCACGCGCCAGATGGAGCGCGTGCTGTCGCACGCTGGCGATGCCGGCGCCAAGGTCGTACTCGTTGGCGACCCGCAGCAGTTGCAATCAATCGGAGCGGGCGCCGCGTTCCGCTCGCTTCACGAGCGGCATGGCGGCGTCGAGATCGGCGAAGTTCGGCGCCAGCATGAAGGCTGGCAGCGCGAGGCGACGCGCGAGCTTGCCACGGGCCGCACCGGCGATGCGATCCGCGCCTATGACGAGGCGGGTATGGTGCGCGCCGCCGAGACGCGGGAAGCGGCGCGCGCGCAGCTCGTAGAATATTGGGATCGCGACCGGAAGATCGATCCGAACGCCAGCCGGATCTTCCTCACCCATACCAATGCCGAGGTGCGCGAGTTGAACGACGCAGCGCGCGACCGCATGCGGGTGGGCGGCGATCTTGGCGAAGACGTCAGTTTCAAGGTGGAGCGCGGCGATCGGGCGTTCGCATCGGGCGATCGTATCATGTTCCTGCGCAATGAGCGCAGCCTGGCGGTGAAGAACGGCACGCTCGGCACCATCGAGCGCGTCAGCGAACAGCGTATGGCCGTGCGCACCGACGACGGTCGCAGCGTCGCGTTCGACACCAAAGATTATCGCGATCTCGATCATGGTTATGCGGCCACGATCCACAAGGCACAGGGCATGACGGTCGATCGCACGCATGTGCTCGCCACGCCCGGCATGGATAGCCACGGCGCCTATGTCGCGATGTCACGCCATCGCGACGGCCTGGCTCTGCATTATGGTCGCGATGACTTTGCCGATCGCGGCAAGCTGGTGCGCACCCTGTCGCGCGACCGGCCGAAGGATATGGCGAGCGATTATGCGCGCACCGATCCGACGCGCGCGTTCGCCGAGCGTCGCGGCATCACAGTCCGCGAGCTTGTCGCCGAGATCGTGCGCAAAGCTCCGGAAAAGGCGCGCAGCATCTTCGCCGGATTTAGCCCAACCGTGAAGCGGGCCAGCCTGGAACCCCGTGAGGCATCTCGAACGAGTGACACGAAGCGTGCGGTCGAACGCTACGCCCGCGCGCAGGCCGACATCGACCGCATGGCGGCAAAAGGCTTCCCGACACTCGCGCACCAGCGCAACGCGCTCGACAAGGCCGGGAGCGAGCTCGATGCGATCCGGCCGCACGCCCGCGCCGATCTGGCGGCGGCGTTCGAGCGTCAGCCTGAGCTGGTTCGTCCGGCGGCACAAGGAAACACGCAGGCCGCGGTCCGCGCGATGCAACTCGAAGCGGAAATCCGCATCGATCCCGCCAAACGCGCCGACCGGTTCACCGAGACCTGGCAGCGGCTGCAACAGCAGCGCACATCGCTCAGCCGGAATGCCGAGCATGAGGCGGCGCGCAAGGTCAGTGGCCAGATGAGCGCAATGGCGAAAAGCCTTGAGCGCGATGTGCAGGTCGAATCGCTCCTCAGAGCCCGCAGGGCCTCTCTAGGTATCGATGCGCGCTCGGTGCGCCCCATCGGACAGGAACTGGCCGAGATTGCAGGATTTGGCCGCAGCCGATCGCGCGGCATCGGAATAGGCATGTAGGAGAAGGATGATGACGAATGACGTTCGGGCAGTTGAGTCAACCGATCCCGCGACGGCGGCGTTCTTACGGCTTGAAGGCGAAATCGCACTCATGCGCCGCGCGGTCGAGAACCTCGCGACCGAAAAGGCCAATATCGATATACCGGATTATAGCTCAACGCTCGGCGAGATGGCGCAGCACCTCGACACGGCAGCGAAGACGCTGGCCGCCATCGCCGCAAAACCCGCGATGGAAATGACCCCGGAAACCATGGGGCAACGGATGGACCAAGCCGCACGGAAAGCGCGCCAGTCCGACCGGGAGCAGATCGCCGCGGCGGAGAATAGATATGACCACGCGGTGCGCGAACTTGGGCGAATGATGGCGTCGGCGAAATCCGCGCATGAGCAGCGGGAATGGCTGGCGTGGACCGGCGGCGGAGGCGTTCTGGCTGGATGCCTGCTATGGGCGGTTGTTCCCGGTCCTATTGCCCGCGCTTTTCCTGAAAGCTGGCATATGCCCGAGAAGATCGCGACACGCGCGCTTGGGGAGCCGACCATATGGGAAGCTGGCGTGCGCCTGCTCCGCGTCGGGAGCCCCGAGGCTTGGCGGGCGATTTCCGATGCAGCGGTGATGCGACACCAGAATCGTGAAACAATCGCCAATTGCGAGAAGACCGCTGCCAAGACAAAACGAATCGTAAGATGCACGGTGCAAGTTGTCCCTCCTCAGCAGAGTGACGAGTAAATACTTGGCCCGATCGGATGTTTCGCGTTCTCGCTTTTGTCGAAGCGTTCTTTCTATTCTCTGCCGCTTCGGTCGACGTTGGAGGAGCTGGTGTAGGGCTCGCGGTGATGCTCGGTGCTTATCATTGAACCACAATTGTAGGGCTTTCGTTCGTCGAGGCTATCGGCGCCTGCGACCCGTTTGGCATACCGAGCTTCTCGTCATACCATGCAAGGACGCGCGCTACCTTGTCGTTGATGTTCGCTGGGCTCGACAGCACATGCCCCTCGCCCCAATAGCGAAGCAGCACGCTGTCCTTGTTCAACCGAAAGAGGGCCGTGAACATTTCCTCCGCTTGGGCCATCGGCACGAAATCCTTGTCGCCGCTGACGATCATCACGGGCGTTACGATGCGTTCGACACGCATCAGCGGACTGTTGCGCAGATAGGCTTCGGGGTCTTGCCAAGGCGTGGCGCCCAAGCGCGGCTGGCCGGTTTCGACGCCGCTCGCAAAATATAGGTCCGGGCCGTCGAACTCGGCCTGCATCCGGTTGATCGGCTGCAGTTCGCCATAGAGGCTGATTAGATCGTATAGGCCGGCCTGAGCGACCGCCGCCTTGAAACGGTCCGTCTGGGTGATCACCGACATCGTCGTATAGCCGCCGAAGCTCTGGCCCTGGATCGCAAGGCGCGATGGATCAGAATATCCCGCGCTGACAGCTGCATCGACGGCTGCCAGCACAAGGCCGCCCAGTTTTTCCATCGGTTCGCGTCTCGTCGCCTCCTCATCGTAAGGAAGGCTCGGATAGAGCACGGCATAGCCTCGAGCTGCCAGTAACTGGCCGTTCAACTCGCTGGTTTCCCAGATTTCCGGGCCTGACCAACGCTGCCGGTTGCCCGTACCTGCATAGACATCGACCACGGTCGGCAACGGCTTGCCCGGAGCATGGCCCGCAGGCAAGAGCAACCAGGCTACCAGCGGCTCACCGTCGGGACCGCGATAATCCAGCCGCACCGGACGGCCGGGTGCCACGCCGCGCAGATGCTCGTTGATCCTCATCACTACGCGTGAGCCGCCCGCCGCATCAACGATAGTCAGCGTGCCGACATTGCCGGGGTTTCCCCGGAAAACGGCCTTGCGGCGATCGACGGACACTGCAACCGCCTTCGCGTCGATTGAGGGCGCCCGCAGCACGAAACGGTCCCGCGGGGTTGCCCCCCAAGCCAGCAGCATCTGTTCCGCATTCGACCCCGTGGATGTAGCGATGACCGCCGCCTCTCCTTCGCCACGCCCTATAACGCGCCGGGTGAATCGCCCCGGCGCCTGCCATGCCCCGAAGGAGCCGGTTTCCGCCATCGCATCGATGGCCGCCTTCCGGCCGTCTGCCGTCATCGACCAGAGTTTTCCGTTGGCTTGCACCCAGAGGAGGCCTTTGCCGGAGCCGACGATCGTCATCGCATCGCCGAAGGATTCGGCCAGATCGAGGGGCGCCCGTCCGTCGCGCATCAGGTGCCAAGATGCCTGCCTGCCTGATCGGCCCAGGACGAGCAATTGGTCGCCCAGCCAACGGATGCTCGGCCTGAGCGGATATCCGGGTAGGTTGAGATCGACGCGCATGCCCTGCGCATCGATCGGCGCTGCGGTGTCTCGCATGACCTCATATGCCCATAGTCGGGCGTCCCGCCAGCTTGCTTTCCGGGCGCGCGCGAAGAAGGCCAACCGTTTTCCAGTGGATGACCATTCCAGCGTGGTCGTCGCGGTGTCGCACTCGTCGCAGTCCACCACGCTTTGCGTGCCCGTGCGCAGGTCGAATATGCGGATCGCCTTCTGGGCCCGCCAATAAGGCGCCTGGTGATCGAGCGGCACTGCCGGGTCGGGCACAAGCGGGCTAGCCTCGACAGCAGCGAGATGATGCCGATCGGGCGACAGCGACCATGCGAGAAAATTGCCGTCAGCCAGCGTGCGAGACTTGCCTGTGAGGCTGTCGACCACGACCAGCCTTCCGATTGTCTCCCGTGATGGCGTGGCCGCGTGCCGACCGCTCCCGACGATGCTGGCGGTTACTCGTTCGCCGGCGCGCTGATCGCGCCACGCCTCGGCGAGCCGGTCGAAGGCTTCAGCATGCGACTCGAACAGCGCCGGCAACCGGCCTGGCGCCATAACCGGGAGAACGAACTCATGATTCGAGATCCACACAGGATCGGCATAGGTGAGCGTCCAGCGGATATCCGGCGTCAGGCCAATCTCAACCGGACCCTTTCCGCCCTGACGGTACAGACCATAGGTGACTGCGTTCGCCGATGCCTTCATATAGACGATAACGCTGCCATCCGGGGATATCGAGCGAAGGCTGTATCCGGCACCCTCATCCTGGGCGAATAATGGTCGCGCCGCGCCAGGCCGGTCGAGATCGGCTATGTAGAGCTTCGCGGTTTGCCCGCCGAAGGGGCCCCACCAGCCTTTGCCGAAATCCGGAGAACGGTCGTAGCGCGGCTGATAGTCGAACAGGATGTAACGACCCAGCGGATCGAACTCGACGCGCCCGATGTCCTCGTTCCTCAGCATCAGATCGACGTCATAGGATTTCGTCCCCCGTGTCGATTGGGCAGCGACGGCGGATGCGCACATCATGATCGCCGCGATCGCTGACAAGAATCGTATCATGGCCGATGTCATTGAAGGTTCCTCATGCGGGAAGCGCCGCTATCGGCGTGAGAGAAGATCTGGAGAGCGTCGGCGAGTATCGCGGCCTCAAAAGGCCTTCGACAGGCCGACATAGAGGAACCGTTCCCTGAGATCGGCGATGCTGGGATCATAGCCGATACCCCATACGCCGGAATAATCCGGGGTGCGGTTGAACAGGTTCTTCGCGCCGAAGCGCAGCTCGCTATTTTCCGCCCACGAGCCGCCGATCAGTTCACCGAGGTGAACCGAAACTTGCGCATCGACGAATATCTGGCTTGGAACGCGCAGCCCGTTGCGGATATCGGCGGTTGTATCGTCATATCCGCTGATATAGCGGCCGGTGACGGTCAGGCCGAAAGGCCCCGGGTCCCAGACGCCGGTCGCCGTCGCCTTGAACCGGGGGATCGTCCCGTTGGTGTTGGCGATGCCGACGCGGTCGACCGGCGCGCCGCCGGGCACGTCCGCCGTGCGATAGGTGGTGACGAGCGTTCCTGCGACATCCGCCGACAAGCGGCCGAGGTCGGTGTCCCACGACATCGCCACGTCGGCGTCAAAGCCGTTGGTCTTCAGCCGCCCGAAATTGAGCGTGACTGAGCGCACTTCGCGCAGCACTCCGGGAAGCCCGGCGGCGATGTCGGCCGGCGTGGGGGCGTCGCGCACGATATAGTCGGAGAAGGAGGATTCGTTGGCGAGGATGACGGGCGCTGCCAACCTCTGGAACCGATCCTCCTGCACGATCTGCCAGAACGATCCCCTGACGCGTAGGTTCGAGCGCTGCGGCGCCAGGACGAAGCCGATCGTCCACGACTCCGCCGTCTGCGGCTTCAGGTTGGGATTGCCGCCGCCCCGCGAGAGAATCGGGACGGTCTGGTTGTTGCGGCTGGGATCGACGGTTTGGGTCGAGAACGAGGTCTCGGCGAGATAGAGATTGTAGAGCGACGGCGCCTGGAAGGCCGTTCCATAGGAACCCCTCAGCATCAGATAGGGCGTCGCCTGCCAGACGATGCCGACCTGCGGATTCCAGGTGCCGCCAAAATCGCTGTAGTGATCATAGCGTCCCGCGCTCGAAAGCGTCAGCCGGCCCGCATCTCCTTTCGAGGCATCGCCCGCGAGCAAGGGGATTTGAATCTCGGCAAATGCGGCATGGCTTTCCCGTCCATTGCGATCCGATGGAATGGAATAATTGATGGCCGAGAAGTCATAATTAACGCTCTCCCTTCGCCACTCGCCGCCGATTACCGCTTGCACCGCGCCGGCCGGCAGGTCGAGCAGCGGCCCCCGCACGAAACCATCGATCTGGTCGGCCTTGGACCGCGCGATTAGCAGCCGCGGCGTCGGATTCAGCAGCGAACGGACAAGCGCGTCGCTGCCGCCGGGGCCGTCCTGAAACACATTCAGGGCCATTTCCGGCGATGCCGATGCCAGCGCTGCGTTCACCGCGGCGCCGTCCAGCAACTGCCCGTAATCCTGATTGCCGCGATCGCGGAAACGTAGGCCGGCCAGTTCCCAATCCCACGCTCCAAGCTTTCCGCGCGCGCCCGTTACCAATCGGAGAGACTCGCTGCTAAAATCGATGCTCTGGTCAGACAGTGAGGCGAGGAGGAAATTCGCCGTTACCGCCACTCCGAACGGGTTGAACGGGTTGCTTGCGGGCACAGTGACATTGGAAAGCTGGGGCGGCGGCTGCGAGCTTCGGTCACGCCGGTCCGAATACATCATCTCCGCAAACAGCGTCACATCCGACGCGACGTCCCATTCCAGAAGGCCGACGGCGCTCTTCCGTTCGCTTTCCGGCACCACCGACAGATTATTATAGCTGCTCGTCCGGTTCTGCTGTCCCGCCGTCGCCGCGAACGACGCCGGAGTCAGGCCGATGCCGATGCTGCCCGCCGGTACGGCGGCACATGGTGCTGACAGACCAGGCAGGTTCGCCCCGCTGACCGTGCAGATATTGCCGGGATTGGCGATCAGCGAGCTCTGGTCCCGCCCCCCGAAACGGCGATAGTCCCGGTTGGCGAACAGATCTCGCTCCCTCCCCGGCAGGTTCTCGCGCTTGAAATAGTCAAGAGCGAGCGACGCGCGAAAGTCCGGGCCGGACGTTCCCATCGAAAACGACGCTCTCTTCTCGGTCGCACCGCCATCCGCGCCGCCATAATAGAAATCCAGCGTTGGTCGCTCGACGGCCCTGCTCAGTACCACATTGACCACGCCGCCGGTTGCGTCGGCACCGTAGACGGCCGACGCCGAATCCGACAGCAACTCGATCCTTTCGACGGCCGCGAGAGGGATGGTGTTGAGGTCGAAGAAATTGTTGGAATTGGTCAGCGCCGAGGTGACCGTGCGCCGCCCGTTGATTAACACAAGCGTCGACCCGAGCCCGAGCCCGCGCAGTTGGACGGCCTGGCCGGCGCCTTGCTGGAACTCCTCGTCCGTGGTGAAGCTCGTAGCAGTCAAGTTGCGCGTGATTTCGCCGACCCCCGTCGCACCCGCGCGATCGATCTTCTCGCGTGAAATCGTCGTCACGGGGGACGCGCCATCGTCGGGGCGCGTGCGCTTCAGTCGCGATCCGGTCACGATGATGTCCCCCGCATTCTCGGCTTCGGTCGCGGCGCCAGCAGCGGGCACATCCTTCCGCGAGGCCGCCGAGCTAGCGGCTTCCGCGTTTCCCCCCCGAACGATCGCGACAAGGTTGCCGTCGACCCGAGTGGTGAAACCGCTGCCCGCAAGGATAGCCGCGAGCGCGGCTTCTGCCGACTGTTTGCCGCGAGCGCCGTGAGAGCGCGCGGAACGAACCTGATCGGCACGATAAACAATTTGGCGCCCGGACTGTCGGACATAGGTATCGAGCGCTGATTTCAGTGAGCCGGCTGGAATGTTATATTCGCGGGTCTGCGCTGCCGCTGGCGTGGCTAGCGCGACTACGCAGGTGCTGGTCGCGAGTGCCGCTGCGAATGCTCGGTTCATTTACCCCCCTTATCCGGGCAGCCTGTCTGCCCCATTGGGAGCGCAAGACAATCCTGAGGCGTTTTTTTGGTAACGCTACTGACTTGAGATTATCACCGTCTGGCCATCGCGCTGAATTTTGAGACCATAGGCATCGCGCAGAAGCCGGGTGAAGGAATCGACGCTGGACGCCTGAAAACTGCCGCCGATCGGGATATGGCTGGCCTGCGCATCTGTAACGACTAGCCGGGTGCGATTGTAGCGGTTGAATTCGGCGACTACGTCACTCAGCGGTGCCTGGTCGAAGCTCAGCATGCCATCACGCCACGCCAGCGCGTTCTCGACACGCTCTTCAGATCTTGGAGCGATGAGCGTGGAAATGCCGCGTGAGATCGCCGTGTCGCCCGCGGTGATGATCGCTGCATGCGCCATCTGACCGTCGCCATCATCGACCCGGACCCGGCCCTCGAGCACATTGACTATCACCCGGTCCCTATCTCGGCGGACCGAGAACTTCGTGCCCAAGACCGTGATGGTCTGGCGGCCGGCATGAATCACGAACGGCTCGCCCTCGCGGTGCGCAACCTCGAAGAACGCCTCGCCGGAGTCGAGCCAGACTTCCCGCCTCGTCTCGTTGACAGCGGTCCGCAGGACGGTCTGCGTATTGAGTTCGACCTTGCTGCCATCGACGAGCGGGACCACGCGACGGCCGCCGATTGGCGTATCGAAGCGTGCCGGCTGCGCCAGTTGCGTTCGTGTCGGCGGCGAATCAACAAACTTCAGGCCGAGCGAGATTCCACCAATGCCGATGGCCGCGATGAGGCTCGCCGCGATCGCGGCCGGCCACCGCAGACGCGCGGGTTGCGGTCCTTTGATCTCGGAATGCGGATCGATGCCGAGCGCCTTGATCCGGTCCGCCTGCTGCCACAGATGATCGACCCGCCAGAACGCCGCCTTGTGCGCCATGGATTCTTCGAGCCACGTGTCCAGCTTGACCCGCTCATCCTCGCTCCAGTCCTCGCCGTTGCGACGGATAAGCCAGTCGAGCGCCTGGTCCTCGATCGCTTCCTGCCGCTTCATGGCACCACCTCATGGTCGCTCCGACGGGGATAGGCCTTACGCACGATCTTGCCCGTGCCGCCCGCCATATGATCAAATAGAGCTTTCATCCCGAGCTTGATCTGGCGCCGGACCGTTTCGATCCCGATGCCGAGATGCTCGGCCGCCTCCCGGTCGGTCATGCCGTCGACCTTCTGCAGGAGGATCACTTCACGGCATTTGGGTGGCAGCTTGTCGATGCCTTCCCTAGTGCGGCGCAACTCATCGCGGGCGGTCAGCGTCCGCTCGGCCTCGAACAGGCCGAAGTCTGCGCCCCGGTTGACGCTGTCGAGGTCGGCGATTGCCTCGATTGGCACGATCCGCGCGCGCTTGGCATGGTTAATGAGGCGGTTGCGCGCGACTGTATAGACGTAGGCACGTGTGTTCGACGGCAGCGTCCGGCGCGCGCCGATCAGTATGCTCTCGTAGATGTCCTGCCTCAACTCTGCCACGTCTTCAGGCACCCTCCAGTTGCGACGAAGGTAGGACGTCAACGTCCGCTCAAGAGGGAGCACCTCCCGCACGAACCAGGCATTGAGGTTGTCATCGTCGATCATCCAGGCGGGGCTGCCCTCGCTACAATTGTTCGAAGAGGCCAAGACAATCCGGCGGTCGATAATTGGTAACGCAATTTTTTCGTCCACGCACTTTTTTCAAGGAACCAAGATTTCGTGCCTTAGGCTCTGCGACGCGGGCTCGGACAAACGGGCAGGCTGAATTGGTAGCGCGGCTTGATCGTCATTTGTGCCGTTGAATTCATTGCGGCGTCATCCATTGTATCGTCTCGCTTTGTTATGGTCGCGCGGTGTAAGGAATTCGATTGACCCGCAGCAGGCATATCTTGCGCATTTACTCCTGATGGCAAAGGATATGCAGAGCTTCAAAAAATAACGCAGCAGAGTTCGAAGAACAATGGGTCTCTGCAATCGAGCTTCGCCAAAAAAGCCGACAGTATAAAGTGCGACGCAGTTTTTCGACGATGATCGGCGGGCATGACCTGCCAGAAATCGCATGATGGACGGCGGCTATCGCCCGGTTTTACGACATGCGAGTGCAACGCCGAAGATTCTTAACCCGCTTTTGCTATGCGTGGCATCATGCCTGACGACCTCGACAATAAATTCAGATCGAATGAAGGCAACGCTCAGTTCGAGCAACCATTGGTGGGGGTGAACAGTATCCGGCTTCGGTGACGTAGTGTGGATAGTTGCCATCATCTCATGATCATCCGTTCACCTGAAAACGATCGTGTTGAGCTATATGAACGATCAGCGTCCCGGATCGGCTAGGCGGACTCGAGCGACCAGCCCCTGTGGCCCAATTCGATGATTCGTGCGTGGGCATGCGGCACGAAATTAATTCACATGCCCTGAAAAAGGAAAACTGACGCTTGGGTCTCTTATCACATGGCGTCATCTGCTAAGCCGGCCAGGAGATACAATACGAGAAGACTTTCAAACCATGAACGCTTGCGAGCGCGCGCAACGTGGGTAGCCCATAAAGTCATTCCCCATGAGCCGTTCGTGCGCGCATGGCTTAGGGGTTCGCGAGCGTCTCCCGAAGAGATCGATGAGCTGATACAGGACTGTTACTGCCGGTTTGCGATGCTCGAGACTGTCGATCATATCGAACGGCCCGACATATATTTCTTCGCAATGGCGAAAAATCTGATGGTTCGGATGCGGAGGAGAGCAAAGGTCGTCCCGATCGATACGGTCGGCTCAATTCACGACACCGTTATCGACGATGCGCCGTCGCCTGAGGCGACCGTCTCGGGCCTTTTGGCGATGGATCGGCTCAAGGGACTACTTAAAGAACTGCCCGAGCGCTGCCGTCGAATCGTGGAAATGAGAAAGTTCGACGGCCTGTCGCAACGCGAAATTGCAGCGACGCTCGGGGTGACCGAGTCGATCGTAGAGAATGACGTTCAGCTGGGTGTGCGCCAGCTTCGCGCTGCTTGGCGGCGCGAGGAGGAACTGGCCACTGATGCGCTAAAAAGATTTGGGAAAGGGAGCGGACGGGCATGACCCAGTCGGCACGAAAATCAGTCGATGAGATGGCAGCCGAATGGGTTGCGCGGATGGACACCGGCATTTGGAGCAATGCAGATGACGAGCAACTTGGAAAGTGGTTGAGGGAAGACGAGCAGCACGAGGGCGCGCTTGTTCACGCGCAGGCACTATGGACGGTGATCGCTTTGGACCGCTCGGAATTGCAGGACGAGCCTCGCGGCTCAGCTCGCCGGTTTGACCGGCGAAAATTTCTGCTCGGCACGGGGGGAGCTCTCGCCGCCTCCGTCGTCGGTAGTCTCTATCTGTTCAATTCGGATATGGGCTATGCAACGGACGTTGGAGAAACCCGCAGAGTTGCTCTGACCGACGGTTCGATCGCCGCGATAAACACCGACAGCAAGCTCGACGTCAAGATTGTGGAGAACGAACGTCGGATCAAGATCGAAAAAGGCGAAGCATGGTTTCAAGTTACCAAGGACCCGCAGCGCCCCTTTATTGTCGAAGCGGGCGAAGTCCGCGTGCGCGCAGTTGGGACGGCGTTCTCGGTACGCCGCCGCGGCGACGGCGCTGAAATTCTTGTAAGCGAAGGCGTGGTAGAGGCGTGGGCGGTCGGAACCAGAACGAAAAGCGTACGATTGCCCGCAGGCTCGAAAATCCGGATCAGAAACAATGGCTCGGTAGATGGCCGATCGTCGGAAGAACAGGTGATCGAACGAGCGCTTGCCTGGCGATCGGGCAAGATCGATTTGGCCGGTACACGCGTTGACGCGGCCATTGCAGAAATGAACCGCTACAATCGGCGTCAGATTGTGCTGGGTGATCCGATCCTTGCGGCTGAACGGATTGACGGCGTTTTTCAGACCAATGATCCTGAGGGCTTTGCTCGCGTAATTGCCGGCAGTTTTTCGCGTTCGGTCGATATCGCAAATTCCAACGAAATTCGGATTCTGCCGCACTGACGCAAAAAATGATCGTACCAGAATAAGGAATCGTCTTGCCAAGGTCTCCTTTTCCTTGATCGGATCGTATTGATCCGGATCTGTCAGGGGGAATTAGATGACCGGAAGTCGCAATGCCATTTTTCTAGCCTCCGCCGCATTAATAGCGGTGATGCCTGCCCCCGCTAACGCGCAGACACGAACTTTCAATGTTCCCGCGCAAGCGGCAGATGCGGGAATTGCCGCTCTTGGCCGACAAGCGGATATCCAGATCGTTGCGGCCCGGCGCTACACGACGGGTCTACGCACGAACGAGGTCCGGGGCTCCATGTCGGTAAGCGATGCCCTTTCGAAGCTTCTTGTAGGAACTGGTCTTGTGGTCCGTTCGACGGGTCCACGCACATTCATGGTGGTGCCGGCGCCGGCTGTGACGCAATTGTCGCCAGCCAGTAGCGCCGAGGCGAGCACTTCTGGCTCGAGTGAGGACAGCGCCGAAATTGTCGTAACAGGATCGCACATTCGGGGAGCCCCGTCCATTTCGCCCGTCACCTCGATCACGCGCGAGGACGCAAGACAGTCTGGCCAGACCGATCTCGGGCAAATCATCCGCGACCTGCCCCAGAACTTCGCCGGGGGCCAGAATCCGACCATTTCGGCGTCCGGCCAAGGAGGGTTCACCAACGTGTCCGGTTCGTCGGCACTCAATTTGCGTGGTCTGGGGCCGGATGCATCGCTGACATTGATAAATGGCCATCGGGTCGCCTTCGATGCAATCAGCCAGGGAATCGACATTTCGGCTATCCCGCTCGCTGCGATCGAGCGGATTGACGTCGTCGCCGATGGTGCATCGGCGCTCTACGGATCGGACGCCGTTGCCGGTGTTGCCAACATCACCCTGCGCCGGGACATCGACAGCATCATCACGTCTGCAAGGCTGGGAGCGGCGACCGATGGCGGTGCGGTTACGCGGCAGTATAACATCGTTGCAGGCTCATCCTGGCGGAGCGGAGGCTTCATGCTGGCGGCCGATTATCAGGATTCTTCCGAAATCACTGCGCGTCAGCGTTCTTACACGGGCAACGTCGCTCCCGACGCAACCCTGATACCCGCGCAGGACCAGATCAGTCTCGTAACGGCGGGGCGTCAGGCCATTACCGATGCGATCAGCTTTGAGTTTGACGGTCACTATATGCATCGCTCCACGTCGCGATGCTTGATCGCCGTCGTTGCGTCGAGCTGTTATGCGCAGGGAAGTGTCGTTGAATCGAAAGCGGATAGCTGGTCTGTATCCCCGGCGCTGAAAATTGAACTACCATCGGGTTGGAATGCCCGCTTGTCCGGAACGTACAGCAAGAGCGATACCGACGTTGTCACACGCGTATTTACGGCGGGCAATGAAACCTACCGCGCACTGCCGAAATACAGCAACGAACTGAAGTCGGTCGAACTCAGCGCCGAAGGATCGCTATTCTCCTTGCCGGGCGGCGAGGCAAGGCTAGCAGTCGGAGTTGGATATCGCTCCAACAAGCTGACCATCGATTCACGAGCCGTAGTCGGTGGCGTTGAGAGAACGACCGAAGCGCTCACGGAAAGCCGGGACGTGGCGTTCGGCTATGGCGAACTCTCCTTGCCACTGGTGGCGCCAACAAATGACATCAGCTTCGTAAACAAGCTGCATATTATCGGGGCCCTTCGATATGAGGACCATCATGATATCAATCGCGTGACCACGCCCAAGCTTGGCCTAGTCTATTCGCCGTACGAGGGTATCGAATTCAAGGGAAGCTGGGGCAAATCGTTCAAGGTTCCCAACCTGTATCAGACCGGTCAGTTAACCAACGCCCAGCTCGTTCCGAGCTCGCGATATAATCCCTTGCCCCCAACGAACCTTCCGGTGCTGTACCTATTTGGCGGCAACCCGGATTTGGCGCCAGAGCGCGCGACGACATGGACAGCCTCAGTCCAGCTCACGCCCGCATTTTTGGACGGTTTCAAAGCGGAGATCGGATACTTCAATATCCGCTACAGGAACCGCGTCGCGGCTCCAGTTGCCTCATCCGGGAGAGCATTCCAGCCCGTTTACAGCGAATTCATACAGTTAGATCCGGGTTCGTCAGACGTCCTGTCTGCCATTGACGGCATAACAGGCGTATTTACCAATTTGACAACCGGCGCTTTCAATCCCGATGCCGTTTCGGCAATCTTCCGGAACTATCTGCAGAATATTGCCGTACAGAATCTGGAGGGGGTCGATTTTTCTGTCAGCTATCGTCGAGACTTGGGGGAATATGGTCAACTTTCATTAAAGGGATCGGCCAGTTATCTCGACAGCACCCGGGAAATCGCACCCGGCCTACCACTGGTAGATCAGGCAGGAATCATCTTTACTCCCCCGCATTGGCGTGGACGACTGGGGGCAAGCTGGCAGGGGGATAATGTAGTCTTGTCCGCCACAGCCACCTATGTTGGAACAACGGAAGACAACCGTCTTTCGCCAACGGTCAAGGTTGGCTCATTCACGACACTCGACGCGGTGGCGACGATCCGCAGCGCACCGAATAGCGGGCTGTTTTCCAATGTCGAATGGCAGGTCGGAGTTCAGAATCTATTCAACGCCAAGCCCGAAAAAATTCGGGCCACCTATGCCGCCGAAGTACAGGCCGATTCGACAAATCACTCACTTTACGGTCGGGTCATCAATCTAACCCTGACGAAGAAGTGGTGAAATGCGCCAATGCCTTAAGAGCGTGCGTCTGCTGGCGGCGCCGGTTTTGTGCGCCATCGGTCAACCGGCATTGGCTGAAGACGGGTGCGAAACGCTTCCAAAGACGGATTTCGTGCACGGTGCCACGGGTCCGGTCACCCCCGAGGCATTAGCCAGCCTGAGGGATATCGGGCCTGCGCCCCGCCCTGATCGCTCACGTCCGCTGTTCGCATTCTCTCCCGACCATCGTTCAGTCGCCTTTCAACTCCATCGGGGAGATCCGAGGCAGAACCGGTATTGCATTGCTATTGTAGTCCTTCCGCTCACGCCGGGCGCTAAGCCGAAACTGCTCGACGTTGGCGAAGAGCTAATCCGGGACGAGCCGGCAAGATATGGTTGGGCGGCATTTCCGATCGGCTCAGCCGCACCGGTGACCCCGCGCTGGGCTCCCGACGGACGGTGGGTTGCCTATCTCAAACGGGTGGGAGGCAGGACACAAATCTGGCGTGCTAACATCGCTAACGGAGATGTAAGGCAGATCACCGACGCACCCGTGGACGTCGATGATTTCCGGATATCGCCGGACGGGCGCGATATAATTTTCGCGGCGCGCCCCGGTCTTGACGCAATGCGCGCTGCTATCGATCAAGAGGGTCTCTCGGGGTGGCGATACGACGAAAGGGCATTCCCCGTCCGTGGAGCTCGGCCCCAAACACCTAACGCAGAGCGGCACTATATCAGTGTGAATCTGGATAGTGGTCTAGAGCGCCCCGCTTCTCCTTCGGAGATCATCCGCTTCGGGTCACTGTCTGCTGACAAAATTGCTTATTCAGCAAGCCCAGCTGGTTGGAATGCCTATGCCGAGCCGGCCAATACGTCGGTATATCCACCAGACTACCGCGTGATCGCAGAGACGCCCACAGGACGTCGCCTGCCATGCCCAGTAGACCTTTGCCGAATCGATAGGTCGGTTTCATTTTGGTGGTCTGGTGACGGCAAACGGCTTCGCTTCACGCGGAAGGAAGGCTGGGCGAATAGCCTGTCTGCGATTTATGAATGGCGTCCCGGTAGTCAGGCGGCCCGACGCATCTACCTCACGAGCGACGATCTGGTTGAATGCCAGCCGCTGGATAATGACCTCTTGTGCCTGCGCGAACGATCGCGAGAGCCAAGACATTTTGTGATGTTGGAACCGGATCGCAACAAAGAGCGGAAGATATTCGACCCCAATCCAGAATTTTCCCGGCTGATTATGGGCAAGGTTGAACGCATCAATTGGCGTAACGGCTTCGGCGTCCCGTTCTATGGGGATCTGGTTTACCCCGTCGCTTTCAGCGCCGAACATCGATATCCCCTTGTGATCGTTCAGTATCGGACGAAGGGGTTTCTTCGCGGTGGAATCGGAGACGAAGTTCCGATTCAGGCATTTGCCAATCGCGGGTATTTCGTACTGGTTGTCGACAACCTGACTTATGAGGATGTCGTCGGCAGACAGGAATCGTCGGAGGCTCTGACGGCGGCATTCAACCATGATTTTGCGGGGCGCCGGAACATACTCTCTGCGATCGAGACTGCCGCCCAGTCCTTGATCGATCGAGGCTTCATCGATCCGAAACGTATTGGAATCACCGGACTGAGCGATGGCTGCACAACGGTGCAGTTCGCCGCGATCCATAGCCCGCTTTTCACTGCGGGTTCTGTATCCGGCTGCGGGTGGGAACCGATCCAGGATGCGTTTCTTGGACCGATCGTCGCACAAAGCTATCATGACGGTGGATGGCCACGGCTCATCGACAATAGGCCTCACTTCTGGTCCCAGATATCGCTGGTAGAGCAAGCAAAGAGTGTGAAATTTCCTATGCTCTTCCAGGCCGCTGACAAAGAATATCTGGCCATGGTGGCGAGCCACACCGCGCTGACACAGGCCGGAATCCCGAGCGACCTGTATATTTTTCCTGGCGAGGATCACATCAAGTCGCAGCCAGCACATCGGTTGGCTGTGTACCGCCGAAACCTGCAATGGTTCGACTTCTGGCTCGCAGGTCGGCTTCCGACCGACCCGCGAGAGCGCGATGAAGCCGAGCGTTGGACGGAAATGAAGAAGAACTGGGAAAAAAAGAAGCGGTAGCGATCGGATTCTGATTTGGTTCGTTTACACGAGAATTAGGTCAACGGAGCCACATAGGAGCGTCAAGTTGGCGACTGGCACGCTTCGCCACCCGTCATAAACGGACATCTCCGCGTGGTCAGATCACTGTCTCCAGCGAGTTATAACATCGGTGTTCCCACGAACCCGAGGGCACCGATAATGGCGATTTTGGCCGGAAGCGGACCAGCGTTTTTTAGCGTGTATACGGGACACCCGGCGATCATTTTGGCGCTAGCTTGCCAAAATTCCAAGTTTCCACCTTTTCACTCGCGCCAAGACGCATCTCGGTTTCTTTTGCCGGCGCCCTGCTCTTGTGGGCGCCCAGCATTCTGTCGCAGTTGCTCCATTCAGAGCAATCTTATTGCAAACGATTCGCAACCGACGTAGTTCTGGCCCATCGCCATTGGGACGCCATGCCAACAAACTCAACCGATCTATCGAGCCTGCTGCTGACCGAACGCCCCACTCTGATGCGACTGGTGGGCCGGATTGCCGGTCAGGAAAGCGCGGAAGACATCACTCAGAAGCTTTGGTTCAAAATCCAGAAGGTCCGGGACGATCCGCCGATCAGCAACAAGCGCGCCTATCTGTTTCGCCTCGCGGCCAACGAGGCGCGTGACTATCGAAAACATGAAACGCGGCAGCGCGCGCTTCATACCGAGGCCCATTTCATTCTTTGGGAAGAAGAGGGTACGCCATCGCCGGAGCACGGCCTGCTAGCGGCCGATGCGTTGCGCAGGGTTGCCGATGCAGCGGAACTTTTGCCCGAACCGACCAAGCGCATTTTCCATCTGAACCGGTTTGCCGACGTTCCGCAGCGCGCCATCGCCGCTCAGCTCGGCCTCAGCAGCACAACCGTCGAGAACCATATCAAGCGCGCCCTTCGCCTCCTCGCGGCGGCTCGCGACGGTGGTGGCAGCCACGAATGAATTTTTTTGCCGTCGGCCTTGGGGCAAACCGGCGCGAGATCAGTCATAGGGTCAACCACAGCAATAACGCCGGGGAGACGGGGTGACTGTTCGAGCTTCAGAGTCAGATATATCCTCGCCCGCGGACGAGGCGCGCCGCTGGATCGCACGCCTCGCATCGGGCTCGATCAGCGAGGACGAACTGGCGCGCCTTCGGCGATGGCGTAGCGTTCCGGAGAATGACCAGTTGTTTCAGACCGAGCGCGCCCTGTGGCGCCAACTTGGGTCGATCGAAAGCGCCTTTGCCCCAACTCCCAATCCCCGTCGCCGTCTGCGGCTCTGGCTCGGCAAGAAGCGTGGCCGCACTCCCGCCGTTGCCGCATCGGCTACCGCGGCTTTGCTTGCCGTCATCATGGCACCCGACCTTGCCATCATGATGGAGGCCGATCATCGTACGGCTACCGGAGAAATTCGTGAGATAGAGCTGGCCGACGGATCGAAGGCTATCCTCGATACAGGGTCCGCCATCGCCGTGGATTTCAACGCCGGCACGCGCAATATCAGATTGCTTTCGGGGCGCGCCTGGTTCGCCGTACGGCACGGCGATGCGCGCCCGTTCCGCGTAGCGGCGCTGGACGGCGTCACCGAAGATATAGGCACCGCCTTCGAGGTGGATCGAACAAGCGAGCATGAGGTCCGGGTCGGTGTGACCGAAGGCCTGGTCGAGGTCTCCTCGCCCGGCTCCGTGCACCCCCTCCTTCTTAAGGCCGGCAATCATGCGCGCTACGCCGAAGGCGGCATGGTCAGACGCATTGCCGGCGCGCCGGCTAGTGCGACCGCAAGCTGGCGGGATGGCGAGCTCCTCATTCGGAATATTTCGGTCGATGCGGCAATCACTACTCTCGCACGCTATCGGCGGGGCAACGTTTTCACCTTCGGGGAGACGGCCGGATTGGCCCGGGTCAGCGGGACATTCAGGACCGATCGTCCCGACGATGCGATCCGGACGATTGCCTCAATGCGCGGCCTTTCCGTTACGAGACTGCCGCTCGGCATAATGATCGTCCGGTCACCGGGGTCGGACTAAGAAAAATTCCGATCCTCCCTTGGGCAACGTCCGTCTGCATCAGTCATAGCCATGACACTGAGATGCGAATGCGTCGCAGTATAGCCTAGGCCCTCGATAACCGGAGGCCGTCAGACCTTCAGGGGGTATCCATGTTGCTTGCGCCGTCCGGCCGCCCAATTCGTAATCTTGCCCGTTGCCTGCTGCTTGCTGGCACCGCTTTCACGCTCCTGCCGATGACAACCGCCCTCGCACAATCCACTTCCCCATCCGCAACCCGTAGCTTCGAAATCCGGGCGCAACCGCTCGAAGACGCCTTGCGGCAGTTCACACAGCAGACGGGGATACAGGTCGGTTATGAACCCGGCGATGTCGCGGGTCGCCAGAGCGCGCCGTTGACCGGCAAGCTGAGTGCCGCACAAGCGCTCTCCCGGCTCTTGGAAGGCAGCGGACTATCCTATCGCTTTACCGCACGGACGGCGGTCCGGCTCGAGCGGGCGCCCGTGGCCGCCGATGGAGTGGTTCAGCTCGGCACTCTGCGGGTGGAGGGTGCCTCGGGCGCAGGTGGGACGGGAACGGGCGGTTCGGCGGTGCCGCCTGAAAGTCGCGCTTTCACGACCGCACAATCGAGCACGGTCCGCAGCCAGGATGATATCCTGACCTTCCGGGGCACATCGACCGGCGACTTTCTCTCGGGCATTCCCGGCGTGCTCAACGGCGACAATCGCAACAGCGGCGCGCTCGACGTCAATATCCGCGGCATGCAGGGGATGGACCGCGTTCCGGTCGTAATCGACGGGTCGCTCCAGCAATCGACGGTCTATCGCGGCTATTCGGGCGTTGCGGGACGCACCTATCTCGACCCGGACCTGATTGGCAGCGTCATCGTGGAGAAAGGCCCGTCTGCCTCCGCCGACGGCGTCGGTGCCACCGGCGGCGTCGTCCGTGTGGATACCATCGGCGCGAAAGACCTCATCGCGCCGAGAAGCGATTTCGGCATCCGCTTTCGCGGCTCGCTGATCGGCAACAATGTCGCACCGCCAGAAATCGCGACGCTCGGCACCGGCGCGGGCACGGCGGAGCGCTTCGACCGCCCCGGCCCCCTCGACCTCAATGGCAGCAGCTTCAGCGTCGCGGTCGCGGGCCGGGTCGGCGATTTCGAAGTCGTCGGCGCGGTCGCCAAACGCGAGGTCGGCAATTATTTCGGTGGTGACCATGGCACCGTCCCGCCGGGCGGGACCAATGTTACCGGCGGCGTTCTGCAGCGCTACAATCTGGGCGAAGAAGTGCTCAGCACCTCCCAGGACAACACATCCTATCTGCTGCGCGGGACGTACCGCTTCGGAAACGGCCACGGACTCGACCTCTCCTATGTCCGCTATGAAAGCGATTTCGGCGAGATGATGCCGTCGCAGATCATCCGTTTCGGCGGCGCGCTGGAGGCGCCGCTCAGCCGCGCCGAAGTCGACACATATACCGCGCGCTATCGCTGGAACCCCGACGACAATGACCTGATCAACCTTAAGGCCGATCTCTGGAAGACGAGCAGCTTCACCAGCATCGAGACACTGTACCGCTACACCTTCGGTTCATGGGTATCGATCCAGGATGCCGCATATCAAAGCCAGTCAGATCGCTGGGGCATCAACATCTCGAACCGCTCGGGCTTGGAAACCGCGTTCGGTCGCCTCGAACTCGATTATGGCGCCTCCTACACGCGCGAGCGCCTCACGCCTCCCGACGGGTGGGAGACGTACAAGAATAATTCGGGCTACACCGCGTTCGTCGAACCGCGCGACGGCTGGCGCAACGAATATAGCGCCTTCGTCGCCGGCGAACTGCGCCCGAACGAGTGGGTGAGCTTCAACGCCGCGCTCCGTTACACCAACACCGAATCGCACGACAATAATTTAACCGACACCTGGGCTGGATCGCCGCAAGTCAATGTCACCGGCTATAATCATGAAAAGAACGATGGCTTCGCTCCGATCGTCTCTTTCGTGATCGAACCGCTGAAGGGGCTGCAATTCTACGCGCGCTATGCGGAGGCGATCCGCAATCCCAGCCTCTTCGAATCGACCACCGGCTTTTCCTTCTATCCCGATCCGCGCAACCCGATCCGTCCAGAGCGCGCCCGCAACACCGAACTCGGGATCAACCTCCAGCAGGCGCGCATCGTTTCGGACAGCGACCTGCTCCAGGCGAAGTTCTCCTATTTCACCAACGACATCGACGATTATCTGACCCGCGGCGCCAGCGACGGGCTGAACTCGGTCGTGAACATCCAGCACGCGCGGCTCCAGGGGATCGAAGCGCTGCTGCGTTATGATGCGGGCATCGTCTTCGCGAACGTCGGTGGGACCTTCTACACCTCCAAGGAATTCTGCGACTACGACAATGTCTGCCGCGAGGGCGGCACCTCGAACAGCTATGTTCCCGCGCATCTCCCGCCAAAATTCGGGCTCAACGCCGATATCGGCGTGCGGCTGTTCGACGAGCGGCTGGTTCTTGGCGGGCGCTACATCCATGTCGGCGAACGCGACACGCCGATCATCACCTTCGGCGGGTCGGTGACAACGATCGACTGGAAGCCCTATGACATCTTCGATCTTTACGGCAGTTTCGACCTGAACGACCAGCTGCGGCTCGATGTCGCGGTCGATAATGTCACCGACCGCTATTATATGGACGCGCTTACACTCGGCCTGATGCCGTCGCCGGGGCGGACCTTTCGCATCGGGGTCACCGCAGCCTTCGGCGGTCCCGAGCGGACGCGCAGCCATCGACAGCACGCGATCGATGCGCTCGACGGCCGCGAACCGCTTGCCGCGTTCGACGGCGACTGGTCCGGCCCCTATGCCGGTCTCAACGCAGGCCATAGCTTTGTTTCGACCAAGGGCACGACGGTCGCCGGCGACAGCACCGAAGGCGGCATCCCGGCGACAGAGTCCGCGAACACCAGCTTCGACGGCAGCCAGATCGGCCTCGTCGCCGGCATGACCTGGAAGCTGGGAGGGCCGTGGGTCGTTGGAGTCGAGGGCGATTTCGGCATCAGCCGCGCGAGCGGGCATCAATATACGCGCTCGACCGAATTGCTGCCGGTCCTGTTCGACTTCTATCCGCAGGATCGCAGCAACCAGGCCGATACCGAATATGCCAGCGACTGGACCGCCTCGCTGCGCGGGCGCCTCGGCTATTCGGCGGGCCGGGTGCTGCTGTTCGGTACGGGCGGGCTCGCTTTCATGCAGGAGGCGCAAACCCGTACCCAGCATATCGACAGTGCGACACTGTCCTATTTCAACGTGAACCGCCGGTTCAGCCAGAACTCGGCGCCCTTCTTCTCCGAAAAGGCGACAAAGCTGCGCACCGGCTGGACCGTCGGCGGCGGCGCCGAGCTGGCGCTCGGCAATCAATGGTCAGTGCGCGGCGAATATGGCTACACCCGGTTCGGCACGTCGGAATTTCATTTCGAGGATGCCCGTGCGGGGGTAGGCCAGACATTCGAGGTTCTTGGCGCCTATCTGCGCGACCCCGTTACCAACGCGCTCATCCGCGATCCGGTGACGAACCAGTTCGTTCGCGCACCATCGACTGCCTACCCCGGCACGGCATCAGTGGTGACCGGACGCCGCGCCCGGAACGATGCAGAAATGCACTCGGTTCGCATCGGCATCAGCTACCGCTTCTGAAAGAAATCCAATGACAGATGGTATCGACCTCCCGCTCTCCAAGCGCCTCAAGACGCTCACCCACGCGGCGCACGACAAACTTGATCGCTCGGTCATGTCAGCGGCAAGCTTTGCCGATCTCGAAGGCTATGCCCGCTTTGCCGAGGTTCAGTATCTCTTCCATCGCGATATCGAGCCGCTGTACGAAGTCCCCGAGCTCCAGTCGCTGCTTCCGGGGCTGGCCGACCGTCGGAAATCGGAGCTGATCGCGTTAGACCTGACCGATCTCGAACGTCCGCTTCCCGATCTGGACGAATCTCCCGCCTTTGCTCCGGGATCGACCATCGACGTGCCCACCGCGCTCGGCTGGCTCTATGTCGCGGAAGGCTCGAACATGGGCGCGGCCCTGCTGCGCAAGGAAGCTGCGAAGATTGGCCTGTCCGACGATCATGCCGCACGGCACCTGGCGCCTGCCCCCGAAGGACCCGCGGCGCATTGGCGTGTCTTCACCGCTGCCCTCGACGCGGCGGAACTGACCCCCGACGAGGAAGGTCGCGCCGTCGCCGGAGCGAACGCCGCCTTTGCCCGCGTCCAGCATTTCGTCGATGCTCGCCTCCGCTGATCCCGGTCCGGACACCCCGCTGCGGCAGGGGCGGGTTGCCCGGCTGGCATGGCTGGGGCTCGGCCTCCTGCTGGTCGGCGTGGGGTTCTTCGGCCTGTTTGTACCGCTGCTGCCGACCATAGACTTCCTGCTGCTCGCCATGCCCTGTTTTGCGAGGTCATCGCCGAGACTCGAGGCGTGGCTGCTGAATCACCCCCGTTTAGGTCCTGGAATCAACGCCTGGCGCGCCGAACGCGCCGTGCCGCGCCGCGCGAAGATATTGGCATGCGGCGGAATGAGCGCCGGCTATGTTCTGTTCTGGCTGCACGTGCGACCGGGCGTCGCGCTCTCGATCGCGGTCGTCGCCTTCCTCTTGTTCTGGGCCGTCTGGATCATCCATCGCCCAGAACCGGGCGCGAACGCATGAAGCATGCGGCCCTTTCCTTGAGCGCGACGCACGCGCGGCACCCTGCAGACGAGCAGGGCCCGCCAACCCAAGTAGAGGGCGCTCAACCGGATCCGATCTCGCGTTACAGTGACCAGCCGATGGACTGGCGAACGCGGTTTGTCGGACTGAGCGGGACGACCGCCGTATTCCTGCTGGTTGCGGCAGCAACGCTGCTCACCTGGCAGCTGGCTCGGCCGACGGTCGTGCCAAAGCCGCTGGCAGTGAACCTTCTGCCGCTAGCCGCTCCCACCGAACCCACACAGGACGTACCAGAGGGTCCCCGGCAGATCGAGCAGGAACAGCAATCGCAAGAACGCGAAGAGCAACCGGTATTGCCAGAGATCATGAACCCGCGCGTCTCTCCGGTCACACGTCCTACGCCTCCGAAAGAACAATCGCGCGCGGCCGATCCGGTCCCTGAAACGACCGCACCTAAATCGCTTGCGGCGCCGCCGGCCGACCAGGCATCGAGCAATTCCGAGGCGACGTGGGAAGCGCTGTTGCTCGCTCATCTGGAGCGCTACCGCCGCTATCCAGCCGCCGCACGCGCACGACGCGAACAGGGCGTAGCGCATGTCCGGTTCCGGATGACGCGCGACGGGCAGGTGCTCTCCTCCGAAATTATCCGATCTTCCGGTTCGTCCGCGCTCGATCGTGCCGCCCTCGATACCCTGCGCCGGGCACAACCGCTCCCAGCCGTTCCAGCCACTCGGCCCGCCCCCCTGGAGCTCGCCGTACCGGTAGAATTCTTCCTGAACCGATAGGCCGCGATGGCGGCGCGCCAGAGCTGCTTCTGATCGCTAGCAGCTAGTCAGCTTTGAGGCCGCCTGAAATCAGGACGAGCGCCGATCAATCTCAAGCTTGCATCTTCAAAAAAGATTTGTTCCCCTCGCGCGCGAAGGGAAGCTCCTGCCTGTGCGTTCCGAGCCGACATCGGATGAATATTTCGACGCCGCCAGTTCCGGCGGGGATGTCGAACGTCTTTATCGATCGTACAAGGATCGGCTTCGCCGCTATGTCGCGCGGCCTTCGGAGCGGGGCCGCCCGATCCAGAAGATGTCGTACAGGCGGCTTTCGAGAATTTTGCAGGCTGGGAGGACCGCGACGCTACCCTCAATCCCGAAGCCTTCCTGACCCTAACCTTAATCTCTGATAGAGCAGAGGGTGAATGATATCATACCGTCAATCTATGTCCGATGATGTGCAGAGGCCGGTTAATGTTCTTTCGGAAGCGCGTAAGCGATCAGCGATTTGCCGAGCTTGGTGCCGAGCGGAACATGTCCGCCTGCTGCTACCACCACGAATTGGCGCTTGGACTGATCCGACCAGTAGGTCATCGGAATGGACTGTCCGCCAGCCGGGAGGCGCGCATCCCAGACCTCCTTGCCGGTTCGAATATCAAACGCACGGAACATCCGCTCCTGCACGCCTGCCATGAACACGAGCCCACCGCGCGTCACGATCGAGCCGCCGACATTGGGCAGGCCTATGGTGATCGGCAGCATCATCGGAATGCCGAGCGGGCCACTGTCACGCGCAGTGCCGATGGGACGGTTCCAGATGACCTTGCCGGTTCGCAGGTCGACAGCAGTGAGCAGGCCCCAGGGCGGCGCGTTGCACGGCGTGCCGAGCACCGACAGGAACGGCTGCACGTCCACCGCGAACGGGGTGTTTTCCATCGCCTGTCCGGCTGCCGGATTGGCATGGGGATCTTTGCCGACCACTCCCCAGCCCCGTTTGCGCGCGTCTGCACGGGTATAGAGCTGGTCGTAATTGGGCATCCGATTGGAGTTGACGATCATGATCATGCGATCGCGATCGATCGACACGCTGCCCCAGTCGCTTCCTCCAAGGTAGCCCGGAGAGACGAGGTTTGGGCGGTCGATTTGCGGTGGCGTCAGCGGTCCGTCGTACCGAGCCTGCTTGAACTTGATCCGGCACAGCATCTGATCGAGCGGCGTCACACCCCACATGTCGGCTTCGGTCATGTCAGGGCCGCGGAAGGATGGCATGCCGACTGAGAAGGGCTGGGTGGGAGACAGCCGCTCGCCCGGCGCGATCGGACCTTGCGGAACTGGGAGTTCGGCGACGCTACGCAAGGGATTACCGGTGCGTCGGTCCAGCACGAAAACCTCGCCGCGTTTGGTGGGCTGGATCAGGGCGGGAACCGTCGCATTCCCTACCGGGAGGTCGATCAAAGTCGGTTGCGAGGCGACGTCATAGTCCCACAGGTCATGATGAACCGTCTGGAAGCGCCAGCGCAGTCCGCCCGTATTCGCATCGATCGCGATCACCGAGGAGGCGAGAAATTCGTCGAATGGCCGACGCTGGCTACCGTAGTAATCGGGCACGGCATTACCAGTTGGAAGGTAGACCAAGCCAAGCTTCTCGTCCGCGCTGATGGGCGCCCAGCTGTTCGGGGTGGAGTAGGTGTAATGCGCGTCGCCGGTTGGCTCCGAATGATCTTCTGGACGGGCGACATCGAACGCCCAGGCAAACTTGCCGGTGACGGCATCATAGCCGCGGATCACGCCGGACGGCTCGCCCCAATACTGCCCATCCAAAACACCGCCGCCCACGACGATCTTGCCGCGGATGATCTGGGGCGCTGAGCTGACGTAGTAATAGCCGTCCGGGACCTTGCCCATGCCGGTCAGCAGGTCTGTGCGTCCATTGTTTCCGAACCGTGAACAGAGGCGGCCGGTCCTGGCGTCCAATGCCACGAGTTTGGCATCCGGGCTGGCCCAGATGATCCGCTCGGCACAAACGCCAGAGACATCTGGCGTCCGGTAGTAAGCGACGCCGCGGCAAAAGCGGGAGATCGCCTTGCCGGAGTCCGGTTCATTGTGCGTCCAACGGCGTCTGCCTGTTTCGGCATCGAGCGCGACGACCATGCTGTAAGGTGTGCACGCATATAAAGTGTCCCCGACCTTCAGCGGCGTGACTTCGAGACTGGACAGCTTGTCACCCGGCGCCGGCCCCATATCGGCGGTCCAGGCGACCGTCAGGCCGTTCACATTGTCAGGCGTGATCTGGTCGAGCGGACTGAAACGGCTGCCGCCTTGGTCGTTACCCCAGTGCAGCCAGTCGCCAGGAACACCTTCGAATGCGGCAACGGCTGTTTGCGGCAGTGAATCCTGTGCGCCGGTCTGAAATAATGGATCGGCTGGCGCCGCACGGAACGTGTGCAAACCGCCGCCGAGGGCCAGCGCTGCTACGCCCCCGAAGGCGAAGACAACGCCGCCGCGCGGCATCCGACTGGTGCTGCGAGTGGCGCGCTGGATCGAGGGAAGCAGTAGAACCAGTGCGAGAACTGCGGGGCCGACAAGACGCGGGACCAAGGACCAGCCCGTGAACCCTACCTCCCAGACGGACCACCCCACGGTAGCAACGAGCATTGCCCCGAACAGCCACTGGCCGCGCCGATCACCGCGCCAGAGGAGCACGGCACTGGCGACCACGGCGAGGCCGGTCAGCAGATAATATAGGGAGCCACCAAGTGCGAGGAGATAAGCTCCGCCGGCGGCGAGGAACACTCCAATCGAGAGCAGCAGCACTGCGACCGTTCGAAGAACGGTGCGATCGAAACGCGACGCGCGCCCCGCATGTTCGTGTCCAGGTGTTGTTTGCTGCATTCCCGCCTCCTTTGCCGTGAGAGCGCGAAAGGCACGCTGGGCCAGTCGCCGACGGATTCATAAAATGATACCCGTGGGTTCTTTATTCGCCATGCGCAAAAAATGCAACCGGCAAGTTTATTTAATCCGCCAATTGTATAGAATGGCGCCATGGGAAGCGTGCACATGACAAAGAAGCGTTCAGTGGGACGTCCGACCCGCGAGCAGGCTGCGGCCATCGATGACGAGATCCTTGCCGCAGCGCGAGACGTGTTCTGTCGCGATGGATTTTCCGATGCGTCCATGAACGAGATCGCGGAACGGATCGGAGCATCAAAGCTGACTCTCTACCGCCGTTTTGAAAGCAAGATGGGGCTACTGGTCGCTGTGATCGATCGCAACATTGCTTCATTGCGGGCTGTCATGGACGAGACAACCGTCGCGCAAGCCTCGGCCTTGGATGCTTTGCAGCAGACCGCGATCCGTTTGTTCAATTTCCTGACCGAGCGCGACAATCTGGCGTTCGGCCTTGTGATCAGGGCAGAGTCGGCACGCTCGCCCCTTCTGCGGGAACGATGTGCCAATTGGATCTCGATCATGGAGGCGCCGCTGATCCTCCTGATCATCCGCAGTCAGGAAGAGGGGGAGATCACTCGCCACGTCAATGCCCCGACGCTCGCCAGCATCCTCAGCGATCTGATTGACGGCGTAGCTGAGCGGTTGCGGAACGAGTCCAGCAAACTTGACAGCACAGACCTGCAGGAAACATTCGAGACCAGGTGGAAGGTCTTTCTTGCCTATGCAGCAACCCGCTAGCGCTCCTCACCGACAGGATGAAAGGCGGGGCCGCGGCAGGCACAAACGTGCTCGTGTACATGTCCGCAAGCGCGTTTAAGTTGGCAAAAGCCCCGCCTCGCGGAAGCTGTCGATTGCCAAGTCATAAAAACTGAGATTTGATCGGCTTCTCGCTAATAGTTGGGCGCCCGCGATGGCGGCAAAGATCGCCCGCGCCCTCTGTTCGCTTTTCTCGACGGAAATGAGGGAAGCAGCGGATAATTGGCGGGCGATCCATGCGACATTGACGTCGGCAAAATCCTGGACTTCCTTCGCCACAGCAGCCGGCAGATCGTCATACTCGGCGGCCATGAAACTACCGAGGCACATTCGGTTGTTAGTCTGGAGTGCCGTACGGAATGTATCCGGATAGCGGCGCAGACACGCGATCGGATCCGGCGTCTCGTTCGACATGATTTCCAGAGCCGCTGCAGCATCCTCCCGATAACGCCTCGCTACCGCCGCACCGAGATCGGCTTTGCTGGGAAAATAATAATGGATGCTGGCCGACTTGATGCCCACGTCCTTCGCGAGATCGCGAAAATTCAGACCGCCATAGCCATGCGCCTGCGCGGTCCGCTTGGCGGCGCTCAGGATCAGCTCCCTGGTGTTCGTGCTCATTCCAATACCTGCAAAGTCTGCTGCCTATCAAATGGCAGATAGGCATTGACGCATTGATCGCGACAGACGTACTATATCTATCAACTGCCAGATAGAGGGAATGTCCATGAGAATCTTTGATCGAGAGGCTGCTCCCCATCCGGCCCGGGTCCGCATCGTCGTCGCTGCAAAAGGCCTGGAGGACCAAATCGAATTCGTCAGTGTCGATCTGATTGCCGCTGAACAGAAGCAGCCGGGTTTCCTCGCGATGAACCCGATCGGAAAGATCCCCGTTCTGGAGTTGCCCGATGGCACGATCATTTCTGAATCCACCGCCATTACCGAGTATCTCGATAATCTGGATGGCAACCCGATCCTGACCGGCACAACACCGCGTGAGAAGGGGCTCATCCACATGATGCAACGTCGCGCCGAGATGATGTTGATCGATGCCGTCGACGATTATTTTCATTATGGCACCCCTGGTCTTGGCCCCACGCTGCGACCGTGGCGGATGCCGGACTGGAGCGGCGCAAAGGAATGGGGGCAGCGGCGCGGAGCATATGCCGTGGCCAATATGCCCTATTTCAATGATGTGCTGGCAAAGCAGCCTTTCCTGGCCGGCGATCAATTTTCCATGCCCGACGTAACTTTGTTTGCCGGCCTGATGTTCGCCGAGATTGTTGGCTTGCCGATCGCTCTTGAACTCACCGCTCTTCACACATGGCGCAGCAACGTAGCAGATCTGCCGGCCGTGAAGAATCGGAGCGGTCAGACCCCGCTACCAGAAGATCTGGCACGCCACGGTGACGCGGAATAGACGACCTCGGGCGCACCGCGGTCGCCGGCGATCTACCGTCGATCGGCCGGCACATTGGCGTCGAAGGCGGGAACCTTGCCGCCGATGGCCCGGGGGTGGAAGCGTGGCCGGGGACAGCGCGTCGGTATCGGCGCAGCCTCGCGCGCGGCGGCGCGCAGCTCCGGGTCCACCAGCGAGAGATTCACAGCCGACCGTGTCGGGACCTGCGCCATGGCAATGGCGTGCGGGAGGGCTGCGGCAGCCAGAGCAGCAATGGAGCTGAAGGCGAGGTCGCACCGGGTCAGATCCAGCGTCATTCTTCATCCTGAGCATAAAGGATGAGGCAACGACTATGGGCGGAGCGGCTTTTCCGTCGTGATTTCCGCAGTCACGCGCACCCACATGGTTCTGCTTGCTCCTGCCGTCACCGGACGATCCGTGGATCGAGCCCGTATTGCGCGGGCGCGCCCAGGTGATCGCGCAGCGTCGTGCCGGCATAGTCCCGGTGGAACAGATCGCGCGCCTGGAGGATCGGAACGACCTGATCTACGAACGGACCCAGCCCGTCCTCATACACGTCGGGAGCCACCCAGAAGCCATCGGCCGCTTCGGCCTCGAACCATGCCTGCATGTGATCTGCGACCTCGGTAGGCGGACCCGCCACGACCGGCTGATAGTCGATCACGCCGTGCGCGAGGATATCGCGCACCGACCATCCCTCGCGCGCGACCTCCAGCGCCCGCACCGCGCGGGGATCTCCGGACGACGGGCGGGCAGCGGCGAGCTGCTGCGGCGATAGCGGTTCGTCGAGCTGGGCTGGATCGATCCGCACTCCCAGCATCTGCTGCAGATACCCCGCGCGCTGCGGGAACGTCCGTTCGGTCAGCGTGATGCGGCGATCGAGCGCGGCGCGCTTGTCATCGGCGATCGTGGTCATCAGGCCGGCAATGAACTTGATCTCGTCGGGATCGCGACCGGCGCGTTCGGCGGCGTTCCTGAATGCCGTCCGGTGGGCGCGTCCTTCCTCGATCGTGAACGCCGCGCCGATGACCGCGCTGGCGAAGCGGCCGGCGAGAGCGAGCGCGCTGGCGCTGGCGCCGCCGGCGTGAAAGATCACGGGCTGGCCCTGCTCGGAGGGGGGATGTAGAGCGGCCCGCGCGAGGCGACGAACCGTCCGCCCAGATTGATCGGGGCCACCTCGTCGGCATTCGCGAACCGGCCGGACGCCTGGTCATGGACCCAAGCGTCCTTGCCCCAACTGCCCCAAAGCGCCTGAACGAGCTGCACCATCTCGTGTGCGCGTCCGTAGCGGTCCGCACTCGACGGAATCCGCTGGCCGTAATTCGCAGCAACATCCTCGCCGGCAGATGTGATGGCGTTCCAGCCTGCCCGCCCGTGGCTCATGATGTCGAGCGCCTTGAACTGGCGTGCGAGATTGTACGGCTCGTTGAAGGTGGTCGAGCCGGTGGCGACGAGACCGATCCGCTCGGTGCCGCGGGCAACCGCGGCGAGTGTCATCATGACGTCGAGATTGAAGCCGGGAGATTCATGTTCGATGTCGGCAGCGACCGAACTGGGGCCATCGGGCAGGAACAGGAAGTGCAGCTTGCCGCGCTCGGCGGCTTGCGCCTGCCGGACTTTCGCATCGAAGCTGGTATAGCTCAGGGGATCGACGCCCGGCATGCGCCACGAGCCGGGCAGCGAGCCGTATCCGTTGCCCAGATGCAGACCGATAATCATTTCGCGGATCATGGATTTCTCGCAGTCCACCGTTGGCCACGCACGATGGGGCAGTCCACCCCATCGTCCGGTGCATGTCGGTGTCGATTACATATAGAGTGCGCGGTTCAGGCGAGGCAGGTAGTCCGGATCGAGCTCGGTGGTCGCACCCTCCAGCCGCTCCATCCACGCCGCGCCGGCGAGGTCGCGGCGCTTCGGCAGTCGCGCCTTTTCCGCCGCGGCCAGCGCCGGCCCCATCTCGTCACGGGTCAGGTCGGTGCAATAGGCCGGTGCGCCAGGTTGTTGGCGCCAGGAATCGGCGAGACTGCCGGCGTCGAAGGCATCAAGCCCTGTGTCCTCGACCAGTGCGAGCGCGACCCGGCGATCCTCGTCGCGATCGGCGGCGACGGGGAGTGCAATCCGGCCCGGAGTGCCGGCGGGCTTGCCCTTGTTGGCAAAAGGCCCGGCGCCGATCGCGTTCCAGGCCTTGGCGATCGGGCGACCGAGCTGTTCGGCCACCCACAGGCTTTCGACTTGCCCTGCCTCGACGGCCTCGATCCGGTTATCGCGAGAGGGATAGTAATTGGACGTGTCGATCACGACCGTCTCGTCCGGGAGACCGGCGAGCAGCGGCGCGATATCGGGAATCTTGTTGAAGGGAATGGAAAGGATCACGACGTCGACATCGAGGACCGCTTCCTCTGCCGTCACCGCCCGTCCGCCGGACGAGAGGATGTCGGGGCCGATCGATGCGGGACCACGCGAGTTGGCGACCTTCACGTCGTGACCTTTCTCGCTCAACCGGTGGACGAGCGTCTTGCCGATATTGCCGGTGCCAAGAATGCCGATCTTCATGTGTGCTGTCCTTTTGCTGTGTGATCCGTGATCGGCCTGGCGATGTGCCGAAGGCGACCGTGTCTAGGGTGATGGGGTGATACGAAAGGAAGGCGACGATCCGTCATTTCGGATCGCTTTCGAACGCCGGCACGGCGAAGTCGTCTAGCGTCTGACGCAGGCCGGCGGCGCCCCGTTCGTCGAGCTTGCAGGCAGTCCTGATCTGGCCGCTGATCGCCAGGACAGCGGGGCGGAGCGCCTCGCCGGCGGGTGTCAGGTCGATGAGGACGCGCCGTTCGTCGGCGGTGTCCCGCACCCGCGTGACCGTTCCCGCTGTTGCCAACCGCTTCAGCAGCGGCGTGATGGTGCCCGTATCCATGCCGAGCTTTCCGCCCAGCTCACCCACCGTGCGCGGCGTGTCGGCAAAGAGTTCGAGCAGGACAAGATATTGCGGGAACGTCAGCCCCAGCGGTTCCAGGAACGGCTTGTGCATCCGCGCCATCCGGTTGGCTGCGCGGTACACGGCGAACGACAGCTCGTTGCCGGCCCCAGACCGATCGTCCGAGGGCGCTTCGGCCAAATAACTAGTGAGCTGTTTCATAGTGCACTAGATAATAGCGCAATCCAAAGGATACAAGATCGGGAAGTGAACTCTCTCCGAAAACCGGTCGACTTTGGCGACAGTCGGCGACCGCCCAGTGATGGCGCCGGAGGTCGTCGTGTACGCCGATGACGAGTAGCGCTCGCACCGGCCGGGAGAGCCCCGTCAGCAGTTCGACTCGGTAGCGGGACGCAGACTTGGCGATCCGGGAGCTACGGGTCCGTCGCCCCTTCCGCCAGATCCGCCTCCCGCATCGAGATCAGTTCGTCGTGACCGCGATGGCTACGTCGATATTGCCCTTCACCGCATTCGAATAGGGGCACGTCGCATGCGCCGCCTGCACGATCTCCTCGGCCGTCGCCTGATCGACCCCGGTGATCGCGACGTCGAGCGCCACTGAAAGCGCGAAACCGCCGCTGGCATTTGGCGACAAGCCCACTTCGGCCACCACCACGATGTCGGTGTCCTTTACTCTGGTCGTCTTGTTGCGGGTGACGTGGATCACGGCATTTTCGAAGCAAGCCGCATAGCCGGCCGCGAACAACTGCTCCGGATTCGTCGCGCCGCCCTTGCCGCCCATTGACGTTGGCAGCGCCAGTGGGAGATCGAGAAGGCCGTCATCGCTGCGCACGGTGCCGCTGCGGCCGCCAATTGCAGTGACTTTCGTGCTGTAGAGTGTGCTCATCGCCTGGCTCCGATCAAATCATGGCCGACATGCCGAGCGTCGTGAGCATGTCGTTTTGAATTGGGCTGACGGCCTCGTTCAGTCGCTGGACGCCGAGGTCCATGCCTTCAGGCATGACGACCGTCCGCAACGGACGCCGCTCCGTGGCCTCGACCAGTTGGGCAATGGCATCGGCCACGCGTTGGGGCCGTGGCGGATTGGCCGCGTCGTGTCCATCGTTGGAGTGGGCCTTGATCTGACCCGGTATCGCTGCGACCTCACCGTAGGATGCAAGCACGGCTTGATCGGATGGCTCCGGGCTCGAGGAGATAAGGTTGCTCGGGAACGGTCCCGGTTCGACGATGACGGAGTCGATGCCGATGCCCTTCAGTTCGTACCGATAGGATTCGGCAAGCGCCTCGAGCGCGAACTTGCTCGCGGAATAGACGCCGAAGAACGGGAAAATGACGCGGCCCATCAGGGATGTCACATGAACGAGAAGTCCGCTGCCGGCGGCACGCATATGCGGCAGAACGGCGCGATCGGTCCGCACAGCGCCGAAGAAGTTGACCGCGAATTGCCGTTCAACGTCCGCAACCGTGTAGGCTTCGGTGACCCCGACAGCCATCGTTCCGGCGTTGTTGATCAATGCGTCAATTTTTCCGTGCTGCTTGACCACCTGGTCGATCGCGGAATTGACCGAGGCCTCGTCGGCGACGTCCATTTCAAGGACTTGCAGCACATGTCCTTCGGCCTTCGCCGCGTCGATAAGTTGGCTTCGGACCGGGGCGTTTCTTCCTTCGATGTCTCGCATGGTCGCTACCACCGCGTGGCCCCGACGAGCCAGCTCCAACGCAGTGAGTTTTCCAAAACCACTGCTGGCGCCGGTCACAACAACGACTTTTCCGCTCATCTCAAGGCCTTTCTCAGTTTTCCTCGGTGCATGGCGACCCATATAGACAGACCTGTCTACCCTTGCAATCACAAATAGACAGATTAGTCTGTCTTGGTGCGGGCAAAGAATTGTAGGTGAAGGAAAGGAAAGATGCAGAAGCGCGGCGTGCGTGGGTTCGTGGATGTGGATGGGCAGTCGCTTGACGCCCTTGCCCCGCGAGAACGCATCCTGAAGACGGCGTCGGACCTGTTTTACCGGCTCAGCATCAACTCTGTCGGCATAGACCGGATCATCGCCGAAAGCGGCGTGGCCAAGATGACCTTCTACAAGCACTTTCCGTCGAAGGCCGACCTCATCGCTACCTATCTGCGTTATAAAAGTGATGCTTGGTTTCAGATGCTCGCAACCGCGACCGAAAGAGCCGGGCTATCACCGCTGGAGCGCGTCCTTGCCATTTTTGACGCACTGGAGGAGCCTTTGCGTGCGCCGTCCTTTCGGGGCTGCCCCTTCGTGAAGGGGCTGGCCGAATTCGGCCCGGAGGCTAACTCTCCAAACGTACAGGCGACCATCGCCATGTACTTCAAGCGCCTGCATGACTTTGTTGCGTCACTCATCGCGCCCTTGGCGTTGAGCATGCCCGAAAAAGCCGTGGTCCAGATCTTGTCGCTGGTTCATGGCTCGATCGTGATCGCCCAGTCGACGCGCGATCCCGCCCTCGTAGAGGCAAACCGCGATGCAGCCAGGCTGTTGCTGGAAGATAGGTTGATCTCATCGTCTGAACCTGGAGTTTGTAAGACTGCGGGGCAGACAGTCTCGGCCCCAGCGTAGCCCTGAGCCACTTCGCCGCTCGGAAACATGGCGCCGCACGCGCCCAGCAAAGACATCCCCGATGGCCGCCAGATCGCCTGGAGGATTATCAGACCCACGCCGAAGAGCGTGGGTCTGATGGCATTCCTCGCCGATGGTGGTGTCAGCGCCCCACTTTCGAGACCGAAAGGCGATGGCCCGGCGAAAAACCACGGGCGCAATCCTCCGAGCGCGAGGTCACGGAAGGCCGTCCTCTTCGCGTCATCGCATTCTCTAGTTTTTCAGCTCAGAAGCTCGAAATTTAGGAAGGCAGGTCAGGGAGGGATTGCAAGTGAGGCGCTTTACGTCGAACATGAGACCGGGGGGCAACAGCCTTGCATCGGAGGCCGATCCAATCTCGTTGTCGAGCTTCGGAGACGTATGGCCAGCCGCATCAGAATGAAGGATCGCGCGCGGCTGCTTCGGCGGCCAGCGGTGCCCCGCATCCGATCGCGCAGAATACGGCCTCGATCCTTGAGAACCTCTATCGCGCTCATTGGGGTAGTCTCACGCGATACATCGCGTCGCGTTTCGGAGCTGGGCCGCCGGAGCCCGAGGAAGTCGCCTAGGCCGCCTTCGCCAAGCTCGCCGCCTCACCCGATTTTGGCGAGCTGACCAATCCGCGCGTATCTCTATACGGTCGCGTGCAACATCGTGATCGATCATCATCGTCGCTCGAACCATCATGATGCCGTGCATCGCGACATGCTGGAGCAGTCGACAAAAGATGGATTGTCCGATTTCTCGCCAGAGAGCGTCCTGTTGGGCAAAGAGCGATTTGCCGTTTTCGAGACTGCCCTAAAGGCGATGCCGAGGATGAGGCGACGTATATTCCTCCTGGTGCGCGGTGCAATCGCAACTCTCGATATCTGCGCCTGCAATACCGAACTTCCGACGCAGCATATTTTATTCAAACTGGCCACGGCTGACTTTACAAGATGCCCCATCCTGTTCGGCGAGGCCAAGCGCGCGCATCATCAGGCAAGCGGTGTTGTGGCTCGTCGCCTCGGCATCGACAGGCGGCGAAACCGCCGTACGGTGGCCGAGACCGATGAAACAGGCCATCATTATATCGCTATAGGCTTCAAGCTCGGCAGAAGACACATCGGGCCGCGCAAGCGCTGCCAGACGGCGAATGCCCTCGCGGTAGAAGGCGGTCTGCGCCTCGAACCGCTCCGCAACCAAAGGATTCCGGCAAGCCTCCGCCAGGATCTCGTAGAACAGACTGCTATCCGTATTGTCTAGCGAGCTGCCGGCGATCGCCTTGATCGCGTCGAACATCGCAAGATCGCCCCGTTCCACGGCGTCGAAAATCGAGTACATTCCGGCGACACGAACGCGGACATTCTCCTCGACAATTGCGAGGATGATATCGTCCTTACCGGTGAAGAGGCGGTAGATCTGGCCTATGCTGACCGCCGCTTCGACCGCCAGCTCAGCCGTTGTCGTCGCGTAAAAGCCTTTCGAACCGAACAACCTGCGCGCGGCGTTGACGATTCTCTCACGCGGAGACTCCCCTTCAGCATATTTTCTTGAAACCCGGTTCATTCGTAGCCCTTCTTTGGGAAGCCGCCATTTGCCAACCCTGTGTCGGAGACCGAGGCCACCCCGCTCTGCAATGCAGATCTCTCACGCTTACATGCCCGATGAACAGGGGAAAAGCACTAACGGAGCCCAACCGGCGGTATTCACTCCGAGCCGATTTGGCCAAATATGCGGGAGAACCGCTTGACCGGTGGTCAGACATCACCTATCCGGAACAACGGAATGAGCGCTCATTCCGTTGTTCCGGAGGAGAGGAAGATGATTGCCAAGCGACCGTCGAATTCCGCTAGCGGCACCGTTCCAATGGCAAGACCGGGCGAGAACCCAGCTCTTGGATTTCCTTTCGACGCCTGCATCCCATCGTTTAGTTCGACGGGCCATGGCACCCTGAGGTCCCTTCCCACGGTGTCATTGCCCGCCACCTGCCAGCCGGCGTTCCCGAACCCGGCTTCTGCCTCTCCCAAGAATGGAGCCCCCTCGGGTTGTCCCGAGCCGGCTGGCAGGACCAATCACCGGCATTCGTCGCCACGCGGGGGTTTCGTCGAGGATCGACGCGATGAGCCAGGAAATCGAAAAAGCCAGAGAAAAGCGGTCGATCCTTCATCTGCGTTCGGAGAAAGTCCCCGGCGTTGAGGGTAAATCACTTCAGGCCGCGAAGCAGTAGGGCAAAATCCGCTATCCCCGAAAAAGTGTAAAATGATCGGCCGGGCGTCCAATTAAGGATGAAAGAGAAACCCTTGACCAATTGCTGTCTGCAGTCATGGAGGCGTCGAGCTGGCGGATGGCACTTTCGTTCATTGTCGTTCTGCCAGGCTTCATGCCCCCCTCTTCCCTCACGGGCGCCACTCTCAACATGTTCGCCGCGATCACGGTCCTTTTTGCGATCGCTGCGCGCCCTGGATCTGGTTCGCTCCCAGGCCGAGGGAGCCAATCGACACCGGCGGCGCCCATTAGGCGGCGCGTCATGAATCCGATGCTGACCCACCATGAGATATATACAATTCCCCTTGGCGGGGGCACCTCCGCAACGGACCTCTCTCGGTCATCCCCCGCCAGCCTGCCAGCCGATATGCCACCCAACTTGGCGATCTCCGTCCTCCCTACGCCGAGGTCGGTTGGCAGGCACCCTTCAGCGGTTGGCAATAACCGAACGTTCGGCCCGTCGAACACGGAGGCCCACAGCCTTTCTTCCCTGACATCGCTTGAACGCCAGGCGGTACTGGTCGGTCTGTCGGATGCGCGGCATCGTCGGCGCATCAGTGGGGCTGGCGGCGAGGGTCTGCTACGCCTGCTCTTTGGGCCTGCGGGTGTCTCCCCGCTGGCCAACCCGCATCTTGAGGCCCTGCGCGTCCTCGCAATGCGCCTCGCTGGTCATGCCTTCTATTCGCGCGAGGGCGTTGATCACCAGATTTTCAGCCCTGCGGTTATTCTGGCCGTCCGCGAGCTTCTCGCCGACCATGGAGCCATCCCTGCTTCAACGCGGGTGATGTTTAACGACGACCGGGAGGAGATCGAACATGAAATATAGTAGTTTGTGCGGAACAGGCCGGCATGATCACCGCACGCCGCAATTTTCGGCAACGCTGCGACAGCATTGGCGTGGGATGGTCGCATCGCCCTCCCTCGAGCGTTGCCGCACCCTAGTCTTCGTCAAAGGCGACACGCAAATTCGCCAAACCCAGTGTTAGAGGATGACACCATTGCTATCGAGTTGGAGAGATATCGCTGTATTCCTTGATGCAACGCCGCAAGGGGACCAGATTGGCCGTCATGCAGCTATGCTGGCGAAGCGGCACAAGGCGCATCTTGTCGGAGTTTATAGCGTCGCGCGGTCTTCTCTGGATCGCCACTCGACCTATGCAAGAGGATCGGCCGTGGCAGCAGTCGTCAGACAACAGCGCGAAGCCGACGAACAAAAGGTGCTGGCGGCTTCTCGGCATTTTGCTGAGCTCACGCAAGAGTATGAGATCAGTTCCGAGTTCCGCATCGTATGGCGCGACAGCGCGCTCGATGATGGAGTCTTGCGCGCCCTGCACTGCGATCTGATTGTCGCCGCCCATCCTAAACCCATGGACCTCCCGTCGAGTTGGTCGGCCGAGCGTCTGTTGCTGGTAACGGGCATTCCGGTATTACTAATTCCCGATGGATGGACAGGCGCGACGATCGGGGATGCCCCCCTCATCGCATGGAATCGGAGCCGGGAAGCGCGACGCGCCGTTAACGATGCCCTGCCGTTCATCAACATGGCGGCTAAAGTAACGATCCTCACCATCGACAGTGATCGCAATCCCGGTCACTACGGGGATGATCCGGGCACGAATCTGGCCGAGCATCTCACCCGACACGGAGCCACGGTCGAAGTCGCGAAACTGTCGTCGGACGGAAGCGCGATTGCGGATGTAATCCTCAACCAGGCGGCAGCGCAGAATGCGGATTTACTGATCATTGGCGCATATAGCCATCCGCGGACGACCGAGATCCTGTTCGGCGGTATCACGCGGTCACTCCTGTCGGCCGCACACCTGCCGTTGCTATTGTCCCGCTGACGGCTGAACGATCGGAGGAAATGCGGCCATGCATAAGAAAAAGGCCCTTAAGGCCGGCCTGACCGTTGCCGTCGGCATCGGTGGCTTCTCGCCGATCTCATCGGCGGCGCGGCGCTGCACGTGCGAATGAGCAGTGCCGACGCCTTCGGGAAAGGCACCCCGGCCTCCTACTTCGATGAGCGCTGGCGCATTTTTGCACTCGCGGCGGGCATCGACGAGAGGCGCCCGGGCGGGACGCTCCGAAGGGCAGTGCGATGAGTTCGATGAAGGATTGGACGACCGCCAGGGTCAGCAAGAATGTCCGGCGCCAAGCAAAGCGGCTGGAGATGCTGCGCGCCGCCGCGCGCCTCTTTAGCGACCATGGCTTTCATGAAACTTCGCTCGACAAGCTCTCCGATGCCATCGGCGCGAAGAAGCCGACGCTTTATCATTATCTCGGCAACAAGGAGCAAATGGTCTTCGAGTGCCTGAAAATCGGCATTGAGGACGTGCATCAAGCAGCCGAACATGCGCAATGCGGGCCGGGCACGAGGGCCGAGCGCCTCTGCGCTTTCCTGGAGAGGCTCGCGGCCGTCTGCATCGATGATTTCGGACGATGCGCAATTCAGGTCGACGATAAAGTGGTTTGTGAAGAAAAGCGCATCGAGCTTCGGGCGCTCAAGGACGAGACGCGCACCTTGATGCTCGGACTGATCGAGGACGGAATGGCGGATGGCTCCATCGCTCGGAGCGATCCCGTCCTTCTGTTGCACGCGCTTGTTGGTGCGCTCAACTGGCCAGCGCGCTCGTCTGACCCCACCGCTTCGCCGGGCAGCGACAATTCCGCTGCCAAACTTGTATCCCAGCTTGCCCACGGCTTCCTGCCGCGCTGACGGTCGATGGTTAAACCTGTCAGACGGCCCGACAGAGCGACCCGCGCCAGAGCGCGCGACCGGCACAACCGGGCGCAGGCCGCTGGCCGGTCCGAATATCGCCTCGACAGCCGGCGCCTCGCTATTCTCGATGCGGCGGAACAGCTTTTTCTCGAAAAGGGCTTCGAACGCGCAAAGCTTTCCGAAGTCATACGGCGATCGGGAGGTTCGCTGGCGACCCTCTATGCATTGTTCGGAAACAAGGAAGGGCTTGTCGGTGCCGTGGTTCAGCGTCGCCTCGAATTGTCGCTCGCGCAATTGGTACAGGTCGATTCCCGCCTGGTCAGCCCCTCGGAACAGTTGTTACGGCTCGCGCGAGGCATCCTCGATTTTTCCGTTTCGGATATAGGCCGGGCAATGCTCCGTTTGCTTGCCGCAGCGAGCCTCCAGGACAAGGCATTCGGTCCACGATATCATTGCGAGCAGCGCCTCCCTTTGATCCACCATCTCGAAGAGATATTCCACGGCTGGAACCTAGCGGGTTCTGCCCGTATCGATCGGCCGCCGGATGCAGCCCGCTTATTCATTGCGATGGCACTGCTAGATGCTCCGTTCGAAACTCTGCTCGGCGTAGAATCTCCAACAGCGAGCGACGAATGGCTGGCATGGCGAATAGCGCCTTTTCTTGCCTGGTTCCGCGTCGCTTGATTGAGGATCGGCCCGTGAGTTGATCGGCGCGACCGGAACCCACTGATTCTCAATATTATGACTTTCATTCAGTGCGATACAGCGACTGCTCAAGGGGGTCGGCTTCCGACGCCAGTTTACAGCCCCGAGTCCATACCATGCCTGATCCTCATCCGTTAGAGTCGAAAGGATGGTAAGCGTGTGTGAAGGCCGCAGCTAGCCGTGTGACGATCCTTACCGCCGATAGCGACCGGCACCCCGATCATTTCGGGCCCGAACCCGGCGTTAACCTTCTCGAGTACCTTTCCAGGCACGGTGCGCATGTCGATATCGCGAATACCTCCTCCGGGCGCGTGCCGATCGCGGAAGCCATTCTTGGCGAGGCGGCGGCGCGCAAGGCCGATCTGGTGATCGTTGGCGTGTATAGCCGTCCGCGCACCACCAAAATCCTGTTCGGCGGCGTTACCCGGTCCTTGCTGTCCGGCGCACACCTTCCGCTGCTGATCTCCCGATGAAAATCCCGGGCCTTCACCGGATGTCTGTGCGCCGCCTCGTCGAATAGGGGGAGAGGCGCTGGCTCAGTTCGTGGGCCTTACGGCGCCATGAGCTGGGCGAAGGTCGCAGGCGATCATCGCGGTCGCGCTGCAGTTGGCATGTGCTACCGCCAGCGATGAGCGCCGATCACCTCAGCGTGTCGGGCCTCAGCGAACCAGACCGCCCGCGAAAGGCCGAGGGTAGTGATCGGCGGCTGGAATCTGCTCAGTCATATCGTCGATCAGGCGCTGGCGCAGCGGGCTGATCGGGCCAATCTGGATAAGCTCGTTCATCGTTCGACTCCTCAGTTGAAGGAGTCGAAAAGCTCTGCCTATGGCGGCCGACGTTCAATCAGGTGCGGCGCTCGCTGGACGGCTTTACATCGAGGCTAACGCCAATCCGCGACAGCGGTTCGTGCAACGTCGACTGAGTACAAATCCGCAGTTCGGTAGCCGAGTCCGATGAAGCAAGCCATCATGATGTCGACATAGGTATCGCGCTCGGCAGGTGAGACGTCTGGCCGCGTGAGCGTAACCAGACGTCTCACGCCCACGCGGTAGAAGGCGAACAGGGTTTCGATGCGCTCGGCAACCGAAGCGTTGCGACAGGCCTCGGCGAGAATCTCGTAGGAGAGGCCGCCGTCGCCATTCTGCAGCGAGATCGCGGTGATCGCCTTTAGCGCATCAAACATTGAGCGTTCATTACGCTCAATGGTATCGAATATCCCGTGCATTTCCGCGACGCGGGCACGCGCATTCTCCTCCACGATGGAGAGGATGATATCGCTCTTGGACGAAAAGCGCCGGTAGATCTGGCCCATGCAGACGGAAGCCTCGGTCGCGAGCTCGGCGGTTGTGGCGGTATGGAAGCCTTTCGATCCGAACAATCGGCGGGCTGGAGATGATCCTTTCGCGCGGCAGCTCTCCACGCGTTCTTGCTTTTGAAGCCTGTTTCATCCACATTCCTTCGGCAGAGCATTTCTCCCAATGCTATCGCTACCGACAAATGCATAAAGCGGAATTCGCGGTCTGTCCAACAACCGGCGAGGTCCTCGTGACCTCGTTCCGCCGATTCGCAGCCGACCCGGGCACGCCGCCGATCGTAGTTCCTCAGCCGGAGGGGTGGCGCGGGCAGGTTCAGTTCGCCCGGCGGCGGTGTTTGCCGCCATATTTTTTACCGCAATAGGCATCGAGTTCGCGCATTTCCGTGGCCGCCGCCGCTGCGGCTAGGGAGGCGACGCAGGGGAGGCTGGCTTCGGTTTCGGGAATTCGCGCTTCCACGCGCTCACGCAGTTCCTCGATATCGGCGCGCGACAGGACGTTCTTTTCCCGCAGGTAGCAGATCAGGCTCTGCAGCAGAATCATCGCCTTGTCGCCCGGATCCACTTCACTGTGTCCGATCATCATTCTCATCCTCTGGAACGACCGTATCCTCGGCCTGGCAGTGGTTCAGGATGATATAACTGCCGGACAATGTCCAGCGTTGCCGCACGATTGCAGCGACGGGCCAAACTCACGAAAAACGGGACGTTTCTTGTGCGGATGCGAGATCGCGTGAACCTGTTCAATTGGCCAGGGCGGATACCTCGCGCTGGAGCAGAGAGCCGACGTAGCAGCGCAGCGTGCCGTGCTCGCGAAAGGGGTAAAGTTCCATCCCGGCGACCATGCCCCAGGACAGCGAGATAATGAAGTCCGTGATCGTAGCGCGGCACTGGCCGGAAGTGACGGGCGCCAGCGAGACGAGCGCCGCCTCGAGGCTGGCCCGCAGGCGTGCGTCGACGTTGCGGTTGATCTCGGCGATGATCGGATTGCGGCCCACTTCGGCCAGAAGCTCGCACATCAGGCGGCGGTCTTCCCTTGTCGGCGTGTCGGTGGCGATCTTTTCGATCCAGCCGAGAATTGCGTCACGGTCGCCTGCTGCGACCGCAGCCTCCAGCTTCTCCTCTTCGAGCCACCCCCCAAGGTCTGCTTCGCAGATGGCGGCGATGATCGCTTCCTTGTTGGCGAAATCGCGATAGTTCTGCCCGATAGCGATACCCGAAGCACTGGCGATCTGGGCCATTCCGGTCCTCCTTCAACGAAGAGCGTTCTCGCAGTTTCGAGGAGCTGTCGCCGCCGTTCGGCTGACCGGATCGTCCGGCGCTTTTCCATTATTCTATCGCTGGTAGTCAATGTCCCGGCTTGCAATCGATGTTGCGGCGCAATAAAGAGCGCTCGAATCAGGAGTGAGCGCTCACTCACTATTAACTCTCTTTGCGGACATTCTCCATGAAAAAGATCACCCCGACCCTGGCGCTTCTCCTGTCCGCCTGCGGCGGCGGCGGCGAGCAGGGCGCGCCTGCCGGTCACCCCGAAGTCGGAGTCGTGACGGTGCGCGCGGAAGCGGTCGTGCTCAGCTCCGAGCTGCCTGGCCGCACCAGCGCCTATGAGACTTCGGATGTGCGCCCGCAGGTCAACGGGTTGATCCTGCAGCGATTGTTCACCGAAGGCGATCAGGTACAGGCGGGGCAGGCGCTCTATCGCATCGATCCCGCGCCCTACGAGGCACAGGTCGCCAGCGCACGCGCGGCGCTTGGCCGCTCGCGCGCGGCGATCGCCTCCACGGCGGCGCTGGCGCGGCGCTATGGCGAACTGGTCAAGATCAACGCCATCTCGCGCCAGGAAGCAGAGAACGCGGTCGCCGCCGCCCAGCAGGCGCGGGCCGACGTGGCGGCGCAGGAAGCGGCGCTGCGTTCCGCCCAGATCGATCTGGGCCGTACCACGATTCGCGCGCCGATCTCCGGCCGGATCGGGCGTTCGACTTATACCACCGGCGCCCTGGTGTCGGCTTCGCAGGCCGATCCGCTGACCACGATCCAGCGCATCGACCCGATCTTCGTCGATATCCAGCAGTCGAGCGCAGACGTGCTGCGGCTGCGTCAGCAACTCCTCTCGGGCGAGCTTTCGCGCGAAGGCGGGGCCGCGCGGGTGCGGCTCAAGCTGGAGGACGGCAGCGCCTTCGCCGAAGAAGGCGTACTCAAGTTCACCGACGTGACCGTGGATCCGAGCACCGGCAGCCAAGTCGTCCGCGCTCAGTTCCCGAACAAGGGTGGCCTGCTGCTGCCCGGCATGTACGTGCGCGCCGAAATGGTGGAGGGCACCCGCAGCAACGGCATCCTTGTGCCGCAGGGCGCCGTCTCGCGCGACGAGAAGGGCAGCGCCACGGTTCTCGTGGTCGGCGCGCAGAACAAGATCGAGATGCGCAAGCTCAACGCGCCGCGCACGGTCGGGACCAACTGGCTCGTCACCGCGGGCCTGAAGCCGGGCGACAAGGTAGTCGTCGACGGCGCACAGATGCTGCGCCCGGGCGTGGTGGTCAAGGCGGTGCCGGCAGGTGCCGCGCAGGGCGCGCGCGCCGGCCAGCCGCAGCAGCCGGGCCAGGGGAAGTAACCTATCATGTCCCGCTATTTCATCGACAGGCCCATCTTCGCATGGGTCATCGCCATCGTCCTGATGATGTTCGGCGTGATCGCGATCCGCAGTCTGCCGATCGCGCAGTTCCCGCAAATCGCGCCGCCCACCGTCACCATCGCCGCGACCTATCCAGGCGCCGACGCCGAGACGCTTGAGCGCACGACGACGCAGATCATCGAGCAGCAGCTGAAGGGCATCGACAATCTGCGCTACTTCTCGGCCTCGTCCTCGTCGGCCGGCAACGTCACCATCACCCTGACCTTCGAGCAGGGCACCGATCCCGACATCGCCCAGGTCCAGGTGCAGAACAAGCTGCAGGCGGCGACCTCGCTCCTGCCGCAGGAAGTCCAGCGCCAGGGCGTGCAGGTCCAGAAGTCGGCGGCGAGCTTCCTGGTCATCGCCGCGATCTATTCCGAGGACGGCAGCCACTCAGCCACCGATCTTTCGGACTACATCGTCAGCCAGATCCAGGATCCCGTCAGCCGCATCAACGGCGTGGGCGAGCTGCAAATCTTCGGCACCCAGTACGCGATGCGCATCTGGGTCGATCCGCTCAAGCTGCGCAGCTACAACATGACGATCGCCGATATCACCGCGGCCGTCTCGGCGCAGAACGCGCAGGTTTCGGCGGGCCAGCTGGGCCAGCTGCCGTCCAGCAAGGAACAGCAGCTCAACGTCACCGTGTCGGTCCAGTCGCGCCTGCAGACGCCAGAGGAATTCGGCAACATCCGCCTGCGTACCGGAACCAGCGGCGCAGTCGTGCGCCTGCGCGACGTGGCGCGGGTCGAGTTAGGCTCGGAAATCTACGGCTTCGAGACCAAGTACAATGGCAAGCCGGCCTCCGGTTTCGGCGTCAAGCTGGCTTCGGGCGCCAATGCGCTCGACACGGTCGACGCGGTCAAGGCCGAAGTGCAGACGATCGCCAAGGGCTTCCCCGCCGACGTCAAGGTTGCCTTTCCATACGACACCACCCCGTTCGTACGCCTCTCGGTAGAACAGGTGGTGCACACCCTGATCGAGGCGATCGTGCTCGTCTTCCTCGTGATGTTCCTGTTTCTGCAGAACTGGCGCGCCACGATTATCCCGACGATCGCGGTTCCAGTCGTGCTGCTTGGCACCTTCGGCATCATGTCGATGCTGGGATATTCGATCAACACGTTGACCTTGTTCGGCATGGTGCTGGCGATCGGTCTGCTCGTCGACGACGCGATCGTCGTCGTCGAGAATGTCGAGCGTCTGATCCAGACCGAGCACTTGTCGCCACGCGAAGCGGCGCGCAAATCTATGGACGAGATCAGCGGCGCGCTGATCGGCATCGGCATGGTGCTTTCGGCGGTGTTCCTGCCGATGGCGTTCTTCGGCGGCTCGACCGGCGTCATCTATCGCCAGTTCTCGGTCACCATCGTTTCCTCAATGGCGCTGTCGGTGATCGTCGCGCTGGTGCTCACGCCGGCATTGTGCGCCACCATCCTCAAGCCGCACGACCCCAGGCAGGGCCAGGGTCAGGGCCCGCTCGCGCGCTTCTTCCGCTGGTTCAACGACAAGTTCGACCGGGGTACGGAAAAGTACGAAAAGGGCGTTCGCACCACGGCCCGCAGCTGGAAGCGCTCCAGCGTAGTCTACCTGCTGATCTTCGGCATCATGGCGCTGCTGTTCACGCGCCTGCCCGGCGGCTTCCTGCCCGAAGAAGACCAGGGCATGATGATCGCGCTGGTCCAGGGACCTCCGGGCGGCACGCTGCCCCGGACTCAGAAGGCGCTGGACGTCGTGAACGACCACTTCCTCAAGGATGAGAAAGCCAACGTCGAATCCGTCTTCACGGTCAGCGGTTTCTCGTTCAACGGCCAGGGGCAGAGCGCCGGCTTGGCCTTCGTCAAGCTGAAGGATTGGGCCGAGCGCGGCGGCGCGGAAAACAAGGCCGCCGCCATCGCGGGACGCTCCATGGGTACTTTCGCAAAGTACCGTGACGCGATGATCTTCGCGCTCGTGCCACCCGCCGTCCCGGAACTGGGCAACGCCACCGGCTTCGACCTGTGGTTAGTCGACGAGACCAACATGGGCCACGAGAAGCTGCTCGCCGCGCGTAACCAGTTGCTGGGCATCGCCGGAGGCGACAAGCGCGTTGCACAGGTCCGCCCGGTCAGCCTGGAGGACGCACCGCAGCTGCAGATCAAGATCGACCAGGACAAGGCGAGCGCGCTCGGCCTCGACCTCAGTGCGATCAACTCGGAAATCTCGGGGGCCTGGGGCAGTGCCTACGTCAACGATTTCCTCGATCGGGGCCGCACCAAGCGGGTCTACCTCCAGGCGGACGAGCAGTTCCGCCAGGTGCCGGAGGATCTCGAAAACTTCTATGTTCGCGGCACCAATGGTGAAATGGCACCGTACGGTGCCTTCTCGACCCTGTCGTGGAAGACCTCGCCGGTCATCCTGACGCGTTACAAGGGGCGTCCGGCGATGCAGCTCCAGGGTGCGCCGGGCGAGGGCCTGAGCACCGGCGGCGCGATGACCGCGATCACCGAGATGCATGGTAAGCTGCCCCCGGGCACGGCGCTGGAATGGACCGGCCTGTCCTACGAGGAACGCCTCAGCGGCGGCCAGGCGCCCGCGCTCTACGCCCTGTCGCTGTTTGTCGTGTTCCTGTGCCTTGCCGCGCTGTACGAAAGCTGGTCGGTGCCGATCTCGGTGCTGCTGGTGGTGCCGCTCGGCGTCATCGGCGCGGTATTCGCGGCGTGGATCACCGGGCTCAACAGCGACATCTACCTGCAGGTGGGCCTGATCACCACGATCGGCGTCTCGGCCAAGAACGCGATCCTGATCGTGGAATTCGCCGAGGAGCGCGTGCAGGCGGGAATGAACGCCTTCGACGCGGCGATGGAGGCGGCCAGGCTGCGCCTGCGTCCGATCCTGATGACCTCGCTCGCTTTCGTGTTCGGCGTGCTGCCGCTGGCGGTGTCGAACGGAGCAGGCGCGGGCGGGCAGAACGCCATCGGCCGCGCGGTCGTGGGCGGCATGCTCTCGGCGACGGTCTTCGCGATCTTCTTCGTGCCGATGTTCTTCGTGGTCGTCTGCCGCCTGTTCAAGCACGGGCAGGACGACCGGGCGACGCCGCAGGACGACACCTCGTCCGGGGACAAGGGCCACACCACCGACGACGGCACCACGCTGCAGGGATCCTCAAAATGACCAAGTCGCTCATCGCCCTGATCACCAGCACTGCGCTGCTCGCCGGCTGCAATCTGGCGCCCAATTACGAACGACCCACCGGGGCTATCCCGGCGACGCTGCCGCAAGGCGGGGTTTACCCGGCCGCCGCCACCGACGCGGTGGACGTCTCGCGGATCGGCTGGCGCGACTTTTTCCTCGATCCCCGCCTGCAGCAGGTGATCGAGGCGGGGCTCGCCAACAACCGTGACCTGCGGGTGGCGGCGGCCAACGTGCTGCAGGCCCGCGCGCAGCTCAAGGTGCAGCGCGCCGACCTGCTGCCGACGATCAACGCCAGCGGCTCCGCGAACTATACCAACAACAACATGGGCGCGGCGGGCGGTACTGGCACGGGAGCCTCGCAGGACATCGAGGTCTACCAGGCCACCGCCGGCCTCTCGGCGTTCGAGCTGGACCTGTTCGGCCGGGTGCGCAATCTGTCGCGCGCAGCGCAGGAGCAGGTTTTCGCCAGCGAGGAGGCGCAGCGCTCCACCCGCATCAGCCTGATCGCCGAGATCGCCACCGCCTGGCTGACGATGGCCTCGGACCAGGAACAGCTGCGCCTCTCGCGCCAGACCCTGGGCGCGTTCGAGGAGACGTTGCGCCTCACCCGCGAGCAGTTCCGCGTCGGCATCGGCTCCGAACTGGAAGTGCGTCAGGCCGATACCAACTATCAGGGTGCGGTGAGCGACATCGCGGCGCTGGAGGCCGCTGTGGCGCTGGACCAGAACGCGCTCAACCTGCTGGTTGGCACCACTGTGCCTCAGGCGCAGCTGCCCTCCAGCCTTGCCGCCGAGCCCGCGACCCGCGACGCGCTGCCCGGCGATGTCGGCTCCGACGTGCTGCTGCGCCGTCCCGACGTGCTGCGCGCCGAACACCTGCTGATCGCTGAGAACGCCAATATCGGTGCGGCGCGCGCGGCGTTCTTCCCAGCGATCTCGCTGACGGGCACGATCGGCACGCTCAGCAGCGCCTTGTCGGGCCTGTTCAAGGATGGCAGCTACACCTACAGCGCCGGCCCCAGCGCCTCGCTGCCGCTGTTCGACTTCGGCCGCCGCAGCGGCAACCTGCAATATGCCAAGGCATCGCAGCAGGCCGCCGTCGCCACTTACGAGAAGACCATCCAGATCGCGTTCCGCGAAGTGGCCGATGCGCTGGCCCAACGCGGCAAGATCGGCGACCAGGTGCGCGCCCAGACCGCCCGCGCGGAATCGGCGGGCGTGGCCGCGCGGCTCTCCGATGCTCGCTTCCGTTCGGGCGTGGATTCGTTCCTCACCACTCTGGATGCGCAACGAACTTCCTACGCGGCGCAGCAGCAACTGGTGACGACCCGTCTGGCCCAAGCCAGCAACCTGGTCGAACTCTACCGCTCGCTGGGCGGCGGACTGGAGGAAACGCAGGCGGCCGGCACCGCGCCGTGAGGTGAAAGCAGAACCCGGCGTCGTCCCGGATCAAGTCCGGGACGACGGGAATGTGGGTTCTCAGCCGGCTGGTGATCGGCACCACCACCCACGACGGGGGATCTGAAATGCGGGTCGATCCAAGTGACACGATCGTGATCGAGGATCTGAAGTGTTTGGGCTTGGTGGTCCGGAGTTGGCGTTAGTTTCCGGCTTGGCCTGTCCCGATCGGGGCAGGCCGGTCCGGCAAGATATTCTGCCGGGTCAGATTGTCGATCAGCGACTAACCGGACGCCCCTGCCTTTCAAGCCCAAATCGTTGAGTTTCGTCGGAATTTTGGCGTTGGGCGGGTCCCGATCGGTGCCGATCGGGACCCCGCTCGAATCTATGTTTCCCGTTTCAACGCAATGAGATGACCGCAATTATTGCATGGTCAGGCTTGGGTGATGATCTACACTCCATTTCTCAGTTTACGTGCAAAGCAGGCTTGGCACAGGCGGTGATGCCCCAAAATCGCCGAGACGGAACGACTTCCCAATTTGCGGGGATGTCGGCTTGGCTCGGAGGTCGATAAATATCAGAACAATTGACACAGATGCGTTGCTGCTGCCTCAGTGTGGCATCCCTGCATGACAGGTTTCGGGCAGCGGTCTCGCCGCCTCCTATGACTTGGCCAGGCGCATGGCTGCTGCCTCTCCAACCCACGCCCTATGTCATTTAAGCCCGAATCATCCCGGTGGACGAATGGCATTTCTGATGGTACATCGTCCAGCTCGGTCAAAATACCGAGCTATAATCAATACCTTGCTACCGGGACCGGGTGCCCGTAGGGGTCACCATCGGTCACGGGAGCGGTCGGCTCCCATTTCCGCAAAATTTCCGACCCTTGAGGCCCCTTCGTCTAGCGGTCAGGACGTCGCCCTCTCACGGCGAAAACACGGGTTCGATTCCCGTAGGGGTCACCAAAATACTCTCCCAGAGAGTATCAGAAGGTGCCGGGAACGGCGGATTTCTGCGGTTTTTCGTGGTATAGGTATCCCATACGGAGCGGTCTTGGACCACCGGATACCAGCATATTGATGGTATGTCTGATGGTAGCGCGGCCCTCCCCCAAAAGGAGATACCATCATGGCGCTTACCGCCGCTGCGATCAAAAACGCCAAGAGCAAAGCCAAGCCCTACAAGCTCACCGATAGCGATGGCCTGTTCCTTTATGTGACGCCGAATGGCGGGCGCTACTGGCGGATGAACTACCGCCATCTGGGCAAGCAGAAGACGCTGGCTTTCGGGGTCTATCCCGACACCGGCCTTGCCGACGCCCGCGAGCAACGCGACGCCGCCCGCAAGGTTCTGGCGAAGGGGGATGACCCCGCCGAGAAGATCAAGATGGATCGCATCGCCGCGACCGTGGCGGCGTCCAACAGCTTCAAGGCCGTGGCCGACGAATGGCTGGTGAAGGTCGAACGCGAAGGCCGCTCCGCCGTCACGATGAAGAAACTGCGCTGGCTGCTGGCGTTCATCAATGCGTCGCTGGGCAAGCGACCTATCACCGCCATCACCGCGCAGGAGGTTTTGACCATGCTGCGCAAGATGGAGGGCAAGGGCAAGTATGAGACAGCCAAGCGGCTGCGCAGCACATGCAGCCAGATATTCCGCTATGCCATCGCTACCGCCCGCGCAGAACGTGACGTGGCCGCCGACTTGCGCGGGGCACTGATCGCGCCCCAACCCGTCCACAGGGCCGCTATCACCAGCGCCGACAATGCAGGTGGCCTCTTGCGGGCCATCGAGGCGTTCGAGGGCTTCGCCAACACCAAGGCGGCGCTGCAATTGCTCCCCCATGTGTTCGTTCGCCCCGGCGAGCTACGCCATGCCGAATGGGCCGACTTCGATTTCGACAAGGCGCTGTGGACGGTCCCGGCACACAAGACGAAGATGCGCCGCGCCCACACCATCCCCCTATCCCGGCAGGCGCTCGCGATCCTCGAAACCATCGAGCATGATGCGGATTATAGCCGCTTCCTGTTCCCGTCGCTGCGTTCCGTTGACCGGCCCATGTCGGAGAACACCATCAACGCCGCCCTGCGGCGCATGGGCTTCGCGCAGGATGAAATGACCGGCCACGGCTTTCGGGCAATGGCGGCGACTTTGCTCAACGAGATGGGCCTATGGCATCCCGACGCGATCGAGCGCCAGCTTGCCCACTGCGACAACAACGCCGTGCGCCGCGCCTATACACGCGGCGAGTATTGGGATGAGCGCGTGCGCATGATGCAGCACTGGTCCGACCATCTCGATTTCCTGCGCGATGGGCAGAAGGTCGTGACCGGCAAATTCGGGAAGGTGAAAAGCCAAGCCGCCTGATTGCAAGCTGTCAACATCGCCGTGCCCTCGCCCACAAGAGACGAAGGCACGGCGACAGGATCAAACGCCCAACTCCTCCCGGTAGCTTACCGGATCGGCAATCCAGCGGTTAATAGCGGACTCGCGCCAGCCCGCGCCGTGGACGCTGATCTTCACTTGGCGGGGAAAAGTGCCTTCGCCCATCTTGCGATAGAGCGTCGTGCGGGAAAGCCCGGTGCGGGCGAGAACGGTTTTCAGTCTTATGATACGGTCAGGGCTATTCATGGGGCAATCTCTTCAATTCAGGATGTTGCACGCGCCCCCGGCCACGAGCATTGGATGCCTTACCGTCCCGGACAAGAGCCTTCCGGGCGCGCAGGCTGTCCCGCTTTGAGGTTACGGTGGACGCTGGCGGCAATCGGCGGTCAGCGGCGGAAAACGGCGGAACTTGGCATAGGCTTTTCACTGACCTCGATCAGTGCAGATTTTTTCCCACTCTGTGCCAAAATCCCATGCGCAGCCTTCGCAGCCGCCCCTTTCCGGGGGGCAGCCAAAAGGCGCTAGGCCGAGTCTGTCATAGGATGCTCCTTTGAAAGGACCACCGCCGCAAGCGTCGTGAAGCAGGAACTCATGCTCACTCGCTACCTGTTCGTTGTCAAGGAAGCCGATACCGTATCGCCCCGTCCCATCCGCGTTGAACTATAACGCTAAGTGTTATATGCAGTGACAGAAGCAGGAGAACCGCCATTTCGCGCATCTTCAAAAATGGATGGTTCGAGCGCTTCGCGCGCAAGGAAGCGGATTGCGGACGCTTCGCTTCGCAAGGCGGTGGAGCGCGCGGAAAGCGGTCTGGTGGATGCCGACCTTGGCGGCGGCGTTATCAAGCAGCGCGTCGCGCGCACCGGGCAAGGCAAGTCAGGCGGCTATCGCACGCTGATCCTGTTCAGGCAGGGTGACAGAGCGATTTTCGCTTTTGGGTTCGCCAAGAATGCGCAGGCGAACATATCAAAGGTCGACCTGGCCTTGCTCCGCAAGGCCGCGAGCGAGGCGCTGGAATGGAGCGGTGAGGAACTGGACCGGCTGATGGCGTCGGGAACGCTGGTAGAGATAGACGATGGGAACGGTGATGAAGGATAAGGGCTATCGCAGCGAGATCGCAGGCGCGATCCATGAGATGATGAGTGACGCGCATGACGCGGGCGTGGTGTCGCGCGCGACGCTGCGGACCTTTGACGAGGCGTGCCTCGCCCCGGCCCCGGCGCTGGCAGGTGATGAAATCCGGGCGATCCGCGAGCGCGAGCATGTCTCGCAGCCGGTGTTCGCCGCCTATCTCAATGTCTCGCGCAATCTCGTGTCCGATTGGGAGCGTGGCGTGAAGCGGCCCGGTGGCCCTGCCCTGCGCCTGCTGTCGATCATCCAGCGCAAGGGGTTGCAGGCTGTCGCCTGAAGCGACGTGCTGCAATTCACCTGATTTTCGGACAACCTGACCATCAAAGCCACGAATCCGGCAGAGGAATAGGAGAAAAAAGCCCCTGACGTGCGCGAGCTTGGATTGGTCGCAGCAGTTCAGGCAAACGAATGGAAGCCTCCGTTGCAAGCTGCCCAACTTCAACAACCAAGCGATCTAGATCATTAGCCCTCAATTGGAAGCTGGGAGGGGCATCTGCCACAATGGCATCAATGCGTCCTTTGGCGTGATAGTTCGCCCCCCGTATCGTCGGCCTCAAGGGAATGTCTGGAAAGGCTACCAAAACATCAATGTAGAACTCCCATGGTTCTACCCCAGAGTTCCAAGAGCTACCCTGAATCATAAGCATCTCGGTAAAATCTTGCCGCTCACATCGAAAAGTCCGTCCTACCTTGGTGTAGCCTCTTGCTTTCAATATGGCGCGATGAAGTGAGGTTCCAAAAATATCGCCCAGCGATTTTACCGGCATACTCGCCACCCCCATAAATATTACAGTCCGGCTTATAACAGAAGATAATGGAGGACGGGTTGTTGACATTAACACTCTGTCGGAAAACACATGATCCCGTCAGGAAGGGCGACGCAAATCCAAGGGTTTCCGCTGACCACGGCATTATACAGTTATTTTTGCTGCCCGACTGCCTGAGAAACACTGTCGGATTGGCGTGGCATCCGACAACCTCATCATTAGGGGGTTCCGTCAGCGGTATTTCGGCGTTATCCGACTTTACCCTGTTCGACCTCCAAACGCTCCACTTCGCGTTCAAGCACTTCCCGTATGAAGGCAGCGCGCCGCTGACGCCCGACCAGTTTGTCAATCCGATCGCCCAGACCTTCGGGCAAACGGACATTGGTTGATTTCAAGTTGAGCGGTGGTCTTCCCATATTGTCGTCGTAGCCGTGCATGACACCTGTTCAACCTGAAGCGGAGTAACCGGCACCTCTTATTGCATATTTCTTGCCTTTCGGGCTATAAGCGGTGCCGGTTATCGATTCCGGGCGGGCATTCCGTCTTGGAATGGCTGAAGGAAGGCAGGCTGATGACAAGCTTCCGAGCGAGCGATTCGAGAATCGTTACATCCCGTCGCGCTTTGCTGCGCGGTATGACCGTCGCGTCGGTCGCCATGCCGATGATCACCTCACCCTGGAGCGGTGCGCTGGCGTCGCTTCACCAACGCTATGAGGACGAACCCGCGACCATTGCGCGCACGAAAGAGGGGCGGAGCATCAGCCGCTTCCGCTATCACAATGCGGAACGGCGCTGGTCGCTAACGGAAGTCGTTCCTTTCCACGAAAGCCGGTTTTCCAACCCAGCCCTGCATTACGCAGGCTTCGTCTGTCAGCAGGCGCTATGCGCCTATCTGCTGGACGTGGGCTTTGCCGATGAATGGAACGCCCAGCACATCAAGCAGGACATCGCCAAGGCGCTGGCCTACGCCAATGCATGCGGCTTCGGCCATGACTGCCCGGACATGGCGCGGCTGGCGGTGGTTCTCTCGCCCTACTGGAAGTGGGGCTATCACTATGACGATTGGGAGGAAGACCGGCCCCAGACGGGTGGCTTCATCCCGGCCACGATCACGCCTCTTGTGCGTGCCTTGGTGGACCGCGTCCATGACGTGACCGGCCACCCACGCCCGAAGGGTTGCCAGCGCGGCCCACAGTAGGCGCAGTCATGATGCTGCGTACCAACGCCGATCATCTGCCCACCCCAATCCGGGATGAGCTTCTTCATATCACCACGATCCTGTTCGAGACGTTCGAGGAAACGACCAAGGGCCGATGCTCCGAACATTTCCGGGCGGGCCGCATCCTCACCCTGATCCTGCACGGTCCCCATGCAGAAAAGGATTGGGCAGAGGTCGCGCCGGGGGAAGCATTCCGGCTGCTGGCGATCGTCAACGATCCCCGCCTCGCCCGCAGCGACCGCGACTGGCGGCTGGTGCGCGACCGGCTTCGCCGCGCATGGGAGCATGGCGAGATCGCCCGCCCGGTGCGGCTGTCCGTAGAAAGCCTTGAGCGGATCAACGGTGCTCTTGTCGAGGGCAATCCCTATTTCGTCACGATCGCCGAACAGGGCATCGCGCTCTACCAGATGGAAGGCTTGCGGCTGCAAGAGCCGCGCCGCCTTCCGGTGCGGGAACGGGCTATCCGGGGCGTCGCGGAGTTCATCCAGTGGCATAAGCGCGGAACGGATTTTCTGGCGGGCGCGGCTTTTTATCGAAAGCGGGGCGATGCACCGATGGCGGCGCTGATGCTGCATCAGGCGTGCGAGCATTTCTATCTGGCCGTGTTGCACTCGATCAGCCTGCACGCGCCGCGCACCCATGCGCTGGATGAACTGCGCGAGGCGGCGGAAGCACTGGACCCGCGCCTGTGTTCGGCATGGCCGCGAGAAAGCCGGTTCGAACGTCGCGCATTCGGCTGCATCCGCCGCGCCTATGTCGAGGCGCGCTATGGGCGATCCTACCGCATTTCGGGAGAGGAACTGGCGTGGGCGTTCGCGCGGGTGGAGATACTGGCCGACCGTGCGGCGTGCGCCGTTGCCGACCATCAGGCGTCGCTTGCCGCAAGCCTGCCAGCCCCAATGCTTCCGCCACCAGCGGAGCCGACGACGGCGATAGCTCCGTCCCGACCTGCTCACAGTGCGAACATGCTGCAACGCACATGGCGGATCGTGAGACATGTCGCCCCGCCACGGAGCCGGTGGAATCCGCTCATTCCGGTTCGCCGTTTCTGGCGGTCGGACGGGCTCAAGCGCGGGGTTGACCATTTGCCCTTGGCGATGATCGGCCTGTGCCTTTTCATGGCTGGCGCAGAGGCAACGCTATGGCGGATGAAGTCCGCGCAGGCCGTCCGTTCCAAACCCGCAGACCTGTCCGCCGTGCTGGACTTCGACGTGCGCGCGGACACCGTGCTTGGCGCGGTCATGGACGTTGCGCAGAGGGCTGGCTACCGGGTCAAGGCCAACGATGACATTTGGGCGGTGCGATGGACCGGAGCCTATCGCGCGAAGGCGACCACCTTCGATGCGCTGGCGGACATTCTCTATGGCTCCGGCCTGTGTCCCGCGATCCGGGAGGGCATCATCACTGTGCGCTACTGCGACAAGAGCCGCCCGCCCATCGTGGCGACGATCGAGTATCAGGCGCTACCTGGCGGCAGCGTGACGATGGAGGTGCCGCAATAGGCGGCATTCGTCTGCGCGATTCAGGTGGCATTCGGGATGCCGGTACGCAAGAATATCGCCATCGCGCTTTGGGGGGATAAAGTGGAATTAGAGGATCGGACGCGCAGCACAGCGGATCGCAGGATTGCGCTGCTGATCGACGCGGACAATGTGCCGCACAGCAAGATCGCCGAAATGCTGGCGGAGCTTTCCAAATATGGCACGGCCAACATTCGCCGCGCTTATGGTGATTGGGCCAGCGCGGGCCTCAAGAACTGGAAGGACAAGCTGCACGATTTCGCGATCCGGCCCATTCAGCAGTTCAGCTATTCGAGCGGCAAGAACGCCACCGACATTGCGCTGGTGATCGACGCTATGGAATTGCTCTATACCCAGAAGCCCGACGCCTTCTGCCTCGCATCGAGCGATGCGGACTTCACGCCGCTTGTGATGCAACTCAAGGCCAATGGGCATGAGGTCTACGGCTTTGGCGAGCGCAAGACGCCCGCGCCGTTCGTCAACGCCTGCACGGCCTTCCTCTATCTCGACACATTGGACGAACCGCTGGTAGCGGCCGCACCCATGGAACCGGCGACAAAGCCCAAAGCCAAGGCAAAAGCGGGAGACAAGGCAAAGCCAGCGCCCGTCGCGAAACCAGCGGGAAAGCCGCTGTCACAAGACACCAAACTCGTGACCATATTACGGGGGGCAGTCGAGGCCACAGCCCGAGAAGATGGCTGGGCGGCTATGTCGGCGGCGGGACTCGCCGCGCGAAGGCAGGCTCCGATCGATCCGCGTAACTACGGCGTCAGGAACTTCACGGCGCTGTTCGAAGCCACGGGGCTGTTCGACATAGCGCGCGTCGAGAACGGGCAGAGCTATGTTGCGGACAAGCGCAACAAGGAACATTCCCAGCAACCCAGCCGATAGCATCAGCCGTCTATTCCGCCCTGCTCCGCCTCGAATGCGCGCTTGCCCTTGCGCTGCCAGAGGGCAAGCGCGTTTCCCCGTTCGTCGCCGCGCAACCTGTCCGCGACCGTGAGGAACGCGCCGTAAAGCGTGGCGCGGTCATCGTCGGTCAGTTCAGCCAGTCCCGCCTTGATGACGAGGCCGCCGAGTTCAATGAGATGCCGCGTGCGTTCACGGCGTTTGACGGCCCAGTCCCGCATGTCGGTTCGCGCCTTTCGTGCCTCAAGCCGATGCCGCGCCGCCGTCGAGCGGGAGAGTGCCGCTCTGTTGGCCAACAGGTCCGCCCGCAGGCTTGCCGCCCTTGCCGTGAAAGAAGGCCGAACCTGCCTTGCGCCAGCCCTCCTTTGTGGCGGCATCCTTCACCGTCGCGGCATGAAGAAGCGCCCCGGCCAGCAGATCGGCATCGAGCGCATCGGCTCCGCAAGCCGTCACCAGTTCGCCAAGCTGTCGCACACGCCGTTCCTTGAGCGCCTTGGCCTTGTCGGCAAGGGCTTTGAGTTCCGAATCAAAATCGCGGGGTTTACGCATCGCAAAGTCTCCATTGAGTGACGATGCGATCATGATAAGATGATACTACCCACAGCGCAGCAGAGTCGCCGTGACAGTCTGACACCGCCTAGTCCCGTCCGAGAAAATTTCGAGAAGGGCGCGCTTATACGTCGTGCCGACGTGCGCTTAAGGCAGTAGATGGTATGTCGCTATGGCGATCTACCACTTCTCCGTTCAGGTCATCGGTCGCGCGCAAGGGCGCAGCGCCGTTGCAGCCGCCGCCTATCGGGCGGGCGAGCGCCTGCATGACGAGCGGCTGGACCGCGACCATGATTTTCACGCCAAGTCGGGCGTCGAGCATAGCGAAATCATGCTGCCCGACGGTGCGCCCGAACGCTTGGCGGATCGGGAAACGCTTTGGAACGAGGTCGAGGCGACCGAGAAGCGCAAGGACGCGCAGCTAGCCCGCGAGGTCGAGTTCTCCATTCCGCGCGAGATGAATCAGCAACAGGGCATCGCGCTTGCCCGCGATTTCGTAAGTCAGGAGTTTGTCGAACGCGGCATGATTGCCGACCTGAATGTGCATTGGGACATTGGCGCGGACGGCCAGCCCAAACCCCATGCCCATGTCATGCTCACCATGCGCGGGGTGGGCAAGGATGGTTTCGGCGCGAAGGAACGCGACTGGAACAGGACCGAGCTTGTCGAGCAATGGCGCGAGCGGTGGGCGGATCACGTCAACACCCGGCTTGCCGAACTGGATATTGATGCCCGCATAGATCACCGATCCTTGGAAGCGCAGGGCATCGGGCTTGAGCCACAAGACAAGATCGGCCCCGCCGCGCAGCGCATGGGCGAACGCGGGCTTGAGTCGGAGTGCATCGAGAATCACCGCGCCACCGCGCAGCGCAACGGCGAACGCATCATCGCGGAGCCGCGTATCGCGCTGGACGCCATCACCCACCATCAGGCGACGTTCACCCGCCGCGACATGGCGATGTTCGTGCACCGCCACACGGACGGCAAGGAGCAGTTCGACCGCGTCATGAGCGCCGTTCGCGCTTCGCCCGACTTGATCGCTTTGGGCAAGGACGGGCGCGGCGATGATCGGTTCACGTCGCGCGAGATGATCGAGACGGAACAGAGGTTGCAGCGCGCATCGGAATTGATGGCCGAGCGCGAGCGGCACCGCGTGGACGAGAAGGCGCGCGAAGCAGCTTTGACCAGCGCGGACGGGCGCGGGTTGGAGTTGACCGGCGAGCAGCGCGCCGCGTTCGAGCATGTGACGGCCGAGCGCGGGCTTAGCGTCGTCGTCGGTTACGCCGGAACCGGCAAGAGCGCGATGCTTGGGGTTGCGCGGGAAGCATGGGAGCGCAGCGGATTCGAGGTGCGCGGGGCGGCGCTGTCAGGCATCGCGGCGGAAGGGTTGGAGAACGGTTCGGGCATTGCGTCGCGCACCATCGCCAGCATGGAACATGGCTGGTCGCAGGGGCGCGACCTACTGACTTCGCGTGATGTGCTGGTGATCGACGAGGCGGGCATGGTCGGCACGCGCCAGATGGAGCGCGTGCTGTCCCATGCCGCCGACGCCGGCGCAAAGGTCGTGCTGGTAGGCGACCCGCAGCAGTTGCAGGCCATCGAGGCGGGCGCGGCGTTCCGCGCGATCCACGAACGGCACGGCGGCGTCGAGATCACGGAGGTTCGTCGCCAGAATGAGGGCTGGCAGCAGGACGCGACCCGGCATCTTGCCACCGGCCGCACCGGCGAGGCGATCCGGGCCTATGCCAACCATGGCATGGTCCACGCCGCCGACACGCGGGAGCAGGCGCGCAGCGAGCTGGTCGAGCGCTGGGACCGCGAGCGCACCGCCGCGCCCGATCAAACGCGGATCATCCTCACCCATACCAATGACGAGGTGCGCGAACTCAACGAGGCGGCGCGCGACCGGATGCGGGCGGCGGACGAGCTTGGCGATGATATTCGCGTAAAGACAGAGCGCGGCGCACGCGCCTTCGCATCAGGCGACCGCATCATGTTCCTTCGCAACGAGCGTAGCCTTGAGGTGAAGAACGGCACGTTAGGCACCGTCGAGAACGTGAATCAGCAGGGCATGACCGTCCGCACCGATGACGGGCGCAGCGTCGCGTTCGATACGAAGGACTATGCCCATGTGGATCATGGCTATGCCGCCACGATCCACAAGGCGCAGGGCATGAGCGTGGACCGCTCGCATATGCTCGCCACGCCGGGGATGGACCGGCACGGCTCCTATGTCGGCATGACGCGCCACCGCGAAGGCATGGCGCTCCACTATGGCCGCGACGACTTCAAGGACGACGCCCGCCTTGTTCGCACCCTGTCCCGCGAGCGCACGAAGGACATGGTGAGCGACTACCGCCAAGTCGAGCCTGCCCGCGACCCGGCGCGGCAGTTCGCGGAGCGGCACGGCATCAGCTTTGGCGAGCGTGTCATGGAGATTGCCCGCGCCGGGGCGGAGAAGGCGCGCGGGATCTTCGACGGGCTGCGCCTCTCGCTGCCCGGTCAGGATCGCGAGGCAGCGCCCGCGCCCGAACCCCGGCGCGGTATGTTCGACGGTCTCGACCTCAGCGGCGCTATGCCCAAGGCCGAGCGCGACCCGGCCCGCCAGCAGCAGCGCGAGCATGACCCGCAGCCGATCCGCGCCGGGGGCTTGCGCGGGGCGGTCGAACGCTACGCCAAGGCGCTGGACGCTATCCGGCAGACCCGCGCGCAAGGTATCGACCCCATGCCCCATCAGCGCGAGGCGCTGGATCGGGCTGGGCAAGCATTGGACGCGATCCGGCCCCAAGGCTCCACGGACTTGGGCAGCGCGTTCCGGGGCGAGCCGGAGTTAATCCGCGAAGCGGCGCAAGGGAGCAGTCATGACGCCGTGCGCGCCATGCAGGCCGAAGCTGAAATCCGCATAGACCCCCTCCAGCGCGCCGACCGCTTTGTCGAAGGATGGCAGCAATTGCGTGAGCAGCACGCCGAGTTGGTGCGCGACGGCAATTTCAGAGGCGCGAAGACCACCGCGCAGCACATGGCCGACATGGCGAAAAGCCTTGAGCGCGACGCCCAGCTTGAATCCGTGCTGGGGCTGCGCAGCCGCGAGCTTGGCCTTGAGATCGGCGAAAGCATGGGCCGCAGCCTGTCGCGCGACCTCGCCGATAGCATCCCCTTCGATCATGGCCGGAGCCTGGGGATCAGCCACTAGCAAGGAGCATGAGACATGGATGACGAGCAATCGCTGTTGAATAAACCCGAGCTACAGAAGGAATCCGCCGGGCAGGCGTTCGCGCGGCTGGACCGCCGGATCGCGATGATGGCGCACGCGGTCGAGCATCTGGCGGCGGAGCGCGCGAGCATCGACATTCCCGACTACAGCGCGACGCTCGGCCAGATGAACACGCGCCTCGCCGCCGTCGCGCAAGGACTGGCGGTCATTGCCGAGAAGCCGGCCATGCAGTTGACCCCAGAAGGGCTGGCGGCGCGGATGGATGCGGCCGCCGAGAAATCCCGCGCGGCCGACAAGGCGACGCTCCGGGAAGCGCGGGAGGGGCATCAGGAGGCGGCGCGGATCATCCACGGATTCGTCGAGGCCGTCCGTGTGACAGGCGAGCAGCGCAGGTGCCTGATATGGGCAGGCGGCGGCGGACTAGCGGCCGGATGCCTGCTGTGGTCGATCCTCCCCGGCGTCGTCCTGCGTGCCTTACCGACAAGCTGGCATATGCCGGAGAGCATGGCGGCTCACATCATCGGCGAGCCGACGCTTTGGGATGCGGGAACCCGGATGATGCGCGCAAGCGATCCCGATGCGTGGACAGCGATCACTACCGCCGCCAAGATGCTGCATGACAATCGTGACGCCATCGCTGCCTGTGAACAGGCAGTGGCCAAGGCCGCACAACCGGTACGATGCACGATCAAGGTGGGACGATAGGATGGTGACGAGATCATGGGGTTCTCCTCGAGAATCCGACCGGAAGGTACTACGCTATTTTGGGAGCGCGTGGCCGGTCAGCTTCGCTAGCACGCAGTCGGACTGGCAAGATGTGCATAGACCGCGACAGCGCGCCCGATCCGCCTAGAATCGTATTCTGATCCCAGCCGTCCCCTTCACGCTATATCCGTTACCGAAATCGGCAACCGCCGTATCGGCCGCCGCCTGGGCATAGAGCGTGATCCGGTCGTTCCAGCTATAGCTGCCGCCCAGCCCCAACTCGCCCCACAGGGCCCGCTCGCGGTTGACGATGGGGGTGCCGGACACCTTGACGCCGCTGTCGGGTAGCCATTCATAGTTGAGGTTCACAATCGCATAGGCATGGCTGCTGCGGTTGCCGCCCGAGCCGGTGCTCCAGCTGTTCTGATGATCGATCGACAGGCCCCAGCGCGTTTTCAAGCTGCGGCCCTGGTCCGCCGACACCACCGCCCCCATGGGATCGGTGAAGCGATCGAAGCTGACATGGGCATAGGCCATCTGGATCTGCGGCGTCACGCTCAGCTTGCCGCCGATCGGCGCGCGCTTGCCCACTTCCAGGCTGAATACCTCGCCCATGCCGTCATTGCCGCTGGCGAGCGTGCCGAGCACGTTCGACTTGAGGTCGCTCGTGAACCAGGAGACCTGCGCCTGGCCGTCGGCATAGAAGCCGTCGGGACCATACCAGGTCAGCGTCGCGCCGACGCCATAGCCCTTGGCACCGATCGCGCCATTGCCGAACAGCGAGGTGACGGAGGTATTGGCCTTGCCATATTGCGCCGTGAGGCCGCCGATCAGCGCCGCGCCGTCGCTCCGCTGGGCGAAGGCGTGGTCGACGCCGATCTGCATCTGCCAGCTGTCGATGTTCTTGTCGGTATGGCTGGTCGAGAAGACCGGCTGCGGGCGCTGGCGCGCGCCCTCCATCCGGCCCCAGATGCCCGTGCCAGCCTGGGTCGGCGTGCCGGCCCAGGAACGGTTGCCTACGCGCTCCTGCAACGTCGGCAGGCCGGTCAGCGCCAGCAGCGTCTGCGCATAGCCTTCATAGACCGGCACGCCCGGCTGATAGAGCGGCGGCGGCGGCACGACCGGCTGGTCGGGATCGATCGGGGTCGTCGTCGGGTTGGTCAGCGCCGAACGCAGATACCAGTCACCGTCATTGGGGTCGGTGACGCCGTTCTTGTAGAGGCGATAGGCATAGGCACCCGCCACCACCGCTGGCGCGCCTTGGAACTGATAGTCGCCGTTCAGCGTGAAAGTGCCGTTGGATGCGCCCGCGATGTCGATGATCTTGATGCCCTCCACCGTCTGGGCACCCAGGCCGTTGCGGTTGATGATTGTGACACCGGTTGTGCCCGAGGTCGCGCCATTCACCACCAACCGGTCGGTCGGCGAGGCGTCGTCGCCCAGCGCGGTCTCGATCTCCAGTGTGCCGCCATTGCCGACATAGTTGCCGGTGACGGTCAGCGTACCGAACCCGCCCCGGCCCGGCGCCACCACGCCGCCGTTGCTGATGCCGCCGACCCGGCCGACACCCTCCAACCGCGCCGCCGCTGTAACATCGACATTGCCGCCCAGCGCGCCATCGACCGCCAGCGTGCCGAGCGCGACACGGGTCTCAGCGACATAGCCGCTATTGTCGCCGGTGACAGCCAGCGTGCCAGCGCCGTCCTTGGTCAGGATGCCGGGACCCGACAGAATGCCGCCCAGCGTGAAGGTCGTATCCTGACCGGTCAGGATCGTGCCGTCACCGGCAAGCGTGAAATCGCGATTGCTGGTGAAGCTGGCCGTGGTCTTGAGCGTGCCACCGTCGACGCTGATGCCGCCCGCGGCATCGCCCAGATTGGCGTCCGCCGAAACGGCAATCGTGCCGCCGTTGATCGCCGTGCCGCCGGTGTAGCTGTTGATGCCGCCCAGCTTCAGGGTGCCGGCATCTGTCTTCACCAGTTGCGTCGCACCCGTCAGCGCCGCATTGATCGTGGCGGTATAGGCGCTGCCGGCCGCCGTACCGTCGCCGACGCGGATGGTCGATTGCGGCCCGACGAGCGCCAGCGTGTCGCCCTGGATGGTGTAACCATCGACCGCGAATTGCAGTCCGGCCGCGCTGACATCGCCCTGGCTGTTGTCGATCGTGACAGTGCCCGGCTGGCCGGCAAACACCGCGAAAGCGCCATTCGCATAGGCGGCATTGACGGCGCCGTTCGCATCCGTCCAGTTGTCGCCGGTGGCTGCGACGTGCCAGATGCCGTTACCGCCGTCCACGGTGGCATTGAACTTCGGCCCGGCATCTCCATCCCAGAAGTTGAGCGTCAGGTTGCCGCTGTTCACCAGATTGACCTGGCCCGCGACCGAAGTTTGGACCGTGACCGCGTTCCCCGCCGGCAGGGTGCCAAGGGCCAAGCCGTTGTCGGTGAGCGTGCCGCCATAGTTGAACACACGGTAGATGCCCGGATCGAACGCGCCGCCAGTCGGCACGCCGACGTTCAGCATACCATCGAGCGTCAGATTACCGCCGACATCGACCAGATCGTTGAGCGGACCGCCGACCGTGCCGGCCTGGCCGAACGCGACATTGATCGTCGATCCCGCCGCCAGCGACAGGCCGCCCTTGATCGTCAGCGTGCCCGGCAGGCCATCGATGCCGCCCGGATTCAGCACGCCGCCATCGGCCACCGTCACGTTGCCGCCGATCATGCCGATACCGCCCAGCGTGGCGCCGCCATTGACCGTCGTCAGGCCCTTCGCCGCCGACTGGTCGCCATTCACGAACAGCGTGCCGGCGTTGACGATCGTCGGCCCCGCATAGCTGTTCGCACCGGTCAGAGTCAGCGCGCCCGGACCGTTCTGGTTCAGCGCGCCGGTGCCGGCGATCAGGCTGGCGAAGGCGACATCGTCCGATCGGTTGAAGGCAAGCGTGCCATTATCGACCACATCGCCCTGGATCATGCCCGTCGCGCCGCCATTGCCGAGCTGCAACGTGCCGCCCGAGACGGTCGTGCCCCCGGTATAACCGTTGGTGCCCGTCAGGATCAGCGTGCCGAGATCGGTCTTGTTGAGCGCCGCCGTGCCGGTCAGGACCGACGCGATCGTCGCGACATAGCCCGCGCCCGTCGTCGTGCCGTCGCCGACCCGGATGTCGGCGCTGGCGCCGACGAGCGTCAACGGGTCGCCCTGGATAAGATAGCCGCTGGTCGCGAACTGCATGCCCGAGGCGCTGACAGTGCCTGCGCCATTGTCCACCGCGACCGTGCCGGGCGCCCCCATGAAGACGGCAAAGCTGCCGTTCGCATAGGCGGCGTTGACCACGCCGTCCGCATCCGTCCAGTTGTCGCCGCCCGCTATGGCCTGCCAGATGCCGTTGCCGCCATCGACGCTGGCGTTGAACTTCGGCCCGGCATCGCCGTCCCAGAAGTTCAGCGTCAGGTCGCCGCTGTTCACCAGATTGACCTGACCCGCGACCGATGTCTGGACTGTGACGACATTGCCCGCCGGCAGGGTGCCGAGCGTCAGCCCATTGTCGGTCAGGGCGCCATCATAGTTGAACACGCGGTAGATGCCGGCGCCAAAGGAGCCGCCAGTCGATACGCTGACATTGAGCGTGCCGTCGAGCGCCAGGTTGCCGCCGACATTCACCAGATCGTTGAGCGCACCGCCTACGGTGTTCGCCTGGCCGAACTCGAAGTTCAGCGTCGACCCCGCCGCCAGCGCCAGATTGCCGTTGACCGTCAGCGTGCCCCGGCCGTTGCCGGGCGCCAGCGTGCCGCCGTCGGCAATCGTCACGTTGCCGCCGAGCGTGCCCGAGCCGCCCAGCGTCGCGCTGTTCAGCACACTCGTCAGGCCCGTCGCCGCCGACTGGTTGCCGTTGACCAGCAGCGTGCCGGCTTTGACGGTGGTCGTGCCGGTATAGCTGTTGGCACCGGAAAGCGTGAACGTGCCGGTGCCGTTCTTGACGATCGACCCGTCATTGCCGGCAATCACGCCGGAGAAGGTCGTGCTGTTGCCGGTGCCGAGCGCGAGTGACTTGTCGCCGAGCGCCACCGCGCCGCTGCCGCTCAGGTCGCCGATCGTCGTGCCAGCGCCAGTCAGGCCGGTGATGTTGAACAGCGCGCCGCCATTCACCGCCACCGCGCCGCCCGAATAGAGCGCGCCATTGCCCACCAGCTCGAAGCTGCCGGCCGCGACGGTGGTGCCGCCGGTATAGCTGGTCGCGTTGAAATAGCGGACAGCGCCGCCCGGCGCCGAGATGACGACGCGGCCGCCCGTGCCGCCGCCGATCCCGCCATCGGTGATCGTGCCCGTCCAGTCGGTGAAGGAATTGCCGAAGCCGAGCGTCAGCGTCTTGGAACCAAGGGCAATGCTGCCGTCGGCGGCGCCGTTCAACTGGATGACTCTCGCGCCGGTGTCGGTCTGGGAAATATCGAAGACCGTGCCCGAGCCGATCACCAGGTTGGCAGCGCCAATCGTGCCGACGCCCGCCAGCGCCAATGTGCCCCCGGCGATGATCGTGCGGTTGCCATAGGTGTTGGCGCCCGTCAGCGTCAGCGTGCCGGAACCCAGCTTGTTGAGGAAGTCGCCGGCGGCATTGCCGGGTCCATCGCCGATTGTTCCGCTCAGCGTGACATCGAACGTCTGGGTATCAATGCTGTTGGAAGTCGGGCTGCCCACGAGAATGTTGCGGGCGGAGGTGAACGCGGCACCCGCCTGCAACGTGCCGCCCTGGAGCGACAGCACCCCCGACACATCGCCCAGATTGGAGTCGCTCGACACCTGCACCGTTCCGCCGACGACCGTCGTGCCGCCGGTATAGGTGCTGGCGCCGCCCAGGATCAGTGTGCCGCTGCCAGCCTTGACGAGGGTCCCGCCGCCGGAAATTGCCCCTCCCAGCGTCGCGGTCGTACCCGCGTCGCTGATGATCGTCCCGGTGCCGTTCAGCGTCACTGCGCGGGTGCCAGCGAGATCGGCGGTGGTGTGCAGCGTGCCATCGTTGAAGCTAAGGCCGCCGGCCGCGTCGCCCAGATTGGCGTCGCTCGAGATCTGCAGCGTGCCGCCGTCGATCGTCGTGCCGCCGGTATAGCTGTTGGTGCCGCCCAAGATCAGCGTGCCAGCGTCGGTCTTGACCAGCTGCGCGCCACCCGTCAGCGCCGCGCCGATGGTCGCGACATAGCCGGCACTCGCCGCCGTGCCGTCGCCGATGCGGATGATCGCCTGTGTGCCCGTAAGATTGATGGCGTCGCCGACGATGTCGTAGCCGCCGGTCGCGAACTGCATGCCTGCGACATTGATCGGCCCTTGGGTGCCATCGACCGTGACAAGGCCGCTCATGCCCTGGAAGACCGCGAACGCGCTATCGAGGAACGGCGCGTTGATCGAACCGTCATCCAGCGTCCAGTTGTCGTTGCCGCCGGTGCCCTGCCAGATGCCGTTGCCGCCGGTGATGATGCCGTCGTTGCGGCCGCCCGCGACGCCGTCCCAGAAGCGCAGCGCCAGGCCATCGGTGTTGATCAGGTTCACCTGATTGGCGACCGAGGTCTGCACGTAGAAATTGGTACCCGGAGGAATGGTGCCGATGGCGAGACTATTGTTGGTCAATGCGCCGGTGTAGTTGATGACGCGATAGATGCCGGGGCCGAAGCTACCCCCGGCACTCGCGTTGACGTTGATGGTGCCGCCCAGCGTGAGGTTGCCGCCCACGGTGATCAGATCGTTGAGTGCGCCGCCGACGGTATTCGCCTGGCCGAAATCATAGTTGAGCGTGGCGCCGCCCGCGAGCGACAGATTGCCGTTGATCGCGAGCACGCCCGGCGTCGCATCGGCAAGGCCGGGGTTGAGGCTGGCGCCGCTCGCAACGGTGACGTTGCCGCCGATGATCCCCGCGCCGCCCAACATCGCACCGCTGTTCACGGTGGTAGCGCCGGTCGCTGTCGACTGGTCGCCATTGATCAGCAGCGTTCCGGCATCGACACTCGTCGTGCCCAGGTAGCTGTTGGCGCCCGTGAGGGTGAGAGCGCCGCTGCCCTGCTTCACCAGCGCCCCCGTGCCGGAGACGAGGTTGGCAAAGGTCAGGTCGTCGGAACGGTTGAACGCCAGCGTGGCGTTATCGGTCACATCGCCCAGGATCGAACCGCTGGTGCCGCCGTCACCAAGCTGAAGCGTTCCCGCGCTGATCGTCGTGCCGCCGGCATAGCTGTTCGTGCCGGTCAGGATCGTGGTGCCGGTGCCGGCCTGGACGACCGCGCCGGTGTCGGAAATGACCCCCGCAAGGTTGAGCGTGTCGGAACGGTCGAACACCAGCGTGCCGTTGTTCGCAACATTGCCCAGGATCGAACCACTCGTGCCGCCATCGCCGAGCTGCAACGTGCCGCCCGAGATCGTCGTACCACCCGCATAACTGTTGTCCGCCGTCAGCAGGAACGTGCCGTTACCCGCCTTGGTGAGCGCCCCCACGCCCGAGATCGTGCCGTCAAGCTCGAAGGTCGTACCCGCATCGGTAAACACCGTGCCGGCGCCCGCTAGCGCCACAGTGCGCGCGCTGGTGATATCGGCCGTGGTGCGCAGCGTGCCGCCGGTGAAGGTGATCCCGCCTGCGGCATCGCCCAGATTGGTATCAGCCGAAATCTGCAGCGTGCCGGCGTTGATCGTCGTGCCGCCGGTATAGCTGTTCGTGCCGGTCAGGATCGTGGTGCCTGGACCGTTCTGGTCCACCTTGCCGGTGCCCGAGATCAGCGACGCGAAGGTATAGCCGGCGTCGGTGTGGTTGAAGTTGACGCGGCCGTTCGCGCTCGTGACGACATTGGCGGCAGTCAACGTGCCCGCCCCCGTCGCGGCGGCCCCTTCCGCACCGCCGATGTTGAGCGCCGCATTGCCCGGTCCCATCGTCAGCGTGCCGCTGCCGACCACGGCCGCGCCGCCATTCGCGACAGTCAGCACGCCCGTCGTTGAAGCCGTGTTTGCGAGCGTGAGTCCGGTCGCCGTTTCGAACCGCGATCCGGCCCCCGAGACGGTCACGGCGCCCTGAGCCGAACCCAAGGCACCGATCCGCGCCGAACTCGCCGCCTGGACTGTGCCGCCGTCAAGGACGTTGAGCGCGCCCGTCCCGGCAACGCCGATTACCAACACTTGTGCGGTATCGGTGGTGCCGAGGCTGGAGCCCACACCGCGGACGTTGACCGTTCCGTTGCCGTTTACACTATTGCCGATCCCAATGGCAGCGCTGGCGACGCGTCCACCATTCTCGATGTTCAGAATGCCGGTGCCACTGCTGCCGACGGAGCTGTTGCCTGTGGAGACGACCTGCGCGTCCGGGCCGGTCACCGTCATCGTCGCCGATTGCCCCGCAACATCGGCAACGCGGAAGTTGGTGGTGCCGGTGATCTTGCCGCTGCCCTCGACAAGCAATTCGCCGTTATTGACGCGGGTCTGGCCGGTATAGCCGCTCGTGCCGGTCAGGGTCGTGGTGCCGGAGCCGGCCTGCTCGAGGGCGCCTGCGCCCGTGATCGCACCGGCCAGCGTCATGGCGTTCGAGCGATTGAAGATCAGCGTGGCGTTGTTCGTCACGTTACCGGCGATCGAGCCGGTCGTGCCGCCATTACCGAGTTGCAGCCTGCCCGAGGTGATCGTCGTCCCGCCCGTATAGCTGTTGTCCCCGGTCAGGATCAGCGTGCCCAGATCGGTCTTGGCGAGACTGCCCGTGCCGGAGATCGTGCCGCCCAGCGTGAAGGTCGTGGTCGCACCGGTCTGGATCGTGCCGGCACCCACCAGCACCACATCGCGGCTGCTGGTGATGTCGGCCGTGGTGTTCAGCGTGCCGCCGTTGAAGGTCAGGCCGCCGGTGGCGGCGCCGAGATTGGCGTCGCTGGAGATACGCAGCGTGCCGGCATCGATCGTCGTGCCGCCCGCATAGCTGTTGGCGCCCGTGAGGGTAAGGACGCCGGCGCCCTGCTTCACGAGCGCGCCAGTGCCGGAGACGAGGCCGGCGAAGGTCACATCGTTCGAGCGGTTGAACGCCAGCGTCCCGTTATCGACGACGTCGCCCGGGATCGAGCCGCTCGTGCCGCCGTTGCCGATTTGCAGCGTGCCGTCCGAGATCGTCGTGCCACCCGCATAGCTGTTCGTGCCGGTCAGGATGAGCTTGCCGAGATCGGTCTTGTCGAGCGCGCTGGTGCCGGTCAGTTCGGAGGCGATGGTGGCGGTGTAGCCCGCGCTCGCCGCCGTGCCGTCGCCCACGCGGATCGCCGCGCTCGGCCCCACCAGCGTCAGCGGATCGCCCTGGACGAGATAGCCACTCGTGGCGAACTGCAGGCCGGAGGCCGTCACCGCACCGCCGCCATTGTCCACCGCGACCGTGCCGGCCGCGCCGGCGAAGATCGCCATGGTCCCGTCGGCATAGGCGGCGTTGGTGCCGCCGGCCATGTCGGTCCAGTTATTGTCGGTGCCGCCCAGGTGCCAGGTGCCGTTGCCGCCGTCGACCACGCTGTTCACCTTGGGACCGGCATCGCCATCCCAGAAGCTGAGCGAGAGCCCCGCCGAGTTCACCAGGTTGACCTGCCCCGCGACCGAGGTCTGCACGGCGACGAGGCTGCCGCCGGGCATGGTCCCGAGATCGAGCCCGTTATCGGTCAGCGTGCCGCCATAGTTGAACACGCGGTAGATGCCGGCGCCGAACGTGCCGCCGGTGGGCACGCTGACATTGATGGTGCCGTCCAGCACCAGATTGCCGCCGACATTGATGAGGTCGTTGAGCGCTCCGCCCGCGACATTGGCCTCGCCGAACTCGAAGTTCAGGACCGATCCCGCCGACAGCGTCAGGTTGCTGTCGATGGTCAGCGTGCCGGGGCTGTTGCCCGGCGCCAGCGTGCCGCCATTCTGGACGAGGACGCTGCCGCCGATGATCCCCGAACCACCCAGGGTCGCGCCGTTCGCGACCGTGACCAGGCCGGTCGCGGCCGACTGATCGCCATTGATCCGCAGCGTCCCCGCATTGACGTTGGTTGCGCCCAGATAGTTGTTGGCGCCGGTCAGGATGGTCGTGCCGGTGCCCGCCTGGGTCACCGAGCCGCTGCCGGAAATGACGCCGGCGAAGCCGATCTCGTCAGACCTGTTGAACACCAGCGCGCCGGCATTCGCGACATTGCCGACGATCGAGCCGGTCGTGCCGCCGTTACCGATCTGGAGCGTGCCGGCCGTGATCGTGGTGCCGCCCGTATAGGTGTCGGCCGCCGTCAGGGTCAGCGTGCCCGCCCCCGCCTTGGTCAGCCCGCCGGCGCCGGACACGACGCCGCTCAGGTCGAAGCTGGTGCCGGCGTCGGTCAGGATCGTGCCATCGTCGACGAGGGACGCATTGCGGCTACTGGCAATATTCGCCGTGCTGCGCAGCGTCGCGCCGTTGAAGGTCAGGCCGCCGCTGGCCGCGCCGAGATTGGCGTCGGCCGAGACCTGGATTGTGCCGGCATTGATGATGGTGCCGCCGGCATAGCTATTCGTGCCGGACAGGATGGTCGTGCCGGTCCCGTCCTGCCGGACCACGCCCGTGCCCGAGATCACGCCTGCAAAGGTCAGGTCGTTCGACCGGTTGAACACGAACGCGCCGTTATTCGCCACATCGCCGACGATCGAGCCGGTGGTGCCGCCATTGCCGAGCTGGAGCGTGCCGGCCGTGATCGTCGTGCCGCCCGTATAACTGCTGTCGCCGGTCAGGATGGTCGTGCCCGCGCCGGACTGGCTGACGGCGCCGGTGCCCTGGATGACGCCGGCATAGGTGTAGCTGTCGGACCGGTTGAAGCCCAGCACACCGAAATCATTGACCGTACCGCTGACGATCGACCCGGTGGTGCCGCCATTGCCCAGGATCAACGTACCAGCGTTGATGTTGGTGACGCCGGTATAGCTGTTGTCGCCTGTCAGGATCCAGAGCCCCGCATCGTTCTTGGCAAGCGAGGTCAGCACCGTGGCATTCTGGTTGCCGATGCTGGCCCCCATGACGTTGTCGCCGGCGTTGGTGCCGCCCAGCGACACCACGCGCGCGCCGTTTCCGGAATAGGACACCGCGCCGGTATTGTTGAACACCACCGCGCCGCTGCCCGAGGACTCGATCGCGGTCGTGCCCACGCCCAGCGTGAACTGCCGGTCGGTCGTATCGCCCGTGCCGGTATAGCGCAGCGTGCCGCCCGATCCGATCACCAGGTTCGCGGCAGCGTTGGAGGACATGCCGATGCTGCTGGCGACGCCGCCATCGGAGAGCTTATCGACGCTCAGCACGCCGCCGCTAATCGTCGTCACGCCGGTATAGTTGCTGGCCTGGTTGGTCAGCCGCCAGGTGCCGGCATCGGTCTTGGTCAGCGAGGTCGTGCCCGTGCCGGGATTGGTGACCTGCGCCGCCAGGATGTTGTCGCCGGTGTTGGTGCCGCCCAGCGTCAGCGTGCGATTGCCGGCGCCCGCGAGCGTGACGGCCGCGGTGCTGGTGAAGGCTAGGGTGCCCGTGCCCGACGCATCGATCCTGCCGCCGCCCGTACCGAGCGTGAACTGCCGGTCGGTGCTGTCGCCCGTCCCCAGATAGCGCAGCGTGCCGCCGTTGATGACCAGATTGCCCGCATCGCTGCTCGAGGTACCGATCGAGCTGTTGACGCCGCCGGCGGTCAGGCAGTTCACGCCCAGCACGCCGCCCGCCACGGTCGTGATGCCGTCATAGCTGTTGGCGCAGTTCGCCAGCGTCTGGTTACCTCCGCTGGTCTTGATGAGATTGCCGGTGCCGCTGATTGCGCCGGCGTAATTGCCGTTGCTGGCGCCGACCGTCAGGGTCGCACCGCCCAGCGTGACATTGCCGCCGGCCGCGCCGCCGCCGTTCAGGAAGCCAATGGTCGTGTCGAACCCATTGAGATCGAGCACCGCGCCCGCAGCGTTGGCGAAGCTGGCGCCGCCGGTGCCGAACGCATTGATCGTTCCGGCGCGCAGAATCCCGTTGTTGACCTGGGTTGTACTGTTGCGGGTGGTGGTGCCCGACAGCACGAGCGTGCCCGCGCCTTCCTTGGTGAACGAACCGCCCGTCGTGGTGCCGGTCAGTGTCAGCGTCGTCGCCGCATTGGTGACGTTGATCTGCCCGGATGTGGTGGCGAAGCCCCGATCGATGCTGACGGAGGCGCCGGTATAGTTCAGCGAGCCGCCATTCAGGACAAGACTGGTCGGGGCGGCGCTGGCAGCCCCGATGCCGCTCACCTGCCCGCCATTGGCCAAGCAATCGGTGCTCAGCCCGGAAACGACGGTGGTCACACCGGTATAGCTGTTGTTGCAGCCGGTCATGACCTGGGTGAAGCGTGTCACGCCAATGCCGCCGCTGCCGCTGATCGTGCCCGTGAAGGTGCCGCTGCTGTTGATGTTGAGCGTGGCCGCGCCCAGCAGCACGTTCCCGCCGCCATTGAGGCCGCCCACGAAATTGCTCTTGCCGGCAAGATCCAGGGTCGCACCGGCGTCGACGGTCATCGCGCCCGCGCCCGTGCCTGCCGCATTGCCTCCGAAAGCCTGGGTGGAGCCGGCGCGGAGCGTGCCCGCGGTCAGATGCGTGCCGCCGGTATAGCTGTTGGTGCCGGACAGGATCAGCGTGCCGTCACCATCCTTGATGAACTGGCCGGTGCCGATCGCGGCGCCGCTGACGGTCAGCGTGGTCGTCGCCTGGCTGACATCGATGCGGCCGCCGCCGTTGGTCAGGCTGAAGCCGCGATCGATGGCGACATTGCCGCCCGTATATTGGAGGCGCCCGCCGGCATCGAGAATGAGGTTGGCGGAGTCCGCGCCGGCGGCGCCGATACCACTCGCACCGCCGCCATTGGCCAGTGTGCCGACGGACAGCGTGCTGGCGCCGCCGGCGCCCGAGCCGCTGATCGTCGTCACGCCGACATAGTCGTTGTTGGGATTGGAAAGGACAAGCGTGCCCCAGCCGGTCTTGGTAAGCCCGGCGTCATCGGGGCTTGTCACCTGCCCGGAGAATTCGACGCTCCGCCCTGTATTGACTTCGATGGTGGGCGCGCCGGCGCCGCCATTGACCAGCGTGAAGCCGCGATCCGACACGACATCCGTCCCGCCGACATAAGCGAGCGTGCCGCCTTCCAGCACGAGGTTGGACGACGCGCCGGAGGACGCGCCGATGCTGCTGGCGACGCCGCCATTGGCAAGGCTGTTCACTTCCAGCCGGCCGCCGCTCAGCGTCGTGCCGCCGGTATAGCCGTTGGCGCCGGCCAGCCGAACCGCGCCGCTGCCGCCCTTCACGAAGCCGGTCGCGCCACCGTTGTCGATGATGGTCGAGGCGATGGTGAAGATGCCGCCACCGTTCTGCTGCACGCCCAAGGTGCCGCCGCCGGCGCCGCCGGTCAGCGAGCCGCCGGTGATCGTCTGGTTGAAATTGCCGACCGAAGGGGCGGCGATGATCGTACCGTCGATGCCGAGCGTCTGCCCCGCAGCGATGGTCACCGTCGAGTCCGCCGCCGCGGTGTAGCGCAGGCCGCCCAGTTGCCGGCCGGTGGTCACCGTGCCGAAGAACGGCGTATCGGCAGCGCCCTCGGTATCCGTGACGATATCGCCATCGATCCAGGTGGCCGCATCGTCCTTGGAGGCATAGTCGCTTTCGGCGAACGCCGTGATGGTGCCACCCAGAACCTTCGCATAGTCCGAGCTATTGACCGTGGCCCATCCGCCAAGCAGGCCGTCGGCATGGCTTGTCGTGATCGCGCCGCTGGTCGGCACGATGAAATTGACGAGGCCGCCGCTACGGTTGATCGCGCCGAGATTGAGCGAGAGGCTGCCACCCGCACCCGAGTCCGCGCGCAGGGTGTTGCTGCCCGCCATGACATTGATGGCGCTGAGGCTCTGGCTGTTCGCTTCCCCGGCCGCGCCGATCGCGCGCAACGTGCCGCCCGACAAGTTGAGCGTCGATGCGCTGGAAAGGATGTTACTCGCCGGACCGCCCACGCCGGAGAAATCGAGCGCCAGAGCGCCGCCGACAATGGTCGTTGCACCGGTGTAGCTGCTGGCGCCGGTCAGCGTCAGCGTGCCGTTGCCCATCTTCAACAGCCCGCCGCCGCCGGTGATCGTGCCGGCATAGCTGCTGGCCACCGTGCCGTTGACGGTCAGTGTCCCGCTCGCGCCCAGCGCGATACTGCCGCCGGTGCCATTCAAGGTCGGCGTCCAGAAGCTGAAATCGTTCAGGTCCAGGATGCCGCCATTGACGGTCACGCTCTTGGTGGCGCCGAATGCGGTGGCACTCCCGGCCTGCAACGTGCCGCTATTGACGACCACATTGCCGCTGAAGCTGTTGGCGCCGCCCAATATCCAGGTGCCACTGCCGCTGCTGACAATATTGCCGGTGCCCGAAATGACGCCCGACAGGGTGTTCGTGCCGGCAAAGCTGCCGCCCAGCGTGAAGTTGTCGGTGGCGGCGGTGCCCAGCGCGACAGCACCGCTCAGGTTCAGGGCGCCGGTGCCATCGTTGGAAATGGTGCCCGAAGTGTTGGCAATGACCCAGGAACGGTTGCTGCTCGCGCCGGCGCCGGTATAGCTCAGCGCGCCGTTGCTGGAGAGCGCGATAGCGCTGGTGCCCGCGCCCAGCGAACTGACGACCCCGGCATCCGCCAGCACCGGCGCCTTGACCGTGATCGCACCGATCGAGCTGCTGCCGGTATAGTCGTTGGCGCCGCCCAGCGTGATCGTCCGGCCAGCCAGGCCGCCGAAGCTGTAGTTGGCGCCGCTCAGCGTCCCCAGCAACTGGAAGTCCGCGCTTTCGGCGCTGTAGTTGGCGCCACCATTGGTGGTGACGTTGCCGGTGATCGTCAGGGTTCCCGAACCCTGGTTGCGGATGATCGCCGTGCTCCCCTGAAGGGTCCAGTTGCGGTTGGAACTGTCGCCGTCGCCGGTATAGATGACACTGTCGGAATATTGGCTGGTTTGGGCGAACAGGATGGTACCCGAAATCGCGTCCGTCGGCGCGCCCAGCGAACTTGCCTCGCCGAGATTGCCGATCGACGAGAAATAGGTGGAGCACACCCCGTTACAGCCGTTGAATCGCGTCGATCCGGTATAAGTGCTGGCGTCGTTGGTCAGACGGACGGGACCCGTCGTTCCAACGGAAATGCCGCCAGCGCCAGTGAGCAGAGCCGACCCGACACCGCTTCCCATCAGCGTCAGCGTCGCCCCGGTGCCGATGTTAACGGTGCGTGCCGTCGCGTCGGAATTGATCTGCAAGGTTGAACTGGCCGTCACCGCGATGTTATTGCTGAGCGCACCGAGTGAGGCGTCGGTCGAGGCCCGCAGCGCGCCGCCGCCGAGAGTGATCCCGCCGCTGAATGTGTTGGCGCCGGTCAGCGTCAAGGTCCGCGATCCAAGCTTGGTCAGGCCCGCCGTTCCGGCAAGAATCGAATTGATGGTGGTGTCGCCGTTGATCGTCAGCGTGGGGGCAGTGCCGGCAAGTGTCAGCGTGCTGCCGCCCAGCACCCAGCCGTTGACGGTCTGAAACGTCATGTTGTGGACGGTGATCGGCGCGGTGAGGGTGACCGAGCCTGCTGTCGTCGTTGTGCCGGTCGCGGTGATGCCGAAAATGGCATTGTCCAGCGCGGCATTGTCCCACGTTTGATAGGGACCGAGCACATCGCTATTTGCCTGGCTCCAGACCGGCGAGCTGGTGTCCCAGGTGCCGTTGCCGCCGCTGCCGGGATTGGTCCCGTTGGCGTCCCAGTAACGATCCTGGTCCTGCGCTCGGGCGATCGACGGTGCGCCGAGGGCGATCAGCGCCGCCAGCGAGGCGCCGCAAAGCAGACGACGCGAGAAGGCACTGGCTCCGCTCGCGCGGCGCGCCTTATTGTTGCTGTTGCTCATCGACCCCTCGTTGTTATTGTTGGATTTCAGACACGACGGAGCGCCGCCCGATCAGGACGGCACACCACGAGAATTTTGACGATCGGGACCAAGGTCAGGGATGACAGCGCGCCCAGGCGCTTGCAAATGGCTGGCGTGCCAGCACGGTTTAACCGTCGCGATCATCATACCCCCTGCCAGTAACCCTGCTAACTCTCTTTCGAAGCGTCCGGAGACTTTGCGTCCTGCCGTCACCAGCAGTTTGCCCTTCGGTGCCCTTTCCGATCCGATGGCGTTGCGAAGTGTGCTAGCGACCCGATAGGAGGTGACCTGGATAGGCGTTAAACAATGTCAGAGTTATCAATTTGTTACTAAGGCCTGTAAATAGTTGCAAAATTCAAAGCACCCGACTATTTTTGCTGAGAAATCGGCCTAGGATATGCAGATGCTGTCGCCCTCGATCCGACCGCGCGGAACATGCCCCATAGCGATTCAGCGCGTTATCGACGTCCTCAAATTGCTTCGTTGACGGCGCAGACCCAAATGTTGGCTGAAGCGGCGCGTGCCCTGAATGACAACCAACTGACGCGTGCTGAACAGCTGATCCGTTCCAGCCTTGTGGTCTCCCCCGAAAACCCCGATGCGTTGCGCCTTCTGGCTGCCGTCGCCGTCGCAACGGGGCATTTTGCCGATGCCGAGCGATTGCTCCGTGGCGCGATCTGCCAAGCGCCGGGCTTCGTGCTTGCCCACGCCGATCTGTGTACCTTGCTTGGTCGCCAGGGGCGTGCCGCCGAGGCGCTTGGGCTGCTGGACGAGTTGATTGGCGCCGGCGACGGACCTGTCTGGGCGCTGTCGCTCAAAGCGGCGACGCTGACGGCTGAACGTCGCGCGGACGAGGCGCTGCCCGTGCTCCGGCAACTGATCGCTCGCACCCCTGGCGCCGCTATTCCGCAGATCAGCTATGCCGACGCATTGCAGACCGCCGGGCATCTCGATCAAGCCGTTGCCGCCTATCGCAAGGCCCTCGACCTCGATCCCGCCAGCGGCCTTGCCTGGTGGGGTCTCGCTAATTTGCGTGTCGTTCGGCTCAGCGCGGATGACGTCATGTTGATGGAACGGGCGATGGAAAAGGCCAAACCGGGTCTGGACAGGGTCCGGCTTGGCTTCGCCCTTGGCAAGGCGCTCGGTGACCAGGGCCGATATGAGGAGTCGTTCCGGCGCTATGAAGATGCGAATCGCGTGCGCGGCTTGCTCATCCATTATGACCCGCAGGCGACGGAGGATTTCGTCAGGGCAGCGGAAGCGGCTTTCACGTCCACCTTGTTCGATGCTCGCGCCGGGCATGGGAACGAAACCGATGCGCCGATCTTCATCGTCGGCATGCCGCGCGCGGGCTCCACTTTGGTCGAGCAAATCCTCGCGAGCCATCCGATGGTGGAGAATCTTGGCGAATTGTTCGAACTGCGGAATATCGCGCAGCAGATTGCTGGCCGTGAGATATCAAACGCCGCCTTGCCCGGCGTCATTGCCGCCCTGCCGGCCCCACAGCTACGCGAGATCGGCGACAGCTACATCATCTCGACGCGGCGCTACCGGCGAACCGACCGCCCGTTCTTCACCGACAAGATGCCCGCTAATTGGCAGCTTGTTCCCTTGATCCTACTTATCTTGCCTAAGGCAAAGATCATCGACGTCCGTCGCGATCCCATGGCGTGCTGTCTGTCGAACTTCACGACCTATTTCAATCGCCACACGAGCTTTCCAGCCAACTTGGCCGATCTTGGCCGGTATCATTCCGACTATGCCCACTTGATGGATCATCTGGAACGGGTTCGGCCGGGACGGGTTTATCGTCTGGGTTATGAAAGGCTTGTGGAACACCCCGAGGCAGAAATTCGCAAGTTGCTTGCAGCCCTGGATCTGCCGTTCGACGCGGCCTGCCTGCGGCCGCATGAAAACCAAAGAAGCATCTACACACCCAGTGCGCAGCAAGTACGACAGCCGATCAATGGAGAAGGATTGCAACGCTGGCGAGCCTATGCACCGTGGCTTGAGGGACTAAGAGATCAACTCGAAAATCTATAGTATGAAGCTCCGGAAGACAGTTTTCGAGAGTTGGCAAGCGTAGCATCTATCGGTGCAATGCGGCTGCAGCGTCGATTTCAGCAATTGGGGCATTTTCCGCCGCACCATTCCGCTAATTGCACGAAGTCGTGGGAGCAGAAAAAAATCTGTGAAAGCATTCCGCCAATACCCAGAACCACTCATTTATGCCCACTCAAAATGTGGGAACATTCGTAGTATCGGTTTGGATTCTTATAATTTGATTTTATAAAATCAATGAGATAAATCGCCTGACTGGTGACCACTTACGGTCACCGGTTCAGCTGGCAATTTACACTTCCAACAGGTCCTTGCCAAGGACAACCGTTCCGGTGAAGTGCATCCGCGACCGGATCGGCCAGCTCCATCGCCGCCCAACAAAGAGTCAGCTCTCTGGCAGCGCAAAGTCATTTCGGCCTATATAAGTCCATTGGGCAGATGGCATTTATGATGGTATAGAAATCACGAATCGGAAAGATACCGGTGTAAATTCAATACCTTGCCACGACAGCCGGGTGCCCGTAGGGGTCACCAAAATCCTTCCGCTGAAGGTCCCAAAAACAATGATCGGATCAACGCGAAGGTGGCGGCTGCAATGGTTTTCAGTCCGTTGCCAGCGAGAGGCCGGTCACTGTCGCCACGACACGCGTCTCGCGATCAGTAATATTTGATTTTTTCAACGACTTCGCGAAAGTAGCCGCCGACGATATACTGTCGGTCTTCGGGGGGAGGATGCGTTGCGGCTTGCGAGCGGGCATAAGCGGGGCATGGCGCGCGCGACGTGGGGTGAATATCTGCTGGCGGCGGCGCTGCTTATGCCTTCGGGCGCGCTGGCCGCGGCGGATTTCAAATCGCCGCCCGTCGCGCCCGCTTTCACCCCGCTGCCGACCAGCGCCTTTGCCGAGCTTCCTTTCGTCGAAGATGTCGACCTGTCGCCCGACGGCACGCATATCGCGGGGCTGTTCGGGATAGGGGGCGAGCAGCGGATCCTGATGATGCCCGTGCGCGGCGACCGGTCGAAACCGATCATCGTCGCGGTTCCCGACCAGACGCAGGTCGCGTGGATCCGCTGGGTCGGAAACGACAATATCATCGTCGGCCTGTATGCGCTGATGCCCGTCGAGGGAGATCGCTGGTATATTTCGCGCGCGATCGGCATCAATCGCGGCACGGGCAAGATCACCAAGCTGCTCTGGGACAGCGGCGGGCAGAATGCGTCCGACATATTATGGGTTCCGACCGACGGCGGGACCGAAATCCTCATCGCCGCCCAAAACTCGATCTATAGCAATGAAGCCGATTTCTGGCCGACGGTCTATCGCGTCGATGTGGCGACCGGACGCAAGCGGGTCGCCGAAAGGCCGCGTGCAAACATTTTCGATTGGGGCGCCGATCATCTCGGCCAGGTCCGCTTCGGCATCGGCTATCGCGACGCAAGCACCCAATCGACCCTGCTGTTCCGATCAAACGGCGAGGGATCGTTGCGCGTCATCGACAGCGCGAAGCTCGGCGCCGAAGAAGAACTGACCGTGCCCTTCCACTTCGTGCCCGGCAGCAACAATGGTTTCGTCATCACGGAAAGCAAGGGCGGCCGGGCGGCGGTCGTCGAAGTCGACATTCCGACCGGCAAGCCCGTGCGGACCGTCTATGCCGCCGACGGCGTCAATGTCGAAAGCGTGTTGATGGCGTCGAACGGGGCGAAGCTGCTCGGCGTCCGGACCAGCGACCGCGACGCCCCGCTGCGCTGGCTCGATCCGGCGATGGCGGCGCATCAGAAGACGCTCGAAGAGGCATCGCCGCAGTCGGCGGTGCGTATCGAGAGTATCAGCGCCGATCAGAGCAAGATGCTCGTCCGGTTCAGCACCCCCGACAACCCGGGCCTGCTTTTCTATTTCGATGCCGCGACGGGCGATCTGGTCAAGCTGGCGGCGATGAACGAGACGATCGGCGGCCGGCGCCTGTCGCGCGGGCGGATGGTCCGGTACAAGGCGCGCGACGGGCTGGAGATCGAGGGCGTGCTCACGATGCCGCGCGGCCGGCGCGACAAAAACCTGCCCTTCATCGTCATGCCCCACGGCGGACCGTGGGGGCATGACGAGCTGACCTATGATTATTGGGCGCAGTTCCTCGCCGAGCGCGGATATGCGGTGCTGCAGCCCAATTTTCGCGGCTCGACCGGCTATGGCGCGGCGTTCGAAAAAGCGGGGCAGGGACAGCTGGGCTTCGCGATGCAGGACGATGTCAGCGACGGCGTGTATTGGGCGGTGAAGGAGGGGATCGCCGACCCGAAACGCGTCTGCATCGTTGGCGGCTCGTACGGCGGCTATGCCGCAATGTGGGGGACGGTCAAGGATCCCGACCTCTATCGCTGCGCGATTTCGATCAACGGCGTCGCCAATTTGCGGCGCGAGGTCAATGACTTCGGAGGGCTGATGCGCGAGCGCCTCTATCGCGGCCAGTGGCAGCGGATGACCCCCGATTTCGCCGCCGTGTCGCCGATCAACGCGATCGCCCGGATCAAGGCGCCGCTGCTGCTGATCCACGGCAAGAAGGATGTCACGGTCGATCACGGCCAGTCGGCGCGCATGTATGCGGCGATGACGAAGGCTGGCAAGACTGTCGAGTTCGTCTCGGTCCCGCTTGCCGACCATTATTTCACGCGTCAGGCCGATCGCATGACCTTGCTGACCTCGATCGAAACCTTCCTCGCCAAGCATAACCCCGCCGACTGACGCATAACCGGCCGGAGGCGCGTCACTTCGCCGCCTGGAACACGAAGCCCTCCGAAATGGCGCCGCCCCCGATATGTCCGCGCTGTCCGCGAACGGGCTTCGCGGGCAGCATCGCCAGGTGAGCGAAAATGGGGGCCATATCCATCTGATCCTGCCCGATCCGACCGAACGGGCGGCCTGTTTCCGTGTGCTCGCGGCGGGCTCCGAACGTATCGTGCGCAGCTTTGCCAGCGCCGATGCGTGGATCGAAGCCGAGGGCGGGGATTCCTGCGCAATCCTGCTCTTTCATTGGCGCCAGCCGGGCGCGACCGATGGCGCGGCGCTGCTCGACCATGTCACGGTGCGCGGCGGAATCGCCGCCTTTGTCGCCGCCGAACAGCTGAGCATTGCAGAATCGCGCGCGATCCTGCGCGGCGGGGCGCAGGATCTGTTACCCGCACCGCTCGACCCGCGCCTTGTCCGTCGCACGATCGATGCGGCGCTGGCCGACTGGCGCGCACGGCAGGGCGCACTCGACCGGCGCCGCGAAGCCGAAGCACGGCTGGCGGCGCTGACCCCGCGCGAACGCGACATATTGGATGCCATCGCCGCGGGGCTCGGCAACAAGGCGATCGCGCGTCAGCTGGCGCTGAGCCCGCGCACGGTCGAGGTGCATCGCGCCAACATCATGCGCCGCGCGGGCGCGGGCAATGTCGCCGAACTGCTCCGGCTACAGTTCATCGCCGAGTTCGCAGGCGCCGCTTCGATCGATTCGGTCCGTTTTGGTGCATGATCGCGGTGGAACCCGGCCGAAAGCCGCGCGTAGCGCCTATAAGGAAAATGAACGGTGTACCGCCCTTGAGTTGGTCCCCACGGGCGCTGCCGTTCATTCGCATGGGATCAACCCCACCTGATCCCATGCAACAAACGGCCGGCAGAGGAAATCCCTCCTCTGCCGGCCTTATTCTTGTCCGGTAACGCGCGCGCGCTGTTCGGCGCGGCCCATCGACAGCAGGATCGGGTCGGCCGCCTGCCGTGCCGCGAAATCCCCTTTGCCTGAAATTCCATGCCAGCCGATGCCGATCAGCGATTGCGCGATCGCGCCGCCCAGCGTGTCGCCGGGGCCGGGCAGGATGATGACCTCGGGCGCATATTCCTTCACCGCGACCTGCACCGACAGCGCGAAATCATAGGGCGCGAGGATCTGGTGGCCGAAAGTATAATCCCAGATTGCGGCAGGGTCGCTCGCATGGCGCCGCCAGATATGGCCGCGTCCGTCGATCAGCGGCAATGCGGGGCGGTGGAAGAGCGAATGCGGCAGTTCGGCCATCGCCTTGTCCGAACTGCCGAACATCAGCGGGGTGTGGAAGGGGCCGTGGCCCGCGAGGCGGAGGGGATCGCGTCCGGGGGTCGGCGGTGCTTCGGCGAGTAGCGCGGCAAGGCCCGCCTCATTGCCCGCAAGCACGAGCATGCCGGCTAGGTCGATCGAGAGCGCCAGCGCGTGACCGGAGCGCGAGGCGATGTCGGCGACGAGTGCGAGCAGGCTTTCGCGCAGCCCTGGTACGGGCCGCCAATCCTCGTCGACGATTTGGAGAAGGATCTGCCCGCCCGGCCCGTGCGTCTGGCTGTTGAGACCCATCGCGTTGCTGATCCGGAAACCGTCCTCGAACGATACGGCGCCGCCGAGCGCGAGCGCGCTGTACCATCCCATCGAATTGCCGGCGACGGCAACGATATCGAACTTGTCGCGATCGATGCTGAGAAAGTCGAGCGCGGTGGCGGTGTAGATCAGCGGCGCCGCGACATCGCCGCGCATGTGCGTCGCGACGCTGAAGCGGTCGGCGCCGTCGAGTTCGCTCACCGTCGGCTGGCCGCGTTCGCGACGCTGCGCGTCGAAATTCGTGATCAGGTCACCGAAGCGCGCACCGTGCAGCCGCGCGATGCTGCCAAGCTCGCCCTTGCCATAGGTGCCGCGGCCGGGGGCGACGACGAGCGCGGTCTTGCGCGCGCTCATGCCAGCAACTCCTTGGCGGCCGCATAGATCGAATCGCGGCTCGGCAGGGTCAGCGTCGCGGCGCGGCCCAAGGGAATGAAGCTGTCATCGGCGGCGATGCGCTTGAGCTTCTTGCCCGGCGTGCGCTCGACGAACGTCGCCATCAGCGCCTCGCTCTGCGACCCGGTGATGCGGCATTCGTCGACGATCAGGATGCGGCTGGCGTCGCCAACCGCAGCAACGAGCTTGTCCTCATCGACGGGGCCGAGCCAGCGCAGGTCGATGACGCGCGCCTTGACGCCGTCGGCGGCGAGCAGTCTCTCGGCCTGGCGCGACAGATAATATCCGTTGCCATAAGTGACGATCGCAAGGTCGGTGCCATTGCCCTGCACCCCGACGTCGCCGAAGCGGATCGGTGCGCCGTCGCCGGGGGCTTCATAGACGCTGGTCCACAGGCCATCGCCCTCTTCGTGCAGGTCGCGCGTCATATAGAGCGCGATCGGCTCGACAAAGACGACGACGCGCTGTTCCTCGCGCGCCAGGCGGACGCATTCGCGCAGCATCGCCACCGCATCGCGCCCGTTCGACGGCACCGCGAGGATCACGCCCGGAATGTCGCGGAAGACAGCAAGGCTGTTGTCGTTGTGAAAATGGCCGCCGAAGCCCTTTTGGTAGCCCAGCCCCGCGATGCGGAGCACCATCGGGTTGGTGTACTGCCCGTCGGAGAAGAAGCTCAATGTCGCCGCCTCGCCGCGGATCTGGTCCTCGGCATTGTGCACATAGGCAAGAAACTGGATCTCGGGCATCGGCAGGAAGCCGTTGTGCGCCATGCCGATCGCGAGCCCGAGGATCGCCTGTTCGTCGAGCAAGGTGTTGACGACACGCGCCGATCCGAAGCGCTGATGCAGCTTGGCGGTAACGTTGTAGACGCCGCCCTTCGGCCCGACATCCTCGCCCGCGACGACGATTTCCTTGTGCGCGAGCATCAGGTCGGCGAGCGCCCAGCTCAAAAGCCGCGCCATATGCTGCGGTTTGTCCATCGCGCCGGCGTCGCTGCCGAACATCGCCTTACGATCCTCGTCCGACGGGGTATTGGGCCGCGCGACCTCACGCTTCGGCGGGATCAGGCTGTCCATCACATGCGCCGAGTGGGTGATCTTGGGGCGCAGGATCGCCGCCTCGGCCTGCCGCGCGAGCGTCGCGCCGATATCCTCATAGGTTTCGGCGATTTCCGTCGGCGTCATCCAGCCATGTTCGGCCATCAGCGCCGCGCCGGCGAGCAGCGGGTCGCGCGCTTCGTCGGCCTCGATCAGCGCCTTGGGCAGATAGGCGCCCTGCACGTCCGATCCGGCGTGACCGTAAAGCCGCACCGTCGCCATATGGAGGAAGACAGGCTTGCGATTGCGGCGCGCATAGTCGGCCGCTTCCGCAGCCCCCGCATAAGCCGACACCAGGTCGGTGCCGTCGCATTTGATATAGTGAAGCCCCGCGCGGTGGCGGAACTGCGCCTCGATCCACCCCGTCGGGGTGCGCGTCGAAATGCCGATGCCATTGTCTTCGCAGAGGAAGATCAGTGGCATCGGCGAGCCCTGGAACGCCGCCCAGCCCGCGGTGTTGAACGCGCCCTGCGCGGTCGAATGGTTCGCCGAGGCGTCGCCGAAGCTCGCCAGCACGACCGCATCGTCGGGGAGCGGCAGCCCGGTCATGCCGAGCCGCCGCGCGATCCCGATCGAGAAAGCGGCGCCGACCGTTTTCGGCAAATGCGAGGCGATCGTCGAGGTCTGCGGCGGGATGTTGAGTGGCTTCGATCCGATGACCTTATGCCGTCCACCCGAGATCGGGTCTTCGGCCGAAGCGGCAAAGCTCAGCAGCATGTCCCATGTCGGCGTCTGTCCGGGGACCGAGCGCGCGCGGTGAAGCTGAAACGCGTTCGAGCGATAGTGAAGAAACGCCATGTCGGTGACGCGCAGCGCCGCGGCGACCGCGGCATTGCCTTCGTGCCCCGACGACCCAATCGTATAGAAGCCCTCGCCGCGCGCCTGCAGATGGCGCGACAGCCGGTCCATCTGGCGGCTGGTCAGTTGCGAGAGGAAGATGTCGGTCGCCTCCGCGCGCGACAGACCGACCATCGCGGGATCGGGCGCATCGGCACGACCGGGGAGGCTGCCCTCGGCCAGCGCCGCCAAGAATTTTTCATGTACCGCCTGCGCCGCGTCCACCTTGGTCCTCCGTCTAAACTCTTCGCGCGCTAGAACGGGGCAGTTTCGCACGCAAGCATGTCTTGCCTTCCCGATGACGCCCGCGCTACCACTTAGCGCGATGATCGACCGGGGCGGGACCAGTATTTCAACATGATATCCTTGTGGGTCGCCCAGACATCGGCCGCGGCCGACACGTCCGGCGCCGACGGCGGGGGCTGGCTGCTCGATCCCGAACTCGTCGACCCGGGCTATAGCCAGACGATCGCGGGCGGCACGATCCAGACCGCCTTTCCGCCGCCCCCCCCGCCCCCACCGCCGACCCCCGAATGGTTGCAAGCGATCTTCGATGCGATCCGCAGCTTTTTCCAATGGAGCGCGCCCGCCGCCCAGCCGCTGATGTGGGTCGCGGTCGCGGCGCTGGCGCTGTTCCTCCTCTATCATTTCGTCCCGGCCTTCGCGCAATGGGTCGACAATCTGCGCTTCGGCCGCAAGGCGCAGAGCGACGAAGCGGATCTCGTCGGTCAGGCCGAATCCGGCGCGGCGCGCGCGCTGCTCGCCGAGGCCGACGCACTCGCCGCCGAAGGGCGCTACGCCGAGGCGGTCCATCTTCTCCTCTATCGCAGCGTCCAGGATATCGAGGGTCGCCGGCCGGGGCTGGTCAAACCCGCGATGACGTCGCGCGATCTTGCCGAGGCGGAGGGCCTGCCCGTGGTCGCGCGCGATGCGTTCAGCCGTATCGCGCGCGCGGTCGAGATCAGCCTGTTCGGCGGGCGGGCGATCGACGCGGGCGCGTGGCAGATTTGTCGCGGCGCCTATGCCGAGATGACCGTAGCGAAGAATTGGGCGCGCGCATGAGCGGCGCGGCGGCAACCGACGACGGTTTCAACCCGCGCTTGATCGCGGGCGTGGTGGCGATCGGGATCGTCGCCTTCACCGCGCTGTGGGCGCTGATCGCGCTCGGGCCGCAAATCAGCAGTGGCAACGACGGCGGCGGCCATGCGCTGTCGAAGGCGGCGCCGGGATATGCCGGCATCGTCGATCTCGTCGAGCGCGCCGGCGCCGAGGTGGAACTCCGCCGCCGGGTCGAGAGGACGCGTTATGAGGAGTATGAGCCGCTGCTCATCCTCACCCCGACGCACCGCACCCGCGCGCCCGAAGTCGCCGAACTGCTCGATGCCCAGTCCGGCACGGCGGCACTGATCGTGCTGCCCAAATGGCAGACGATGGCGATACCTGGGCAGACGCAAAAGCCGGGCTGGGTCAGCGCGGGGTTCCCGGCGCGGCCACCCGCCAAGATGCTGCCTCCCGCGCATTTCGGTACGGTCGGGGTCGCGGCCGTGCCGAGCAAGGCGCAGGCGGTCCCGGCGCGGCTCGCGGGACGCAACTTCACCGCCTGGCTGCCAGGCAATGTGCAGACGGTTACGGGCGACAATCTCGAAACGCTGATCGCAGGGCCGAGCGGCGGTGCGGTGCTGGCGCAGGTCGGCGACCGCGACCTCTATATCCTCGCCGACCCCGATCTCATCAACAATTTTGCTTTCGCTTCGCGCGACAAGGCGGTGGGCGGCGCGATGCTGATCGACGCGATCGCCGAATATGCCGATGCCGACGGTTATGCTTTCGACGTGACGCTGAACGGATTCGGCGGCGGGCGTTCGCTGCTGCGCTTCGCCTTTATCCCGCCCTTCATCGGCATCACGCTCTGCCTGATCGCCGCCGGGCTGCTCGCGCTGTGGCAAGCGTCGGTGCGTTTCGGTCCGGCGCTGAAACCCAGCCGCGCGATCCCGGTGTCGAAGGCGGCGCTGATCGCGAACAGCGCCGACCTGATCCGGCAGGCGCGGCGCGAACTCGACGGCGCTGACGTCTTTGTGAAGAGCCAGCGCAGCGCAATCGCGCGGCGGCTGCACGCGCCGGGCGGGCTCGACGACGACGCAACCGACCGCTGGATCGACAAGCATTTGCGCGGCGGCAGCGACCTCTTCTCCGCGCTCGCGCGGCGCCTGCCGCTCGCGCGCAACACCCATGAATTTTTGGCAGATGCACAAGCGCTGCACGATATCAGGAAGGATTTACTCCGTGACAGCTAATCCCGTCGCCCATAGCGTTGAGAACGTCCAGGCGCTCGGCGCCGCGATCGAGGGCGAGGTCGCCAAGATCGTGTTCGGGCAGGGGCCGCTCACCCGCATGGTGACGATCGCGCTGCTCGCGGGCGGGCATGTGCTGCTTGAAGGACCGCCGGGCACGGCGAAGACGTTGCTTGCACAGGCGTTCGCGCGCGCGACCGGGCTGGCGTTCGGCCGCATCCAGTTCACCCCCGACCTGATGCCGGGCGACATATTGGGGTCGAACCTGTTCAACTTCCAGACGTCGAGCTTCACCCTGACCAAGGGGCCGATCTTCACCGAACTGCTGCTCGCCGACGAAATCAACCGCACCCCGCCCAAGACGCAGGCCGCGCTGCTCGAAGCGATGCAGGAGCGCCGCGTGACGATCAACGGCGAGGCGCATGTGATGAGCCCGCGTTTCACCGTGCTTGCGACGCAGAACCCGATCGAACAGCAGGGCGTCTATCCGCTTCCGGAAGCGCAGCTCGACCGCTTTCTGTTCAAGCTGGTCGTCGATTATCCCGCCGCCGACGAGGAACGGCGCATCGTCGCCGACCATGGCGGGCGCTTCAAAAGCCCCGCAGTCGGCGATTTCGGCGTCACCCAGGTCGCCGACGCCAAGACGATCGAAGCCGCGATCGACACGATCGCGACGGTGCGCCTCGCCGACGAGATTGTCGATTATATCGTCCGCCTCGTCCGCGCGACGCGCGAGAGCGCCGATCTGGAGTGCGGCGCGAGCCCGCGCGCCGCGACGCTGCTTGCGCGCGCGGCGTGCGCGGCGGCGGCGCTCGACGGGCGCGACTATGTGATCCCCGACGATGTCCAGCGCCTTGCGGCGGGCGTGCTGCGCCACCGGGTCATCCTGTCGGCGGCGGCCGAGATCGAAGGGCGCAATGTCGAACAGGTCGTCGCAGCATTGCTCGAGCGCGAGGACGTGCCGCGGTGAACGGCCATAGCTCACGATCCTCCTTGTGGCGAAGCCATGGGGAGGGGGGCCGCGCCCAAAGGGCGTGGTGGAGGGGCGGCAACGTTGCGCGATTGGCCCCTCCGTCAGCGCTTCGCGCTGCCACCGCCCCACGGCTGCGCCGCAGGGAGGATCTATCCCAATGATCTACCCCACCCGCCGGGCGATCTATCTGCTGCTGCTCGGCGCCCCGATGGCGCTCGCGCTCGGGCTGATCCGGCCCGAGCTGTGGCTCGTCGCGCCCGGGTGGATCGGGGTAATTATCGCCTGTCTGATCCTCGACACGATCGCGGGGGCAAACCCCCGCCACCTGTCGCTCGATGCGCACTTTCCGCATCAGGTCGGCGTGGGCGATCCGTTCGACCTGTCGCTCAGTGCAACCGGGCGTGCGGTGCCGCCGCGCGCCGAACTCGCGCTTGCGCTCGACGAACGGCTTGCCGAAGGCGGGCGGCTTGCCGACGACATGCGCCGGACGGGCGCGGGCGACGCCCTCGTCCGCACGCTTTCGCTTACGGCATCCAGGCGCGGACAGGCGCGGATCGAGGCACTGTGGATTCGCTGGGCCGGACCGCTCGGGCTCGTCTGGAAACAGCGCAAGTTCAGGGTCGACGGCGCGATCCATGTCGTGCCCAGCCTGCGCGCGGTGACTGATGAGGGTAGCCGGCTGTTCCAACGCAACAGCTGGTTCGGCCTTCGCCAGCAACGCTTTCGCGGCGAGGGCACCGAGTTCGAAGCACTCGCCGAATATCAGCCGGGCATGGACCGGCGCGCGATCGACTGGAATGCGTCGGCGCGCCACGTCAAACTGCTCGCGAAGGAATATCGCGTCGAGCGCGACAATCGCGTCGTCCTCGCAATCGACAGCGGGCGGACAATGGCCGAGCCCGTCGGTGGTATGCCGCGCGTCGACCGCGCGGTTTCGGCGGCGCTGCTCCTCGCCTATGTCGGGCTGAAACTGGGCGACCGGATCAGCTTCTTCTCCTTCGCCGCCAAGCCGCAGACGCTGACCCCCGCCTATATGCACACGCAGGATTTCCCGGCGCTGCAACGCGCGGCGAGCCTGATCGACTATGCGCATGTCGAGAGCAATTTCACCCTCGCGCTGACGACGCTCAGCGCCCAGCTCAATCGCCGCTCGCTGATCATATTGTTCACCGAATTCACCGACGCGACGAGCGCGGACCTGATGATCCGCGCCGCCGGGCGGCTTGTCCAAAAGCACCGCTTGCTGTTCGTCGTGATCAAGGACGAAGAGGTCGAGAGCGAAGAACGCCGCCGTCCCGAAAGCGGCGCCGACGTCACCCGCTCGAACGTCGCCGCGGCGATGCTGCGCGACCGCCAGTTCGTCATCGCGCGGCTCCAGCGTTTGGGAGCCGACGTCATCGAGGTGCCTGCCGACGCGATGGGCGCGAGCGCGGTCGAGGCCTATCTCGGCATCAAACAAAAAGGCAGCTTGTGACTCCCCCAGCCGCCCCCGCCAGCGCGTTCGACGCGCCGAGCTTTTCAACCAGCCGCTTTCGCGCCGAACGCGAAGCCGACTGGATCGCCTTCGACCTGCTGCTGACAAAGCTCGAAAAAAAGGGCGCCGCCGCGCTGACCAGCGCCGAATTGCTGCAGCTGCCCCTGCTCTATCGCGCCACCCTTTCATCGCTGTCGATCGCGCGCGCGACGAGCCTCGACAAAGCCTTGCTCGACCATCTCGAGGCGCTGTCGATCCGCGGCTATTTCCTCATCTATGGCGTACGCGAAAGCCGCTGGAACCGGCTGCGCCGCTTTATCCTCTACGATTGGCCCGCCGCGATCCGATCGGTGTGGAAGGAAACGGTGATCATTTCGCTGATCATCCTGCTTGGCGCGCTCACCAGCTACTCGCTCGTCTCCAGCAACCCCGAATGGTATTTCAACTTCGTCGACGAAGAGATGTCGGGCGGGCGCGACCCGCGCGCGACAGCCGAATATCTGCAATCGACGCTGGGCCACGGCAAGGCGGTGGCGGGCGAGAGCGAGAGCGGGCTGCACATCTTCGCGACCTATTTGTTCACGCACAACAGCCGCGTGTCGATCCTGTCCTTCGCGCTCGGCTTCGCGTTCGGGGTGCCGACGATGATGCTGGAATATTATCAGGGGATCGGGCTGGGCGCGATGATCGCGGTGTTTGCCGGCAAGGGGCTCGGCTATGATTTCGGCGGCTGGCTGTTCATCCATGGCACGACCGAGTTGTTCGCCGCTGCGCTGTCGGGCGCGGCGGGGCTGCGCATTGGCACCGCGGTGGTCTTCCCCGGCGCGCGCCGGCGGTTGCAGGCGGCATCGGAGGCAGGGCGCACCGCGGGCAAGGTGATGGTCGGTGTCATCATCATGCTTTTCGCCGCCGGGTTGCTCGAAGGCTTCGGTCGCCAGCTGATCACCGACACACCGCTGCGCTACGCCATCGGTTCGTTGATGCTGCTCTTCTGGCTCGGCTATTATTACATCCCGCGGCGCGAGGACGCGGCATGACCGCGGCCGCTGCCAACGCCAAATCGCGCGCCGCGCGGGCAAAGAAGATCCGCCAGTTCATCACGCCGGAGGGGGTCGATCTCGAACTCAAGATCGCGGGTTCGGGGCTGCGCTTCGGCGCGCTGCTCATCGATTTGATGCTGATCGCGTTCGCGCTGTTCCTGTTTTCGCTGGCGATGCTGTGGGTCGGGTTTGCAGCGCAATCCGACGTCACCGTCGTCGTCTGGATGCTCGGCGCCTTTGTGCTGCGCACCTTCTGGTTCGTCGGTTTCGAGCTAGGCTCGCGCGCCGCGACGCCGGGCAAAAGGATCATGGGCATCCGCGTCGTCGCGCGCGACGGCGGGCGGCTGACCGCCGACGCCGTGGTCGCGCGCAACCTGATCCGCGAGCTCGAGCTGTTTCTGCCGCTGATGATGCTGGGGGTCGGCGCGTCGGACGATATGGTGTCGGGATGGACCATGGCCGCGGGCATATTATGGTCGCTGACGCTCAGCCTGTTCCTGCTGTTCAACCGCGACCGGATGCGGATGGGCGACCTGATCGCGGGCACGTGGGTCGTGATGGCGCAGCGCGTCAAGCTCGACGCCGACATCGCAACGGGCACGGCGGGCGAGGCGATGCTGTTCAGCGAAAGCGAACTCGCCGTCTATGGTATTTTCGAGCTGCAGGAACTCGAACGCGTGCTCCGCGGCAACGACCCGCGCGCAATGCGCGAGGTCGCCGACGCGATCCGCGCCAAGATCGGGCGGGCGATCGCCGAAGAGGATGACGTCTTCCTGCTTTCCTACTACCGCCAGTTGAAAGCCCGGCTCGAACGCAAATTGCTGTTCGGCAAGCGGCGAGAGGATAAATATGCCAGCGACTGACACCCCGGTAACTGCGACCAGCGTCACCCAGACCCTGCACGCGCGCCGTTCGGTGCGCGCCTTTGCCGATCGGCGCGTCGATCCCGCGCTGCTCAAGACCATCTTCGCCGCCGCGCAGCGCGCGCCGTCGGGCGGCAACCTCCAGCCGTGGCAGGCGACGCTGGTGACCGGCGAACCGTGGCAGGCGGTGAAGGATGCTGTCGCCGCGCGCACCGCGATGGGCCGCGAAGGCTATGAGCCCGAATATGACATCTATCCCAAAGGGCTGACCGAACCGTGGGAGGCGCGCCGCTTCGGCGTCGGCGAGGCGCTCTACGCCTCGCTCGGCATCCCGCGCGAGGACAAGCGCGGCCGTCTCGCTCAGTTCATGGACAATTACCGGGGTTTCGGCGCACCGGTAATGCTTTTCCTCCACTGCTCGCGCATCATGGGGCCGCCGCAATGGTCGGATATGGGCATGTGGCTGCAATCGGTGATGCTGCTGCTCGTCGAACATGGCCTTGCCAGTTGTCCGCAGGAATGTTGGGCGATGTACGGCGCGACGATCCGCCGCACGCTCGGGCTGGACGACGGACAGATTTTGTTCACCGGGCTCGCGATCGGCTATGCCGACGAAGACGCGGCGGTGAACCAGTGGGCGGTGCCGCGCGCACCGATCGAAGACGTGATTGATTGGCAGGGATTTTGAAGATGATAAGCAGGCAGTCGGGTTTTCGCTATGGCGCCGCGGGCGCGCTGATGCTCATCGTCGCGGGCTGCACCGCGATCCCGCAACCCGAAGCCCCGCCTCCCCCTCCGCGCCCGGTCGCTCCCGCGCCGACACCCGCGCCGCTGCCGACCCCGGCGTCGGGCTGGGAGGACCGCGCGGTCGACGCGGGCGCCTGGCGCTATGATGCGGGCAGCCGCACCGCCGCCTTCGTTCCGACGGGAAGCGCAAACCCGTTGCTCAGCATGACGTGCAGCGGCGGCGGCATCCGCATGACTTCGGCGCTCGCGGGCAATGTCAGCCTGCGCACCAGCGCCGGCACCGACCAGATCCGCTTCGACGGCGGCAGCGCGAACCTCGCCAGCCGCGACCCGCGGCTCGACCGCATCGCCTTCAGCCGCGGGCGTTTCGCGCTCGAAACGCCCGGCGGCGGCGCGCTGACGCTGCCGGTGCAGTCGGAGATCGGCCGCGTGATCGAGGATTGCCGGTAGCCGGGATGTCGGCTTTGGGGTGGGAAACGGCCATTCCCAATTTCGTCATTCCCGCGAAAGCGGGAACCCAGTTGCGACGTCAGCACGCTGGGTCCCCGCTTTCGCGGGGATGACGAAGCAAGAAGTAGAACGGCAACTTCTGGTCGTTTCCCGACGAAAGAAAGAATGCTTTCCTACATTGTCCGGCTGTGCCAGCCTCTCCGCCGGCTCTTTGGATCGTCGACCTTCCCTGCGCGCGCAATATCCTGCATATCTCTAAAGCGACAAAGGAGACAGTTTCGGTGCGCTTGTCCGAATCCTTTGTCGCCTTAAGGCCATAAAGAGCACAAATCGAACATACGCATGCGGGGCTTTTGTGGTGTTAGCCGCCCAGCTGGACCGTGCCGCCCTTGATCCAGCCCCAGCGGCACGGGCCCTGATATTCGCGCGCGTTCGCTACCGACTTGCCGACGCCGCACATGTCGGGATCGGTTCCGGGCGCCGCGAAGACGACGCCGAACCAGGCGTCATTCTCGGCCGCTTCGCACAGCGACACATTGGCGCCGCCGGCTAGCTTCGCCTTGACCGCGCGCACCTCGTTCGGCGCCCAATAGACGTCGGTTCCGCCCGACTTGACGCGGCTGATGCTCGAACAGGCGGGAAGGCTGGGTCCTTCGGTGCCGATCATCACCGCGCGCGTCGCGAGGGGTTCGCCCGCGACGGCTGGGGCATTGTCGGCCGGCGGCGCAGGCTGGCTGCACGCGGCGAGCGAGAGCGTGAGGGCGGCGGCGAGCGGATAAGCGAGACGGTGTTTCATGCCGCGAAACTAGCGGCCGCGGCCGCCCTGCGCAACGCTCGTCGCCATATGGCTAAGAGCCGCATTTTCGCTTGGGTTTTACGCCCTTCGACCCTATATAATCGCTATGACGGACACCCCTGAAAATATGGCGCCGAGCGCCAACACCAACCTGCCCAATATCAATGCCTATGGCGCCGATTCGATCAAGGTTCTCAAGGGCCTCGACGCGGTGCGCAAACGGCCGGGCATGTATATCGGTGACACCGACGATGGGTCGGGCCTGCATCACATGGTGTTCGAGGTGTCGGACAATGCGATCGACGAGGCGCTCGCGGGGCATTGCGACCTCGTCCTGATCACGCTGAACAGCGACGGATCGGTCAGCGTCGAGGATAATGGCCGCGGTATTCCGACCGGCATCCACGCCGAGGAAGGCATTTCGGCGGCCGAGGTCATCATGACCCAGCTCCACGCCGGCGGGAAGTTCGAGAACACCAGCGACGACAACGCATATAAGGTGTCGGGCGGCCTCCACGGCGTCGGCGTCAGCGTCGTCAACGCGCTCAGCGAGTGGCTCGAACTGACGATCTGGCGCGACGGCGAAGAACATTGGATGCGCTTCGAACATGGCGATTCGGTCGCGCCGCTCAAGGTCACCGGCCCTGCGCCGGAAGGCAAGAAGGGCACGCGCGTGACCTTCTCGGCCTCGACCGACACGTTCAAGAATGTCCTCGAGTTCGATTTCGACAAGCTCGAGCATCGCTATCGCGAGCTCGCTTTCCTCAATTCGGGCGTCCGCATCAAGCTGGTCGATGCGCGCCACGCCGAGCATGTCAGCCACGACCTGTTCTACGAAGGCGGCATCGCGGCGTTCGTGAAATATCTCGACCGCAACAAGAATGCGCTGCTGCCCGATCCGATCGCGATCAGCAGCGAGCGCGACGGCATCGGGATCGATGTCGCGCTCGAGTGGAACGACAGCTATTATGAAAATGTCCTCTGCTTCACGAACAACATCCCGCAGCGCGACGGCGGCACGCACCTCGCCGCGTTCCGCGCCGCGCTGACGCGCACGCTCAACGGCTATGGCGACAAGTCGGGCATCCTGAAGAAGGAAAAGGTTTCGCTGACCGGCGAGGATATGCGCGAAGGGCTGACCGCGATCGTCTCGGTCAAGCTGCCCGATCCGAAGTTTAGCAGCCAGACCAAAGACAAGCTCGTCTCGTCCGAAGTGCGCCAGCCGCTCGAAAGCCTGATGGCCGACCGGATGACCGAATGGCTCGAGGAAAATCCCGCTTATGCCAAGGCGGTAATCCAGAAGGTCATCGACGCCGCCGCGGCGCGCGAAGCCGCGAAAAAGGCGCGCGAGCTGACGCGGCGCAAGGGCGCGATGGATATTGCGAGCCTGCCCGGCAAGCTCGCCGACTGTCAGGAACGCGACCCCGCCAAATGCGAACTCTTCCTCGTCGAGGGCGATTCGGCAGGCGGATCGGCGAAGCAGGGCCGCGACCGCCATGTGCAGGCGATCCTGCCGCTGAAGGGCAAGATTTTGAACGTCGAGCGCGCGCGGTTCGACCGCATCATCTCGTCGAAGGAAGTCGGCACGCTGATCCAGGCGCTCGGCACGGGGATCCGCGACGAGTTCAACCTTGAGAAATTGCGCTATCACAAGATCGTTATCATGACCGACGCTGACGTCGATGGCGCGCATATCCGCACGCTTTTGCTCACTTTTTTCTATCGCCAGATGCCCGAAATCATCGAGGGCGGGCATCTCTACATCGCCCAGCCGCCGCTTTACAAAGTCGCGAAGGGGCGGAGTGAAGTCTATCTCAAGGACGATACCGCACTTGAAAATTATCTCGTCGACGGCGGCATCGACGCGCTGATGCTCGAGACGACGGGCGGCGCGCGGTCGGGTGCCGATCTGCGCGACCTGATCGAGCATGGCCGCCGTCTGCGCGCGCTGATGCGCTATGTCCCGCGCGGCCATAATTATGAGCTGATCGAAGCATTGGCCTTGAACGGGGCGCTCGATCCTGAACTCGACGACGCCGGACGCGCAGCCGCGGGCGTGCGCGCGGCCGAATGGCTCAACGCCGCCGAACGCGCGCTGACCGGCGGCGCCGAAGCGAAATGGACGATCGTCGCGGCGGGCGGCGGCTATACGCTCGAAAAGCGGTGGCGGGGGGTCAGCGACCATCATGCGATCGACGCGGCTTTCCTTGCCAGCCAAGAGGCACGTCGCCTGCACAAGCTCGCGAGCGAACAGGCCGAAACCTATGCGCATCCGGGCCGACTGGTAAAGGGCAGCAGCGCCGCAGCGATAGACGCCGCCGCGCTGGCCGCAGCCGAGGCCGCTGAAGACGATGCCGACGCGAGCGATAGCGACCTGCCTGCCGTCGCAATCGGCAAGGTCACGCCGATCACGCGCCCGTCCGAACTGCTCGAGGCGATCTTTGCGCACAGCCGCAAGGGCCTCGCGATCAGCCGCTACAAGGGGCTGGGCGAGATGAATGCCGAGCAGCTTTGGGAAACCACGCTCGATCCGTCGAACCGCTCGTTGCTGCGCGTCGAGGCCGAACAGGCCGATGTCGCACACGAAATCTTCGAACGATTGATGGGCGACGAGGTCGAACCGCGGCGCGACTTCATTCAGACGAATGCGCTTTCGGTGGCGAATCTGGACGTATAATTACAGTTATTGTTCCGTTAAATCTGAACAAATCGAACATCCGGACGTAAAATCGCTTCAGTCCAACGCGCGGCGGCTTGTCTTGGCAGGCCGCGAATGCTTTTGGCGCCTCCTCTGACAAGGGGATGATGTCATGCGGGCCTTTACAGCCATGCTGCTTCCGCTTTTGCTCACGGCTTCGGCCGCGGCGCAGGAAGTCGAAATCACGGACAATCCGATCGCCGAGATCGTCCAGCCGGACGATGCCGAAACCGAGATCGGCGGCGGGATGGCGAGCTATTATGGCAATGAGCTTGCCGGAAACCGCACCGCGAGCGGCGAACGCTTCGACCCCGGCCAGCTCACCGCAGCGCATCGCTCGCTTCCCTTCGGCAGCCTGGTGCGCGTCACCAACACCTTGAACGGCGACAGCGTGGTCGTCCGCATCAACGACCGCGGCCCATTTACACACGGCCGCGTGATCGACGTCAGCACCGCCGCCGCACGCGAAATCGGCATGCACCGCAGCGGCACCGCGCGCGTCAAACTGGCTTTGCTGAGCAACGACTAAGGATCAGTCGAACACCGACCATCCCGCCGCATAGGCGAAATGTTCGAGCGCAACCGCACCGGCCAATGAGGTGCCAGCCTCATTGAGCCCCGGTGACCAGACCGCGATCGATCCCTGCCCCGGCGCGATGCAGAGGATGCCGCCGCCCACCCCGCTCTTTCCGGGCAAACCGACGCGGAAGGCGAACTCGCCCGAATTGTCGTAGTGGCCGCACAGCATCATGATCGCGTTGATGCGCCGCGCGCGGTGCGGTTCGACCAGCTGCTCGCCGGTCAGCGGATCGCGGCCCTCCATCGCGAGGAACAGCCCGGCGCGCGCGAGCTGGCGACACGACATGGCAATCGCACATTGGCGGAAATACACGCCGACTACGGGTTCGACCGGATGCGTCAGGTTTCCGAACGCATCCATGAAATGCGCAAGGCTGCGGTTGCGCGCGCCGGTTTCGGATTCTGAGAAAGCGACGTCGAAGTCGATCCCGATGCTGTCGTCACCCGCGCGTGCGCGCATGAAATCGACGATCTCGTCGATGGTGGCATCGCCGCTGCGCCCGTCGATCAACCGGTCGGTCGTCGCGATCGCGCCGGCGTTGATCAGCGGGTTGCGCGGGATGCCCTGCTCGTTTTCGAGCTGGACGATCGAATTGAACGCGCTGCCCGACGGCTCGCGCCCGACGCTGTCCCACAAAGAACTGCCGACGCGGCGCAGCGCGAGCGCCAAGGTAAACACCTTCGACACCGACTGGATCGAAAAGGATTCGTCGGCGTCGCCCGACGTGTGGACGGTGCCGTCGGGCAGCGCGAGCGCAAAGCCGAGCTTGTTCGGGTCGACCTTGGCGAGCGCTGGGATATAGTCGGCGACGCGACCCCGGCCGAGATGCGCTGCGGCCAGTGTCATCGCCTCGTCGATATGGCTCTTGAGGTCGTCGGTCATCAGCTTCGCCTAGCATAATCACCACACAAAGCTTGTATTTTCATTTTTCTAGAAATATTCTATAAAAGTGAAATCATCTATCCGAATCGGGAGACCAGATATGGCCGATCATCCGCGTTCCAAGGGACTTTCCAGTGCCGTCTGCTACAAGGATGCCAAGGCGGCGTTCCGCTGGTTGGAAAAGGCGTTCGGGTTCGAACCGACCTTCGTACTGCTCGATGCCGACGGCAATCTGGCACACAGCGAAATGGAATATGGAAATTCGTCGATCATGATCGGCAATGAATGGTCCGACGACCATCGTAGCCCTGCAAACCTCGGCGGCAAGAACAGCCAGACGGTGCATGTCCAGCTCGGCGTGGGCGAGAATATCGACGCGCATTGCGAAACGGCGCGCGCCGCGGGCGCCGATATCATCGCCGCTCCCGAAACCCAATTCTATGGCGACCGCACCTATCGTGCGAAGGATCCCGAGGGGCATATCTGGACCTTTGGCGTCACGGTCGAGGAGAAGACGTCTGAAGAGTGGGATGCCGAGGGCGGCTTCACGACCAAGACGCGGCTCGACGATTGAGCGCGGCGCTCGACCGGATGCTGGGCGCGCTTGCCGATCCGAAACGTCGGCGCGCGATCGAGCTGCTGGGCGTGCGACCGCGCAGCGCGGGCGAACTCGCGGCCGACCTCGGCCTCGCGCCGCCGGCGATGAGCCGCCATTTGCGCGCGCTGAAGGAAGGCGGGCTGGTCAAGGACGGGCATCCCGACTTCGACGCGCGCGTGCGTATCTACAGCCTGAAAGACGGTGCGACTGCCGAACTCAAGCAATGGCTCGCCGAGACCGAGGCGCTTTGGGCGCACCAGCTTGGCGCGTTCAAGGCCCATGTCGAGGACGGTGAATGAGCGCCGCGGTGATCGTCGCGCTGCGCGTCGCGGTGTCGCCCGAGGAGGCGTTCACCGCCTTCACCCGCGACATCGGGCGGTGGTGGACAAGCCATCCCTTGTTCCAGCTCTCGCGGGGGGGCGATGGTGCGCTGCGCTTCGACCCCGCAGGGCCGGGCGGGCGGCTCGTTACACGCTTCGACGATGGCAAGGAGTGGGAGATCGGCGCGGTGTACCACTGGCTGCCCGGCGAGCGGCTGTCATTCGGCTGGCGACTCCCGAGCTTCAAGCCCGATCAGGCGACCGAAGTCGATGTGCGCTTCGAAGCGGTGGGCGACGAGACGCGCGTGACGGTCGAGCATCGCGGCTGGGATGCGGTCCCGCAAAAGCATGTTGCACGGCACGGATTCGAATTGATGCTGTTCCAGCGGCGGCTGGGGGAGCATTGGCGGGGATTGTTGAAGGGGATGGAAGCGGGGCTTTAGCGATGTTTGGGGTGGTTAGCTGACGTTAATCCTCCCTGTGGCGAAGCCATGGTGGTGGAGGGGCCGCGACCTCGCGCCATTGGCCCCTCCGTCAGCGCTTCGCGCTGCTACCTCCCCATGGCCACGCCACAGGGAGGATATTATTTCTGCTTCCGGTCGGAAGCTGCCCCTGCCGCTAGCGCGCCCGCGCCGCCTGATGCGCGATGTCGGTCATCAATTTGCGGAACAATACGCCGCCGGCGGTCCCCGACGCCTTCAGCGCGCGTTCGCAGTCGAGCAATCGGCTCATCAGCCGCGCGATGCGCACCGAATCCCATATATGGAGCTGCGCGGTCACGGCGGCGCGCTCCTTCCAGAAGATACCGCTCGTCCGTGCCGATACCACGGTCGCGGGATGCGCGCCGCCGTCGACTTCGGCGCGGAGACGCGCGAGCGCGGTCGCGCGGATCGCGAGCGCGCGGATGATACGGATTTCGGCGACGCCCACCGCGGCGGCGGTCGCGAGCATGTCAGGAAGATCGCGCACCTTGCCGCCCAGCGCGACATTGATGCACTCGCTGACGTCTTCCTCGTGCGTCGCGGCGCCCAATGCGGCGATATCCGCCGCGGTCACCTGCCGCTGTCGATCCGAACCCGCGTCGAGGTAAAGCGCCATTTTCTCGATCTCGCGCCGCATCAGCGCCTGATCGCCCGAGACGAGATCGACGAGCAATTGCGCCTCGGCATTGGCGAGCCTGAGGCCCTGCTCCTGCGCCGCAGCCATCGCGATGCCGACGAGCGCGCGGCGGTCGGGCTGGTAGCAGATCGCCGCGACCGCATGATCCGAGCCTTCGACGAGTTTGACGAGTTTCGATTTGGCGGTGACCGACGCGCCGGTCGCGATTACCGGGTTGATCGCGATTTCGGCGGCGAGCAGCGCCTCGACCGCGGCAAGGCCGTCGTCGCCGCTCCCCGACAATTCGACCTTGATCACGCGCACCGACGAAAAGAGCGACATTGATGCCGCTTCGGCGGCGAGCAGCGACGGGTCCTGCGAAAGCTGCGTGCCCGCCAGGTCAAGCCGTTCGGCATCCTTGCCCGCGAGGCCGATCAAATGGCTCGCGACGGCTTCCATCGTCGCTTCGTCGGGGCCGGTGAGGAGGGTGAAACGAACCGCGGGGTCGAGGCGCGACAGGCGTTCGAGTTCGTTCGGCTTGACCGTCTTCATTGCCCGGCAGGGGTCGGGGCGGGCGCAACAGCCGGCCCGCCGCCGCCACGGTTCGCAAAGACGGCGATCCGCGCGACGATCTGGTCGGCGACCGCCGACGACAGGCGTTCGAGCGCCGAGGATTCGGCGGCGATCGTCGCATATTCGCTGCCGACGACATCGATCCCGGCGTCGGAGAAGGCCGTCGCGTCGAGCAGCACTTCGCCGGTCGCGGCGTTCACAAGCTGATAGCGCGCGCGCAATGTGCGGCGTTCGCGCGTCACCGCATCGTCGGCGCGCACACCGAATCCGGTGATCGAATCTTCCAGCCGCACGTCGAGCCGCAGGCGCTTGCCTGCGCCATGCCCCCCCTGCGTTGCTTGAAGCCGGTCGCGCAGCGCGTTGCGGACGAGCCAGCCGCTATGCCCCTCGATCGCCGCGACATCGACGTCGGCGAGCACCTGCGCCACCGCGCCCTTGCTGCCATTTGCGTACAAAGGGCGCAGCCCGCAGCCGCCGAGCATGAGCGAAGCGGCAACGAGCGAGGATGTGAGCAGGGTTCGCATCAGGGAACGATATTCACCAAACGGTCGGGGACCACAATCACCTTCTTCGGCACGGCGCCGGCGAGCAGCTCGACGATGCGCGGGCGCGCGAGCGCAGCGGCTTCGGTCGCTTCCTTATCGAGGCCTTTGGCGATGGTCATCGTATCGCGCAGCTTACCCGCCATCTGGATCGCGATTGTCACCTCGTCATCGACGAGCAGTGCCGGATCGGCGTCGGGCCATGCGGCGTCGGCGATCATCGCCGTCGTGCGCTGGCCTTCGGGCAGCGCCGCCCACGCCTCTTCGGAGAGGTGCGGCAACATCGGCGCGACGAGCAGGATCAACGTTCGGCACGCCTCGGCGCGCGTCGCCGAGGGCCGCGCTTTTTCGATGTCGTTGGCGAGCGCGTGGATCTTCGCGACCGCCTTGTTGAAGCCGAGCCCTTCGATATCGGCGGCGACGCCGGCGATCGTCTGGTGGAGCTTGCGCGCAAGCGCCTTGTCTTCACCGCCGTCGCCGACATTTTCGGTATCGCCGAAAATCCGCCACAGGCGCTGGACGAACCGCCACGCGCCTTCGATGCCGGCCTCGCTCCACGGCAGGTCGCGCTCGGGCGGGCTGTCGGAGAGCATGAACCAGCGCGCGGCGTCGGCGCCATATTGGTCGAGGATGAAGTCGGGATCGACCACATTCTTCTTAGACTTCGACATTTTGATCACGCGGCCGACGTCGACCGTATAGCCATCGGCGGTCAGGATCGCGCCATCGGCCTTGCGCTCGATCTCGTCGGGCGTGAAATACAGCGGCGGCAGGCCTTCGCCCTGCACGCGGCTATAGGTTTCGTGCGTCACCATGCCCTGCGTGAACAGGCTCGCAAACGGCTCTTTGATGTCGATCATTCCCATCTTGTTCAGTGCGCGCGTCCAGAAGCGCGCGTAGAGCAGATGGAGGATCGCATGCTCGATGCCGCCGATATATTGGTCGACGGGCAGCCAGCGGCGGATCACCTCGGGATCGAACGGCTTGTCCGACGGCGAGCTCGCGAAGCGCAGGAAATACCAGGACGAATCGACGAACGTGTCGAGCGTGTCGGTTTCGCGCACCGCATCACTGTCGCACATGGGGCACCGGACATGCTTCCAGGTCGGATGGCGATCAAGCGGATTGCCGGGGACCGAGAAGTCGACATCCTCGGGCAGCACGACGGGCAGCTGGTCCTTGGGGACGGGGACGACACCGCAGCTGTGGCAATGGATGAACGGAATCGGCGTGCCCCAATAGCGCTGACGCGAAACGCCCCAGTCGCGCAGGCGCCATACGGTGGTGCCCTTGCCCCAGCCTTCATGCTCGGCGCGCGAAACGATCGCCGCCTTGGCCTCGTCGATGTTCATGCCGTCGAGGAAGTGACTGTTCACTAATTTTCCGGGGCCGGTGTAAGCCTCGTCGCCCGTGAAATGCTGCGCCGTCTCGTCGCCGTCGGCGATCACGCGGTGGACCGGCAGTTCATATTTGCGCGCGAAATCGAGGTCGCGCTGGTCGTGCGCCGGACAGCCGAAGATCGCGCCGGTGCCATAGTCCATCAGCACATAGTTCACGACCCAAACGGGCAGGTGAAATTCGGGATCGAGCGGATGTTCGACCGCCAACCCCGTATCGAAGCCCAGCTTTTCCGCAGTCTCCAGCTGCTCCGCGGATGTGCCCTGACGCCGGCATTCGGCGATAAATTCGGCGAGTTCAGGGGCGTCCTGCGCCATCCGCTCGGCCATCGGATGATCGGGTGAAATCGCCGCAAAGCTCGCGCCGTACAGCGTGTCGGGGCGCGTCGTGAAGACGTCGAAGCCCGTCCCGCCACCGACAAGCTTGAAGCTGAATTCCAGCCCCTGCGACTTGCCGATCCAGTTTTCCTGCATCAGCCGCACCTTGTCGGGCCAGCTATCGAGGCTGTCCAATCCGTCGAGCAGTTCGTCGGCGAAGTCGGTGATCTTCAAAAACCACTGCGACAATTTCTTCTTTTCGACGAGCGCGCCCGAGCGCCAGCCGCGGCCATCGATCACCTGCTCGTTCGCGAGCACCGTCATGTCGACCGGGTCCCAATTGACATAGCTGTGCTTGCGGGTGACGAGCCCCGCGGCGAACAGGTCGAGGAACAGCGCCTGTTCCTGCCCATAATAATCGGGTTCGCAGGTCGCGAGTTCGCGGCTCCAGTCGATCGCGAGGCCGAGGCGCTTCAGCTGGCCGCGCATTGCTGCGATATTGTCGCGCGTCCAGCCGCCGGGATGGACGCCCTTTTCCATCGCGGCATTTTCGGCAGGCATGCCGAACGCGTCCCAGCCCATCGGATGGAGCACGTCGTGGCCGGTCATCCGCTTGAAGCGCGCAAGCACGTCGCCCATCGCATAGTTGCGAACATGCCCCATGTGGATGCGCCCCGACGGATAGGGGAACATCTCGAGGATATAGGATTTCGGCTTGTCGGCCGTATCGGTCGTGGCAAAGCTGTTTGCCGCCTCCCACGCCTTTTGCCAGCGGGCGTCGGCAGCGAGGGCGCCAAAGCGCGGTTCGCGGGTCATTCGTCGGTTACCCCGTTAGTCTGGTCGGTGGCGCGAAGGGCGCGCCGCCGGATTAGTCCCTGATGGCGCCGCGGCGCAGATCGCGGGCGCGGGTGAGGATGATTTCCTCGAGCTTCTGAACCGTCGCCGCCTGAACCGGCGCGTCGACCCAGGTGCCGCCCTGCGCCACTTGGCGCGAGGCCGCAACGCGCAGCGCGTCGGCGCGCAGGTCCTGGTCGAGGATCGACACGGTGACCTTCATTCGCTCGCCCGGGTTCGCAGGGTTCGCATACCAGTCGGTGATCACGACGCCGCCCGCCGAATCGGCCTGCAGCAGCGGCATGAACGACAGGGCATCGAGCGAGGCGCGCCACAAATAGCTGTTGACACCGATCGTTGTCACCTGGCTGGCGGCGAGGTCGGCGCGCGGGCGTTCCTTGTTCGCGCACGCCGAAAGGCCAAGCGCCGCGAGCCCGAGCAACGCGAGCGCGGCCGGACGGCGACCGAACATGGCGCCAAACCGGGCAGGGACGGAAAGCTGGGACATGCGGATACACCTTATCTTTTGAAGCCCGTCCGACGTGGAAATCGGCCGCGCGGAACGGAATTGCCAGCGTCTCTATCGCCCTTGCCGTCCCCCTGCAAGCGCGGCAATTTCTGCGAGTCGGCCGTTCAGATTCTGGTCAGATTTGAAACGCACTGTGCTGATCGGGCAACAATTCCGGTGAAAAGCGGAATCGTTGCAACAATTTGGCGGGATTCACTGGCAATGTTGCGCAGGGAGTCCTATTTGAAGAATCCGATTGGGGCTGGAGTCGCAGAGCAATGACGCGGACGTCGCGACATTTTTGGAAGGGAAGTCTCACCGCTTTGGCGGTGGTTTCGCTTGCTCTCCCGCCAGCCCTCGCCGCGATGTCGAACAGCGACCGCATCCGCGACACGACGCTTTCGGAAACCTTGCTCGGCCAGTTCACCCCGGCGTCGGGCGACGAGCGGCTGATCGCACGTTATAACAAGATGTCGGCCGAACAGCGCGGAAGCTTCAGCTTCACCCCCGCGCTGACCGATGACAACCGCAAGAACCGCGCGATCACCGTCGTGATTCGCGCCCGCGACGACGCATCGAGCGCCGCGCGGACGTCCGCGCTGGCCGCGGGCCGGACCGCGCCGATCGCGATCACCCCTGTCGCCTATAATCTGGGCGCATCGGTGGGCTTCGAGAAATTCGTCACGCCGGCGCTGCCGCGCGGCACCGACCTTCGCAACCTGCCGGTCGCGAAGGCCCCGGAACAGGTCGAAAAGAAATCGCGCTTCGCCACGCGTATGGTCAACCGCCCAAGCGACCCGAGCGGGGCAACCGATCGCGTCACGGCTCCCGGCGAAGCGTCGGCCGTCGATGTCGTCAGCAGCTATCGCCTGACCAAGAATATCGATGTCACGGCGGGCGTTCGGTACAAGAGCGACGACCGCGTCGAGCCGCTGACCGATACGCGCCGCGACAGTCAGGCGGTCTATATCGGAACCGCGTTCCGCTTCTGACGCTTCCGGCGCTTCGTCGCCGCATTTTCCCAGGCATCGATCGCTGCCCAGCTGCGCGTGAGTCCGCTCGCGCGGTTGAGAGCGCGCGCGCGCGTCGGTGTCATTCCGCCGAGCGCGATAGGCTGCGCGCCCGACACGCGTGCGAGCCGCAGCCATATTGCGCACCCGAGCGCGGGCGCACCGGGATGCGAACGCGTCGAATGGAGCGGCGAAATGAAGACGCCATGTGCCCCCGCCCGCTTCGCGCGGCGCGCTTCGCGCGCGTCGTGAACGGGCATCGTCAGCAACAGGCCGAGCCGATGCGCCTGCCCTGCCAGTTTTGCGTCGCGCTGGCGGAGGTGGACACCATGCGCACCCCAGCGGCGCGCCGTGGAAGGCTGTCCGGCCAGCAGCACGGTCAATCCCCTTACGCGCGCGGTGCACATCACGCGCCGCAGCAGCCGCCACCGCGCGCCGGAGGGCAGGCTGTCGTGACGCAGGACGATGCCGCTGCCGGGCGGAAGCGATGCCGCGAGTTCGGCGATACCTGCCGCGATCCGCTCGTCGCTGAACAGCCATGCGTTCGGCAGGGGGTAGCGCCCGGTCATCGCCCTTTCTATAGGCGCGTCGCGAGCGCACGCAACGCGCGGGATGGAAACGAGACGATGAGCGAAGCAGCAGACCGGCTGGCCGATGTGCAGGTCCATATCGCGGACGCGGCAAAGCGTGCGCAGCGGCGGACCGACGAGATTTGCCTGATCGCGGTGTCGAAGACGCACGATGCGGGGGCGATCCGCCCGTTGATCGCCGCGGGCCAACGCCATTTCGGCGAGAATCGCGTGCAGGAAGCCGCGGCGAAATGGCCCGAGCTCCGCTCCGAAACGTCTGATATCGTGCTCCACCTGATCGGCCAGCTGCAATCGAACAAGGCCGAGGAAGCGGTGACGCTGTTCGATGCGATCCATTCGCTCGACCGCAGCTCGCTGGTCCAGGCGATTGCGAAGGCTTGCCAGAAGGCGGGCAAGCAGCCGCAACTTTTCGTCCAGGTCAATATCGGCGACGAGGAGCAAAAGGGCGGCTGCGCGACCCGTGACCTGCCCGCGCTGCTGGCCGAAGCGAAGGACGCCGGGTTGACGATCGCTGGGCTGATGGCAATCCCTCCAGCCGATATCGAGCCCGCGCCCTTTTTCGCGCTACTCGACGAACTCGCCGAACGAAACGGGTTGCCGCTGCGCTCGATGGGGATGAGCGGCGATTACGAGACCGCGGTGATGCTGGGCGCGACGCATGTGCGCGTCGGAACGGCACTGTTCGGGTCCCGCGGCTAAACCTTGCAGGGGTCGCCGTTGGGGCCTTCCTTGGCGTCGGGTCGTTGGAGTTCGCACATCGCCGGGAGCAGCCGGTCGAAATCCTCCTCGGGCGCGATGGCGTAGCGGACGAAGGCGGCGATCGCCTTGCCTTCGCGCTCGGCCATCATCGGCGCAGTCTCACGCTCGCCGTCCCACACCGTCCACACTGCGATCAACTGCCGCGAGATCGGCTTTGCGGCACTACAGAGGCGCGTCTCCGCTGGTTCTTCGCGATCGCACTGGATTTCTGTGCGGCCGACCTCGAACCGCATGGTGCGGAGCTGATCGCCCATATTCTCGCCGCCGACGGTCGCATGATTATCGAACAGTGCGAGGGCGTCACGGTCCATCAGGTAGAAGCTGTTGATCGGCATTGCCTGTTCGATCGGCGCCCCCGGATCGTCGCACACCGAAGCCACCCAATGGCGCGCGAGAAGTGGGCAGATCTTGCGGATTTCCGACTCGAAATCGCTCCAGCCATAAGTACCGATACCGATACCGAATTCGATGCGATCGAGCTTCGCGCCAGGGGCCGGGAAAGGTTTCGCTTCGTCGCGCCCGTGCAGCGCCACCCGCGGGAAAACCAGCGGCACCTCGCCGACCGTGACACGCATTTCCCGCGCCAGTTCCTCGACATCGGCGCGGGAGAGCTTGCGCCCATATTCCGAATCCGAACAGCCCGTGAGCAGGAGCGTAACGGCCAACGCCGCAATCATCCGCCTATTCATACTCGACGGTCACTGGAATCCGCCCGCGATAGTCGCCGTCGTCAAGGCCGGCGATCTGCAGCCGGCCGCCGAAGCGGAATATCAGGCGGCCGTCGGCGCCTAGCCGCGGCGCAGCCGAGAGGTCGGTGACGAGGCTGGTGACGCGCGCGGTCCGGCCGTGGCCGCTTTCGAGATCGACGCTTGCGGGCAGGATCACGCGGACTCCGGCGCCGGGTTCCCCCCGCACGGTGACGGTGCCGGTCAGCGCGAAACCGCCGAGATCGACGACATCGCCGCGCACGCGGCGGGCGCCCGAAGCAGGATCAAGCTCGACCTCGCCGCCCATCGCGCCGACCGCGACGCGGCCCATGTCGAGCTGGGTTTCGACCTCGACGCGCAAAGGCACTTCGGCCTTGCGCGCCGTCGTGCCTGCCGCCTTGTCCTGCGTGCAGAGCAGGCATTGCGCCCCCGCGGAGGGCGCGGCGCCGAACGCGAGCGCGAAGCCAAGGAAAAGACGCAATTTCACAGCTATCAGGATAGCGCGGACATGGTTAAGCTGTGGTAAAGTCGGCGCGGCGCTAATCGCTGGCCTGTTTCCCGCTTTTCGGCCACATGTGCGCGATGACCACACCCCCGCCGTCCCCCCGGCTCAACGCCCTCGCCACCGCGGTGCCGGGGCATGATATCCATGTATCCTTTATCGACTGGGCGACGCCGCGGCTGACCGACGACCGCGTGCGCGCGATCTTCACGCGGATGACCGCGCGGTCGGGAATCGACCATCGCTGGTCGGTGCTGCCGCCGACCGAAAATGGGGGATCGCCAGTCGAGGCGGGCGGATTTTACGACGTTCCCGACCTGCCACCGACGTCGGCGCGCATGGCGGCTTATGCGCAGCACGCGCCCGACCTTGCGATGCAGGCGATTGCGAACCTCGGCGATGCGCTCGATCCGGCGCGCGTCACGCATATCGTCGTCGCGAGCTGCACCGGTTTCGTCGCGCCCGGGATCGACCAGATTCTCGCGCGGCGGCTGGGGCTGGCACCGACTGTCGAGCGCGTCTTGATCGGCTTCATGGGCTGTTATGCCGGGGTCACCGCGCTGCGCACCGCGCGGCATATCGTCCGCTCCGAGCGCGACGCGGTGGTGCTGGTAGTCAGCGTCGAGCTGTCGACGCTCCACCTCAGCCTCGCCGACGAACCCGAACCTCTGCTCGCGATGCTCCAGTTCAGCGACGGCGCGGCGGCGGGGATCGTGTCGATGGCGGCGCACGGACTCGAACTGGGCGAAGGGCGCAGCCTCGCGCTGGGCGACAGCGAGGAGCTCATCCGCTGGGACATCGGCGACAAGGGGTTCGAAATGACGCTGTCGGGCGAGGTACCGGGGCGGCTGCGCGAAACGCTCGCCGATCCGACCGTCCAGCACGAACTGTTCGGCGATGCTGGCGCGCCGCCGCTGCTCGCGATCCATGCTGGCGGCCGTTCGGTGCTCGATGCGGTCGAGCATGCGCTGGCGGTCCCGCCCGATGCGCTAGCCGACAGCCGCGCGGTGCTCGCGCGCTTCGGCAATATGTCGTCGGCGACGATATTGTTCGTACTCGCCGACATGATGGCGCGCGGCGCGACGGGCGAGGGGATCGCGATCGCCTTCGGCCCCGGGCTCGCCGCCGAAGCGATCCGCTTCACCGCGTCATGAATCCTTTTGCCAGCCTTCGTGTGCCGATCGAGCGCGACGAGGAGATGGACGCGGCCGAGCTTTCGCCCGAAAATTATGCGCGCGTACTCGCCGATCTCTCGCGGATCAACGCTCTGACGCTGGCGCCGCGCCCGACGCTGGGCTTTCTCGATCGGGTGCGCGCGCGGGGCGTTGGCGACCGGCCGTGGCGCATCCTCGACGTCGGCTTCGGCGCGGGCGACATGCTCGCGCGGATCGCACGCTGGGGCGACAAGCGCGGGGTGGCGCTCGACCTGGTCGGCGTCGATCTCAATCGCAAGAGCGAGGCGGTGGCGGCGATGCGGCTCGGCGCGCGGGCACGGCTGATCACCGGCGATTATCGCGCGCTGGCGGGACAGGGGTGGGACGTCATCCTGTCCAGCCTCGTGACGCATCATATGACCGCCGAGCAGCGCAGCGAATATCTGCGCTTCATGGAAAACGAGGCGGCGCGCGGCTGGCTGGTCAACGACCTCCACCGCCAGCGCCTGCCCTTTGCTGGTTATCCGCTGCTCGCCACGCTGGCGTGGGTCGATCCGATCGTCCGTCGCGACGGGCAGCTGTCAGTCGGGCGCAGCTTTCGCCGCGCCGAATGGCGGACGATGCTGGCCAAGGCGCTGCCCGACACGGCGAACGAATGCCGCATCTTTCGCAGCTTTCCCTATCGCCTCTGCGTCGAGCGCGTCCGGTGAGCGATGCGATCATCGTCGGCGCCGGACCCGCCGGGTCGGCCGCGGCGATCGGACTGGCGCGCGCGGGCGCCAAGACGCTGCTGCTCGAACGCGCGCGCGAAACGGGCGATGCGCTGTGCGGCGGTTTCCTGAGTTGGCAGACATTGCGGCGGCTGGGCGCGCTCGGGATCGATCGCGCGGCGCTCGGCGGGCAGGCGGTTCGCCGCGTGCGCCTGTTCGCGGGCCGACGGCAGAGCGAAACGGCGCTACCCGGCGAAGCGATGGGGGTGTCGCGCCGCCGGCTCGACGGCGTGCTGCAAGCCGCAGCCGTGGCCGCAGGCGCGGGTCTCGAATGCGGTGTTCATGCAACCGCGCTCGAAGGCGGCGGGGTGCAGACACGCGATGGCGCGGTGCTGGTGGCGCCGGCAGTCTTTCTCGCCGCGGGCAAGCACGGCTTTCGCGGGTTTCCGCGCGAGCCTGCCGCATGGCAGCGCGCCGACCCCGTGATGGGCCTGCGGTTGCGGCTTCCGGCGCATCCGGCGCTCGGCCGGTTGATCGGCGACGCGGTCGAACTGCACCTGTTCGATCGCGGTTATGCGGGGCTGGTGCAGCAGGAGGATGGCGTCGGCAACCTCTGTCTTGCGGTTCATAAATCGCTGCTCGACGAAGCCGGCGGCGATCCGGCGGCGCTGCTGCGCGCGCTCGGCGATGCGATGCCGCATCTCGGCGCGCGGCTAGCGCATATCGACTGCGGGGGCGGCATCGATGCGATCGGGCATGTTCCCTATGGCTGGCGCGCGCACGAAACAGCGCCGGGGCTGTTCCGGCTGGGCGATCAGGCGGGGGTGATCCCGAGCCTTGCCGGCGAAGGCATGGGGCTCGCGCTCGCGAGCGCCGATGCCGCGGTGACGGCGTGGCGTCACGGGGGCGATGCGGCAGCGCTCGCCTTTCAGGAGCGCCTCGCCGCGCGGATGACGCGTCCGTTCGCGCTCGCCAATCTTGTCTGGCGGATGGGCGAGAATCGGCGCAGCGCCCGATTCATGACCCTTGCGGCGACCCTTTTTCCGTCGATGGTCCGAATGATATCGCAGGCGACGCGGATCGACCCGCGCTGAGCGCGGCGCTTGACTTCACGGACCGCGGGCAGGATGAGGCGTCAACCGGCAAGGACTGAGACCGCCTTACCGGGCTTACGCATCAGGGGCGCAGTGAGGGAAGGAATACGGGCTTTGCGCCGCGACAGACAGCAGGCTTCGTCGAATAAATCGTCATCGTCCAGCAAGCGCAACGGCACGTCCGGCGGAGAGCCACCGCGCTGGCGTGTGTGGCTGCGGCGGATTTTTCGCTGGGGTCTCGGCCTCGCGGTCGTCGGGCTTGTCGCGCTTGGCGTGGCGGTCGGCATCGCGGTCCAGCGCATGCCGAGCTTCGAGGAGCTCAAGAAATCGCCCGCCGGCCAGACGATCCGCGTCCGGGCGGCCGACGGCACCGTATTCCTCTCGCTCGGGCCGAATTACGGCCGCTGGCTGACGCTGCGCGAAACGCCGCAGGTGATGCAGGACGCGATGGTCGCGGTCGAGGATCGCCGCTTTCGCTATCATCCCGGCGTCGACCCCGTCGGGCTGGCGCGTGCGGCCGCCGTCGCCCTGCAGAATCGTGGCAGCGGCCGTCGCCTGCAGGGCGCATCGACGATTACGCAGCAGCTCGCGCGCAATATCTTTCTGTCGAACAGCTATGATTTCAAGCGCAAGGCGCGCGAGATGATCCTCGCGCTCGCGCTCGAGTGGAAATTTTCGAAGGACCAGATCCTCGAGCTTTACCTGAACAAGGTCTATTTCGGCGGCGGCAGCTATGGCATCGATGCCGCGTCGAACAGCTTTTTCGGCCATAGCGCGACCCAGATGTCGCTGTCCGAGGCGGCGGTGGTCGCGGGGCTGGTCAAGGCGCCGTCGCGCTATTCGCCGACCGCTGATGCGCAGGCCGCGCTCGGCCGCGCTGGCGTCGTGCTAAGCGTCATGGTCGACGCTGGGGTCATCACCCAGGCGCAGGCCGACAGCGCCGAACCCGCCAATGTCCAGCTCGCGAAGGAAACGGGGCAGAATAGCGCGCGCTATTTCAGCGACTGGGCGCTGCCGCAGCTCGACATGCTGATCGACGAAGGCAGCGAAGCGCTCGACGTTTACACCACGATCGACCTAGGCATGCAGCGCGCCGCGACCGCAGCGATCCAGGCCGATACGCCGAAGGGCGTGCAGGGCGCGCTCGTCTCGCTCGACCGCGACGGCGCAGTGCGCGCGATGGTCGGCGGCCGGGATTATGTGACGTCGAACTATAACCGAGCGACGCAGGCGCTGCGCCAGCCCGGGTCGGCGTGGAAATTGTTCGTTTATATGGCGGCGCTCGAGGCGGGGTATAAGGTCAGCGACCAGGTCGTCGACGAGCCGGTGACGATCAACGGCTGGTCGCCGCGCAACTCGTCGGGACGTTTCGCGGGCACGATGGATCTGCGCAGCGCCTTTGCCTATTCGGTCAACACCGTCGCGGCAAAGCTGGGCGACGAGGTCGGCTTTTCGGCGGTCGCCAATATGGCACGCCGGTTCGGGATCACGACGCCGGTCAACACCCACCCGTCGATGGTGCTCGGCAGTGCCGAGGTGCGCGTGATCGACATGACCGCCGCCTTTGCGGCGGTGTCGCGCGGCGGGGTGTCGGTGCAGCCCTATGGCATCACCAAGGTCACGACCGCGAGCGGCGAGCTGCTTTATCAGCGTCCCGCCGAGCGCGGGACGACGCTGGTCGACCATTGGGTCGCCGCGGGCATCACCGATTTGCTGCAGACCGCGGTCAACACCGGGACGGGCAAGGCGGCGCAGATCGGCCGCCCCGTCGCGGGCAAGACCGGGACGACGACGAGCAACAAGGATGGCTGGTTCCTCGGTTTCTCGAGCGGGATCACGACGGGCGTGTGGATGGGCCGAGACGATGCGAAGCCCGTCGGCGGATTGCAGGGCGGCCGTGCGCCCGCCAAGGCCTTTGCCGACTATATGCGCGTCGCGGTAGCGCGGCGCCCGGTCGAGCAATTCGACACCGAAGTCGTGCTGCCCGAATGGCAGCTCGAGGATGAGGGCGAGGCCTATATGGGCGAGCCGGCCGAAGAGGGGTTTGTCGACGAAAATGGCATGCCGATCGAGCTGCCCTATGACAGCCGACCGCCCGAAGGTGCAGACCCGGCTCCCCCCCCGACTGACGAGGGCCCGGTGCTCGATCAGCAGTGGATCGAGGAGCAGACGGGACGGCGCGGTCCGAGCGACAACAACACGACACCGAAAAATGGCGGCCAGCCCAAGATCGTTACAGTACCCAAGGCTGCACCGCCGATCGTCAGACCGTCGCAGCAACAGCGTCCGCCTTCGGATAGCGCGAACGATTAATCAGTCAGCGAAGCGGTAGCGGTGGAGCGAACGCCCTTCGCGGCGCAGCCAGCCACGCGCCGCGGCGACGTCGCCATCGTGCAATTCGTCGACGAGCGCATGAAAGGCTGCACCATGGTCCATATGCCGAAGGTGCGCGACCTCATGCGCGACCGTCGCACGGCGAACATGGTTGGGTGCCATCACAAGCCGCCAGCTGTAGCGGAGGTCACCGTCGTGCGTGCAGCTGCCCCAGCGGCTGCGCGGATCGCCGACGCCAACGCGGCCGACCGATAGACCAGCCGCGCCCGCAATTTCGCGGCTTTCGCGCTCCATCAGGTCGAGCGCCTGCCCCTTGAGCCAGCGTTCGATGCGCCGCCCGACAGTTTCGGCGGGGCCGCCGACGTACAGCGTGTCGCCGTCGATCCGGATCGCGCGCGGGGCGGTCGCGGTCCAGTCGATATGACGCTCGATGCCGCGGAACGGAACCGACGCGCCGGGACCGACGATCACCGGCAACGTCGCCTTGCCGACCTGTTCGACCAGCCACGCCTGTTGTTCATTCGCCCATTTGAGTGCCGCGCGCTCATTGGTGCGGCGTGGAACCGTGAGCCGGAGTTCGCCGCGCGCGCCGTCGAAAACGAGGCGATAGCGCCGCGACTGGGCATGGCGCACGACGCGCACCGGCCAGGCTTCGTCCCCCACCCAGATGTGCGGCCCCTCGGGCGCGAAGTCAGACGACGCGTTCGACAAGGTGGTTTTCCAGCGGCCCGGCCATATCCTCGCCAACCGTCCAGCCGACGATCGACTCGCCCGCGCGGTGCACCGCATCGCGATCGCCGCAGACGAGATAATGCCAGTCGGGCAGTGGTTCGCCTTCGGCGCGCAGGCGATAGGCACAGGTCTGCGGCAGCCATTCGATGTCGGCAACCTTCGCCTTGGTCAGCGTCAGGCAGTCGGGGACGTGGCGGCGGCGGTGCTTGTAATCGCCGCAGCGCGCGGTGGTGAGGTCGAGCAAGCGGCACGCGACATTAGTCGGATAGATGCGGCCCGTATCCTCATCCTCGAGCTTGTGCAGGCAGCATTTGCCGCAGCCGTCGCACAAAGCCTCCCATTGGCCGGCATCGAGAGAGGTAAGCGGCGCTTCCCAGAAGGGCTGCGCCTCGCGCTCCATCACTTGACCCATTTCGCCAGCTCTGCGGCGACCGCCGCGGGCGCGCCCTCGTCGATATCGGACGACGGATCGTCGAGCGGCAGCAGTGCGACCGGCTTGCCCGCCGGATCCATCAGGAAAGCGAGCTGGCTGTGCGCCATCAGATAGCGGTCGGGCGCCGAACCCGGCACCTTGTTATAAGTCACCACATAGGCTTTCGCGACCGCGGCGATCTGTTCCGGCGTGCCGGTGAGGCCGAGCAGGCGCGGATGATAGCGCGCCACGAAGGGTTTGAGCGCTTCGGGCGTATCACGCGCCGGATCGACGGTGATGAACATCGGCACGACCTTCGCACCGCGCGCGGCATCGATCTTTTCGAACTGCGACAGCCCGCGCATCAGCTTTTGCAGGTCGACCGGACAGATGTCGGGGCAAAAGCTGTAGCCGAAATAGACGAGACGATATTTGCCCGCAAAGTCGGTGTCGCGGACGGTCTTGCCGTTCTGATCGGTGAGCGTGAAGGGGCCGCCGATGCGCGCGCCTTCGAGCGGCGGCTTCGCGGGCGGCGCATCGCCGCCGCCGCTGCAACCCGCGAGCGCGGCACCGAAAGCAATCATCAGGCTTGCGCGGACGAACCTTTGTCCCATATTTGCGATATTCATCATGCCGCCAGCCTTGATCGGCTAGCCATGGAAAATCAACCATTGTCGTCGCCTCAGCGGCGGACAAATTGCCCCAGGGGTCGCCCAGACATGTTCCGACGCGCGGAGTTTCGCCTCGCCTTTTTCCTTGTCACACTGGCTGCAGCGACGGGCCTTCTGCTCAGTCCCGCACAGGCGCAGTTCCGCGGCGGCTATGCCTTTTTGCAGGCCGTCGACAGCCGCGACGGAACCAAGGCGACCGATGCGCTGAAGGATGACCCCTCGTTCGTCAACACGCGCAATCCCGACACCGGCGAAACCGCACTGATCATCGTCACTAAGCGCCGCGATATCAGCTGGTTGCGCTTCCTTCTTGGCAAGGACGCCGACCCGTCGATCGGCGATCGCCAAGGGGTTACGCCGCTGATGCACGCCGCGCTGATCAATTTTACCGACGGCGCCGAGGAACTCCTCAACGACAAGGCGCCGGTCGACCAGACGAACCGGCGCGGCGAAACCGCGCTGATCCTGGCGGTGCAGTCGAAGAATGTCGCGATGGTCCGCCTGCTCATGAAACGCGGCGCCAACCCCGACAAGGCCGACCATGTCGCGGGCATGTCGGCGCGCGCCTATGCCAAGCGCGATGATCGCACGGGGCAGATCGTCGCGCTGCTCGACGCGAAGGCCGACGGCCCGGTCCGCGACCTGGGCCCTACTTTCGGGCCCAATTGACAGGCTCGATGTGATGTTGGGATTGACAATCACATTATGATGTGAGACATGGTTTTCATGTCTACACAGCTCATCGAACGCATCCGCGCCATCGTCGACGACGGAACCATGTCACGCTCGGGCCTCGCTCGCGCCGCGGGTCTTCACGCGAACAGCCTGCGCGATCTCGATTCGCCGGGCTGGAACCCCACCGCCGAGACGCTGCGCAAGCTCGAGAATTGGCTCGCGAACGGCAGCGACCTGTCACCGATGGCGAGCCCCGAAGAGATTATCGCCGAGGCGCGCAACGGCCGCATGTTCATCCTTGTCGACGACGAGGATCGTGAGAATGAAGGCGACCTGGTCATCCCCGCGCAGATGGCGACCCCCGATGCGATCAACTTCATGGCGACGCACGGCCGCGGGCTGATCTGCCTGACGCTCACCAAGGCGCGCGTCGACACGCTCGGGCTTGAGCTGATGAGCCGCCAGAACGGCACGCGGCACGAAACCGCCTTCACCACCTCGATCGAAGCGCGCGAGGGCGTCACCACGGGTATTTCGGCGGGCGATCGCGCGCGCACCGTGGCGGTCGCGATCGACGCCGGCAAGACGCGGGACGATATCGTCACCCCCGGCCATATCTTTCCGCTGATCGCGCGCGACGGCGGTGTGCTCGTGCGCGCCGGCCATACCGAGGCGTCGGTCGACATCGCGCGGCTTGCCGGGCTCAACCCCTCGGGCGTGATCTGCGAGATCATGAACGACGACGGCACGATGGCGCGGCTTGACGATCTGATCCCCTTCGCGAGGCGCCACGGGCTGAAGATCGGCACGATCGCCGACCTGATCGCCTATCGCAGCCGCAGCGACCGGCTGGTCGAATGCGTGTCCGACGAGCCGTTCGAATCGGACTATGGCGGCGAATGGCGCCTCAAATCCTATCGCAACAAGATCGACGGCAGCGTCAATCTGGTCCTGCAAAAGGGCCCGGTGGACCCCGAGGGCGTGACGCTGGTCCGCATGCATCCGGTGTCGATCTTTGACGACATCATGGGTCGTCCGGGTCCGAAGAAGCGCCGCCTGCAACGCACGATGGACGCGATCGGCGAGGCCGGTTCGGGCGTCATCGTGATGCTGATGCGCCCGCTGCCTGGGTCGGCCGACGCCGATGCGACCCCGGCGCCGACCGGCGGCATGGACCTTCGCACCTATGGCATCGGCGCGCAGATTCTCGCCGACCTCGGCGTCCATGCGATGGAACTGCTCACCCCCACCCACAGCAATATCGTCGGGCTCGAAGGCTATGGCCTGTCGGTCGTCGGCGAACGCCCCATTCCCGGAGAAGCCTGATGGCGCATGTCCTGATCGTCGAAGCCCGTTTTTACAGCCACCTCAACGACATGCTGCTCGACGGCGTGCGCAGCGCGCTCGAGGCCGAGGGGCATAGCCACGAGACCGTGACCGTCCCCGGCGCGCTCGAAGTCCCCGCGGCGATTTCGCTAGGCGCCGAAACCGGGCGTTTTGACGCTTATGTGGGGCTCGGCGTCGTGATCCGCGGCGAGACATATCATTTCGAGGTCGTATCGAACGAGAGCGCGCGCGGCATCATGGCGCTCACCCTCGACGGGCTCGCGATCGGCAATGGCATCCTCACCGTCGAGGATGAAGAACAGGCGCTTGCGCGCGCCGACAAGACGCGCAAGGATAAGGGCGGCGAAGCGGCGAAGGCCGCGATTGCCATGCTCGCGCTGAAGGAACAATTCGGCATTGGTTGATCGCCCGCCTCCCAGCCGTTTTTCCGTCGTCGAGCGCGGCGGGAGGCTGGTGGTCATTGACAAGGAAACCGGGCAGACGCCGCTGAGCGCCGCCGAGCGCATGGACCTTTACGATCGGAATCTTGGCGTCGAGGCTATCCGGCCCGCGAAGACGAGCGCCGCCCCCGATATGTCGACCGCGGCGCGCGCCGAATCGGGGTTGAGCGCGCGTCCCGCGCCCACGCAGCAGGTTGCCGCGTCCACCCCCGCGACAAACAGCGGCAGGGACCGCGGGGCGGGGGTGGTTGCCGAGCGCACCAAACAGCCATGGAAGAATCAGCAGCCGAACGATCGGCCCGCGCTGAAATCGAACCCCGATCCCGCGCGGATCGTGAGCCGCGCGGCGCCGCGTGCCGACGGCCGCAAGACGATCGTCACCGCCAAATGGTGGGATGCCAAGGGGCCACGCACCATCGAGCTGGGTCCCAAGGGTCAGCAAATATTGAGTAGCGGCTTCGTCACGCTGTTCTTTGCGCTTGTCGTCGCGGCAATCGTCGTGGGCTTTATCGAGCCCTTGCTGCTCTTCGCCGGCGCGTTCGTGCTGTTCCGCTTCGGCGGCAATTTCCTCGGCCCCATCGGAGCCGGCATCATCGATAAGGCGCTCGCCGAAAAGAGCTGATCCGGACGGCGCACGGCCGCCCGGATCTTCCATGCCTTATGCGTTCACCAGCGCAGGATAGTCGGTGTAGCCTTCCGCGCCCGGCGAATACCAAGTCTGCGGATTGTCGGCGGCCCACTCGGCGCCGCTCTTGATGCGTTCGACGAGATCGGGGTTGCCGATGAACGGGCGCCCGAAGGCGATCGCGTCGGCGCTGCCGTCTGCCAGCGCGGCTTCGGCCTTCGCGACGTCATAGTCGCTGTTGAGGATCAGCGGGCCCTTGAACGCCGCACGGATCGCGGGCGACTGCTTGGGCACATCGGTACGCCCGAAGGTGCCCTCGGGACCCGGCTCGCGCAATTCGAGGAAGGCGATGCCGAGCGCGTCCAGCGCCGCGGCGGCGGCCGGGAACAGCTTTTCGGGCGCGCTGTCGTCAACACCCTGCGTCTCGCCATTGGGCGACAGGCGCACCGCGACGCGGTCCTTGCCCCACACACCGATCAAGGATTCGGTGACTTCGCGCAGCAAGCGGATGCGATTTTCGACCGAACCACCATAATCATCGTCGCGCAGGTTCGACCCGTCGCGCAGAAACTGGTCGATCAGATAGCCGTTGGCGCCGTGCAGCTGGACCCCGTCGAAACCGGCCTTCTTCGCATTTTCGGCCGCTTTCACATAATCGGCGATGACGCGCGGGATTTCGTCGAGGCGCAGCGGGCGCGCTTCCTCGAGGTCCATGCGGCCGACCGGCGTATGTGCGCGGCCAGTGCCGGTCGTCGCCGACGCAGAAACCGGCGGCTTGCCATCGTTGAACACCGAATGGACAAGCCGGCCCATATGCCAGAGCTGCGCGACGATGCGGCCGCCGGCGGCGTGTACGGCATCGGTCACCGGCTTCCAGCCTTCGACCTGCGCTTCGGTCCACAGGCCCGGCGCGCTCGGCCAGCCAAGGCCTTCCTGCGAAATGCCGGTTGCTTCGGAAATGATCAGCCCGGCCGAAGCGCGTTGGCGATAATATTCCAGCGCAAGCTCGTTCGGGACAAAGCCTGGCCCGGCGCGGCCGCGCGTCAGCGGCGCCATGACAATGCGGTTGGGGGCGTCGATCGCGCCCAATTTGATCGGATCGAATAGTGATACGGCCATGGTTCCTCCACGTTTCACTTTCTTCGCGACGGCCCCATCGGTCGTCGCTATGGCCCGCGAAGCTATGGACGCAGCGGTGCCGGCACAATGGTACGTAGCAAAAGAAAATCTAAATGACAGCGAAGATGGATAGTATCGACGAGGTATCGACCGCGGCCAATCGCTGGGCATTCGCCGCGCTGATCGGCGGCAATGTTGCGCTCTCGCTCGGCGCAATGCTCGTCCGCATGGCCGATACGGGTCCGACCGCCTCGGCTTTCTGGCGGATGACGCTCGCGCTGCCGTTGCTGCTGATCTTCGCGTGGCGTGAAACCGGCGGACGGGCGCCACCGCGCCCCGCGGTGCTGGTCGCCGCAATGGCGGGCATCTTCTTTGCGCTCGACCTCGCCGCCTGGCATTTCGGCATCCTCCAGACCAAGGTCGCCAACGCGACGCTGTTCGGCAATTGCGCCAGCCTGCTGCTCGTCATCTGGGGGGTTATCCTGGCACGCCGGTTGCCGCGCGGATGGCAGGCGGCGGCCATATGGCTCGCCTTCGCCGGATCGGCGCTGCTCATGGGGCAGAGCTATGAATTGTCGCCCGACTACCTCGTCGGCGACCTGTTCAGCCTGTTCGCGGGGGTGCTCTATACAGGCTATGTCATCCTGATGCAGCGCGTCCGCGGCACGCTCGCGCCATGGACCGCGCTTGCCATCGCCTCAACGGTCTGCGTTCCCATCCTGCTCGGCGCCGCGCTGGCGCTGGGCGAAACGATAATGCCGCAAAACTGGACCCCGCTGATCCTGCTCGCGCTGACCAGCCAGATCGTCGGGCAGGGGCTGATGATCTGGTCGCTGCCGCGCTTCTCGCCGCTGGTGATCGGGCTGACCCTGCTGGTCCAGCCTGCGGTCGCCGCGCTCAGCGGCTGGATCGGGTTCGGCGAGACGCTTTCCGCCATCGATATTTTCGGCGGGATGATGGTCGGCGCGGCGCTGGTGCTGATCCGGTTGCCGAACCGCGCGGCGCGGCCTATCTGACATTATGGCTTCAATCCTTCCCGCCGACCCGACCCTCGACGAGATTCGCGCTGCGCTGGCGCCGCTGATCGCCGCCTCGGCGGCGTTCGACGGCTTTGGCGACGCCGCGCTCGACGACGCCGCGGCGCGCGTCGGCGTCGATGCAGACGTCGCGCGGCTCGCCTTTCCCGGCGGCGGGCGCGACATGATCGACGCCTGGTTCGCCGACATCGACGCGGCGATGGAAGCGCGCTGGCCCGCCGAAAAACTCGCCGCGCTCAAGATTCGTGAACGCATCACGACGCTGGTCGAGACGCGCATCGATCTGCTCGCGCCGAACCGCGAATCGCTGCGCCGCGCGCTCGCGTTGCTCGCGCTCCCGACCAACGCGCCGCACGCCGCCAAACTCGGCTGGCGCGCCGCCGATCATATGTGGCGGCTCGCAGGCGACACCGCGACCGATTATAATCATTACAGCAAGCGCGTAATCCTTGGCGCCGTCTATGGCTCGACGATGGCGGTGTTCCTGACCGACGAAAGCGAGGGTTTCGCCGATACGCGCGCCTTCCTCGCGCGCCGGATCGACCAGGTGATGCGCTTCGAAAGCTGGAAACATCGCCGCGCGTCGCGCAGCATCGAACGCCCCAGCCTTGCGCGCTTCGTCGGGCGGCTACGCTATCCGGGGCGCTGAGCGGCGCGAAGCCGATTGTATCTAAAGACTGGCGCTCGCCCGCTGTTATTGATAATCGCTAGCAAATGATAGCTTTGCTCGACAAGGCGCCATTGGGCGTCGCGGTGCGGATCGCCCGTATCAACTGGAATGCCATGTCCGACGACGAAGGCCGGCGCCTGCGCGAATTCGGCCTAATGGAGGGGTGCGAGATCATGCCGCTTCATCGCGGCAGCATTTTTTCGCGCGATCCGCTGGCGCTGACGATCGGCCGCATGAAGGTGATCATCCGCAGCAACCAGGCCGCGGCGATCGAAATCGAGGCGATTACCGCATGACCGCCGCCATTCCCTCGATCGCGCTCGTCGGCAATCCCAATGCCGGCAAATCGAGCCTGTTCAACGCGCTGACCGGCGCGCGGCAAAAAATCGCCAATTATCCCGGCGTCACCGTTGAACGGAAGGCGGGGCATGCGAGCTTCGCCGATGGCCGACCGATCTCGCTGATCGACCTGCCCGGCACCTACAGCCTGACCCCCGCGAGCCTCGACGAGGCGGTGACGCGCGACGTGATCCTCGGCAAACAGACGGGCGAGACGCGCCCCGACGCGCTGATTATCGTCGTCGATGCCGCAAACCTCGACAATCATCTTTGTTTCGCGCTCGAACTGCTGGCGCTCGGTTTGCCGACGGTGGTCGCGCTCAACATGCTCGACCTCGCCACACGCGACGGGCTGACGCTCGACGCCGAACGCCTGTCGAAAGAACTGGGCGTGCCGGTGGTGCCGACGGTGGCGGTGCGCAAGCGCGGGCTCAGCGAACTGCTTGCCGCAGTCGACGGCGCGATCCAGTCGCACCAGCCGCGCGCCGCTGTCGCCGCGCCCGCCAACGACGTCTCGCTACATGAGCGCGCCCGCACGATCGCGCGCGTCGCGACGGTCGACGAAACCCCCGTGCGCCGCTGGACCCAGCGCGTTGACAATGTCCTGCTCCACCCGGTCGGCGGCCTGATCATTCTCGTCGCGTTGATGTTCGTGATGTTCCAGGCGGTCTTTTCGTGGGCGACGCCGTTCGCCGACGCGCTCGAAGGCGTGATCGGCGTAATCCAGACATGGGTCGTCGGCACCTTCCCCGACAATTTCCTGCGCGGGCTGGTAGTCGAGGGGCTGCTCGCGGGCGTCGGCGCGGTCGTCGTCTTCCTGCCGCAGATCCTGATCCTCTTCCTCTTCATCCTGCTACTCGAGGCGTCGGGCTATATGACGCGTGCGGCCTTTCTGATGGACGGGCTGATGGGCAAGGTTGGCCTCTCGGGGCGCGGCTTCATCCCGCTGCTGTCGAGTTTCGCCTGCGCTGTCCCCGGCATTATGGCGACGCGCTCGATCCCCGACGAAAAGGACCGGCTGACGACGATCCTGATCGCGCCGCTGATGACCTGTTCGGCGCGCATGCCCGTCTATACGCTGATCATCGGCGCCTTCATCCCGGCGCAAAATGTCGGCGGGACGCCGATCGGGCTCCAGGGACTCGTGCTGTTCGGATTGTTCATCAGCGGCATCGTCGGCGCGTTGCTTGTCGCCTATGCGCTCCGCCGATCGGTGACCAAGGGCAATGCCACAGGCTTCATGATGGAAATGCCGCGTTATCAGTGGCCGCGGCTGAACGATATCGCGATCGCGCTGTGGCAGCGCGGGTGGATTTTCCTCCGCCGCGCCGGCACGATCATCGCCGCGACGACGGTCGTCCTATGGCTGCTGCTGACCTTTCCGCAGGCACCCGCTGGCCAGAGCCAGGTCGAATATAGCGCCGGCGGCCGGATCGCGAGCGCGCTCGAGGTGGTCGTCAAGCCGATCGGTTTCAACCACGACATCGCGCTTGCGCTGATCCCCGCGATGGCGGCGCGCGAGGTTGCGGTGTCGGCGATGGCGACCGCGAACGCAATCGACGCGGAGGGCGACGAGGATGCGATGGCCGAGGCGCTCGGAGACCGCATTGCTGGCCGTTGGAGCATCGCGACCGCGCTCGCCTTCCTCGCCTGGTTCGTCTTTGCCCCGCAGTGCATTTCGACGATCGCGATCACGCGGCGCGAGACCAATGGATGGAAATGGCCGATGTTCATGGTTGGCTATTTGTTCTTGCTCGCCTATGCCGCTGCCGGAATCACTTACTGGACAGCCGTCGCCTTTGGACTAGGCTGATCCTTCCCATTTTCTAGCGGAGCGGAGCGGCAATGGCTGGCAGCGTCAACAAGGTAATTTTGATCGGCAACCTTGGTGCCGACCCCGAGATCAAGTCGTTCCAGAACGGCGGCAAGATCGCCAATATCCGCATCGCGACCTCCGAACAGTGGAAGGACCGGATGACCGGCGAGCGCAAGGAGCGCACCGAGTGGCACAATGTCGTCATCAACGGCGACGGGCTGGTCGGTGTGGTCGAGCGTTACCTGAAAAAGGGCTCGAAGGTTTATATCGAAGGCAGCCTGCGCACCCGCAAATGGCAGGACCGGGACGGCAACGATAAATATACGACCGAAGTGGTGATCGCGGGCATGGGCGGCACGCTGACCATGCTCGACGGCGCGCCGGGCGGCGGCGGCGGTGGGTCGCGCGGCGGCGGCGGTGACGAGTGGAGCGGCGCTTCGTCGGGCGGTGGCTCAGGCGGCGGCTGGAATCAGGGCGGCGGTGCGTCGGGTGGATCGTCCAGCGGGTCTGGCGGCTTCGGCGGCGGTTCGGGCGGCGGCGGGCGTCCGCCCTTCGACGACGATCTGGACGACGACGTTCCGTTCTGAGGACGGGTCTTTAGACGATGACCGACCCGATCACCGCCGCGGATGTCGCGCGCGGCGTGTGCCGGCTGTTCGCGCAGGCGGGGCTGGTCGCGATACCTGAGGTGCCGCTGCCCAACGGGCGGCGCACCGACCTCACCGCGATCGACGCCAAGGGCCAGATCATAATCGTCGAGATCAAGGTCAGCCGCGCCGACCTCCACGGCGACGGCAAATGGCCCGACTATTGCGACTGGTGCGACCGTTTCTATTGGGCGCTCGCGTCGGGGCTCGACCCCGCGATCCTCGAGACCGAGGGCTATCGTCCCGAATCATCGGGGCTGATCGTCGCCGACCGATATGGCGCGACGGTCGTGCGCGAAGCCGCGAGCTGCAACCTCGCCCCCGCGCGGCGCAAGGCCGAACTGCTGCGGATCGGGCGGCTCGCGATGCGGCGGTCGATGGTGGCGGCGGATCCTGAACTCGCCGCGGGCTGGCTGGAAGGTTAGGCGCCGCGCGCCTGCATCCGCGCCAGATAACGCGCGAGTATATCGATCTCGAGATTGACCGGGCGTCCCGCCGCGGCTTCGTTCAGCGTCGTCATTTCCTGCGTATGCGGGATGATGTTGAGCGTGAAATGCGCCTCGCCGTCCGGCTGGTCGGTCACGTCGTTGACGGTCAGCGATACGCCGTCGACGGTGATCGATCCTTTAGCGGCGATATGCGGGGCAAGCGATGCGGGCGCAGCAACTGTGACGGTGACGCTGTCGCCCACCGGCTCGACCGACACGATGCGGCCGATGTCGTCGACATGCCCGGTGACGATATGCCCGCCAAGCTCGTCGCCGATCTTGAGCGCGCGTTCGAGGTTCAGGCGGCGCCCCTGATCCCACATCCCCGGCGCAGTGCGCGCGAGCGTTTCGGCGCTGGCGTCGATCGCAAACCAGTGACCGTCAGCGTCGGCGCCCTTGTCGACGACGGTCAGGCACGCGCCCGAACAGGCGATCGAGGCACCGAGGTCGATCGTGGCGGTGTCATAGGCGGTGTCGATGACGAGCCGCGTGTCGCCGCGATCTTCGCGCGAACGAACGGTGCCGATGTCGGTGATGATGCCAGTGAACATGGGGTCGATTATCCTTCTCTGGCGCGCTCGTAGACGTCGAGCCGGTCGCTGCCAAGCATCCGGCTGTCGGAAAGACGCCAGCGGCCATGCGCGTCGGCCAGATCGGCCAGCCCAATGTCGGCAAGCGCCGGTTTGCCTCTGCCGATCAGGATCGGCGCGCGGTAGAGCAGGAGCCGATCGACGCGGTCGGCGGCAAGAAAAGCCGAGGCCGCCCCGGCGCCGCCCTCAACCAGGACCGAATCGACGTCGTCGATCGCTTGCGGAGAGGCGATAGCGGTCCATCCCTCGGGCGCCTCGCCGGTGGTGAGCAGCAGCTTTTTGGGGCTGCGGTCCTCGAGCCCCGAAAGCCGCACGTCGAGTCGCGGCGCGTCGGCCGCGAGCGTCCCGCGTCCGACGAGGATCGCCTGATGGCTTGCGCGCTCCAGATGGCCGTGCGCCCGGGCGCGGTCGCCGGTGATCCAGCGGCTCGATCCGTCGGCGCGGGCGATACAGCCGTCGAGCGACGTCGCGAGCTTGAGCGTCACGAACGGCCGCCCTTCGGTGTGCCGCGTCCACCACGGCGCCATCACGGCGCGCGCTTCGGCGGGAAGCATATTGAAGACGACCTCGATCCCGGCCGCTTGCAGCCGCGCGATGCCGTTGCCGTCGGTGCGCGGGTCGGGATCCTGCGCAGCGATCACGACACGCGCGATGCCTGCGGCAATGAGCGAATCGCTGCACGCCGGACCGCGCGGGCTGGCATGGGCGCACGGCTCAAGGCTGACATAGGCGGTCGCACCGCGCGCCGCATCACCCGCAACTCCCAGCGCCATCGCCTCGGCGTGCGGGCGCCCACCGGGCTGAGTCCAGCCGCGTGCAACAACCTTGCCCTCTTTAACGATCAGGCAGCCGACATTGGGATTGGGCGCCGACACAGGGCGACCGCGCCGCGACAGCGCAATGGCGACCGCCATCCAGTCGGCATCGGCGGGGCCGCGCTGCATATGGTCAGTCGGCAGCTTTGGGCTGCGCTGTGCGCGCGGCGCGTTCGGCGAGCGTCGAGCGTATCTGCACCGGCGCGGGCTTCTTCTTCGCTGCGGCCGCCGCCTCTTCGCCCAGCGTCTCGCGCGTCACCTTGTCGGCCTCGGCCGAATCATATTCGATGCCGAGGCTATCGGCGAAGCGCTGATATTGGGCGCGCTTTTCGGCATTGTGCAGCGTCGTTTCCTTGGCGCGCGCGACCCAGTCGGCGCGGATCTCGGCCGCGCTGCGGTTCGCGGTCCAATTTTCGAAATAGATGATCTGCTCCTTGGGCTTTTCATAAGGGATCAGATATTTCTCGACCCCGGTGAAAATCAGCCAGGTCAGCGCCAGTGCGACGCCCCACACCGCCCAGCGATGCGGGCGGGGTTCGCGGACATAGGCCCAGAAATCGGACAGGCCGCCGCCGACATCCATTTTATTGAACATTCCCATCCACCCAATTTAGGCGATGTCGCGACAATTTGCGAGGGGGCGCGAAACCGCAGGTGATTGCGCCAAATGACAGCTGAGAACGTTCTCGATTGCAAAAAATGCAATAGCAGATGTTCATTTCGCAGTTGCAGCAATCATTGTGCAGTGCAATAACAAACTCGCCTTTTAGGCATCCTCTCCCAAAACTTTCACGGGCCACCCTCGGGTGGCCCTTTTTTTCGACCTTTTTGGTTGAGAGGCGTTTTTCGCTCGGTTTCTGCACCGGCCGCTCCCCCACCCGGCCTCCCCACAGAGTATCCTGAAATGGGAGGCCGGGTGGGGGAGCGGGCCGGTGCCGCGCGTTTCCGTGCATCGGAAACAGGGATCAAATCATCAATCCTGCAGCGGCAGCCGCTTTTCGAATCGACGCACCTCGGCAATGAAGCTGCCCGGCAGCGGCGTCGCGCCGCCGCTGTCGAGGTCGATATGAGCGTAGCTGATCTCGATATCGGTCAATCGCTCGCTATCGCGAAAGATCGCGCAATGGACAGTAAAGCTCGTCCGGCCGAAACGGCTGACCCGCGAGGCGATGGTTATCCGTTCGTCGAGCCGCGCCGAGCCATGATAATCGATTTCGACATGCACTTCGCGAATGTCTGTACCATATTGGTGAAAATACGGGCCGGGCTGCCCCTCGCCGAGCGCGCGGAAATACTCGGTCACCCCGATATCGGCGTAGACGAGATAATTGCCGTTGAAGACGATATTCTGTCCGTCGATCTCGTTGAAACGCACGCGCACCGCCTCGTGAACGCGAAAATCGTCCAGCGAAACGTCCCAATTGCTGCGATCCATCGCCGGATCAGGCCGCAAGCGCCGCGGGGGCGCGGTCGAGCGGCGCGCACGCCGCTTCGAGCCAAGCGCGGTCGTCACCCCTCATTGCGGGCGCCAGCTTTTCGAACACCGCGGCATGATAGGCGTCGAACCAGTCGGCCTCAGCGGGCGAGAGCAAAGCGACCTCGACGAGATTCTGCGCGATCGGGGCAAAGGTGATCGTCTCGAACCCCAGCATATCCTCTTCGGCGCCGTCGATGCTTTGCGGAACGACGATGACGAGATTTTCGATGCGGATGCCGAAGGCGCCCGCCTTATAATAGCCGGGCTCGTTCGAGAGGATCATGCCCGCGTGCAGCGGCTCCTCGGTCCCCGCCTGCCCGCCCGCGGGTTTGGCGATACGCTGCGGCCCCTCATGAACCGCGAGATAGGTGCCGACGCCGTGCCCGGTGCCATGCGCATAATCGACGCCATCGGCCCAAAGATATTGGCGCGCCAGAATGTCGAGCTGGCTGCCGCGCGTCCCCTTCGGGAAGCGCGCGGTCGCGAGCGCGATATGCCCCTTGAGCACCTGCGTAAAGCGGCGCCGCATTTCGGCGGTGGGCGTGCCGATGGCAATCGTGCGCGTGATGTCGGTCGTGCCGTCGGCATATTGCCCGCCCGAATCGACGAGATAGAGCGTGCCGGTCTCGATCGCGCGGTTGGTAGTCTCATCGACCTTATAATGCGGCAGCGCCCCATTAGGGCCGGCGGCCGAGATGGTGTCGAAGCTCAAATCGACGAGCGCGCCGTTCTGGTCGCGAAATTCGCGTAGCTTCGCCGCCGCGCCAAGTTCGTCGAGGCCCCCTTGCGGAGCAACATCCTCCATCCATTGCAGGAAGCGCGCGACCGCGACGCCGTCGCGGACATGCGCGGCGCGGGTGCCATTGAGTTCGGTGTCGTTCTTGATCGCCTTGGGCAGCACCGCGGGGTCGCGGTGGCGTTCGATCTTTGCGCCGGCGGCTTCGAGCGCGGTGAAAATCGCCGCGACGGCGCGGTCGGGATCGACCGCGACCTTCTTGTCCTTGAGGTCGGCCAGCGCGGCCTCGAATGCATCGCGGTCGTGGATTCGCACGCTGTTGCCGAGATGCGCACGTACCGCATCGGTGATCTTTTCGGGCGCGATGAACAGGTCGGCGGTCGCGTCCGAGTGGAGCAATGCGAAAGCGAGCCCGACGGGCGTGTGGCTGACGTCCGACCCACGAATGTTGAAGGTCCAGGCGACCGAATCGAGCGCGGTCATCACCGTGGTGTCGAGACCCTTGGCCTTGAGCCAATCGGCGATCACCGCGCGCTTGTCCGTCGCCGCCTGCCCCGCGAGCTTCGTGTCATAGACAGTCACCACGGCCGGGCTCGGCGCCGGCTGGTCGTCCCATGCCGCGTCGATCGGGTTGACGTCGACCGCGACGAGCTGCGCGCCCTTGTCCGCCAATGCCTTGCCCAGCCCGCGTGCCCAGTCGATGCCGTGGAGCCAGGGATCGAAGCCGATCTTCTGCCCCGCGATGACGTTGGCGCCAAGCCATTCGGCAACGCTCGACTGCGGCACCCCGACATAGTCGAACAGCGTGCCATCGACCTGATCGCGGACCTGCACCGTATAGCGGCCGTCGACGAACACCGCGGCCTTCGCCGGCAGCACCGCAGCGGTCCCAGCCGAGCCGCCGAAGCCCGTCAGCCACGCCATGCGCTGCGCATAGTCGCCGACATATTCGCTCATATGTTCGTCGCTGATCGGCACGACAAAGCCGTCGAGGCCGCGCGCGGCGAGGGCGGCGCGGACGCGGGCGAGGCGCTCTGCATGGACGGGGCTGGACATGACGCGTTCCTTATTCCTACATCGCGGCAATTCCGCCCATAGGGGCGACACCGCGGGGGCTTTTGTGATGCGCGCTATTTGGATGTTTCTGGCGGCAATTGCCACCCCACTTGTCGCATCGTCTACCCTGTTCGCCCAAGAGAAAGATGCCGCATTGACCAATAGCACCCCTGCCCTGCCCGCCGCCCCGGTCGCCGAGAAGCGCCCGCACGAGACGATGCTGCACGGCAAAAAGCTCTCCGACCCATACCACTGGCTGAAGGACGAGAGCTATCCGACGATCGATGACAAGGATGTGCTCGACTATGTGAAGGCCGAAAACGCCTATTTCGATGCCGTGATGAAACCGCACGCGGCGCTCGTCGAAACCTTGTTCCAGGAAATGAAGGGCCGGATCAAGGAAGCCGATTCGAGCGTGCCGCAGAAGGACGGCGATTGGGTCTATTGGGTCGAATATGAGGAAGGCGCCGAATATAAGAAATGGTATCGGCGGCCGGTTACCGGCGGCAGCGCGGTCCTGATCCTCGACGAAGTCGCGATGGCGAAGGACAAGGATTATTTCCGCCTTGCCGAACTGTCGATCAGCCCGAACGGCAAGCTGATGGCCTATTCGTTCGACGATAATGGTTCCGAGCGGTTCGAGGTGCGTATCCGCAACCTCGATACCGGTGAAATGCTGCCCGACGTCATCCCCGGCACGCTGTCGTCGCTCGTGTGGACGGCACAGAACGATGCGATCCTCTATGGCCTCGCCAACGAGAATTGGCGCACCGACAATGTCCGCCTGCACAAGCTTGGCACCCCGCTGACCGCCGACAAATTGCTCTACAAGGAAGCCGACATCGGTTTCGGGGTGGGGATCGGAAAGACCGCCGCCGACAATTATATCGTGATCGCGACGGGCGATAATGAGACGAGCGAGGTCTATCTGCTCCCCGCCGACAATCCCGAGGCGAAGATGCAGCTCGTTTCGGCGCGCAAGAAGGGCCGCGAGTACAGCGTCGATGAGCGCGACGGGACGCTTTACGTCTATACCAATGACGAACATCCCAATTTCCGCATCGCCACCGCGAGTGTGAAGACGCCGGGCGAGTGGACGACGCTGATCCCCGGGTCGGATTCGAGCTACATTACTGGCCTCTCGGTCTTCCGCGACTTTTTCGTGATCGAAGCGCGCGAGAAGGGCGTCGACCAGGTCGATATCCGCAAATATGACGCGCCGCTGACCCCCGGCCGGATCCAGTTCCCCGAAGCCACTTATGTGGCGGGGCTCGGCGACAATCCCGAATATCATCAGGACAAGCTGCGGCTCGACTATGAGTCGATGGTCACGCCCGACACGGTGTTCGATTACGACCTCGCGAGCGGCAAGCTCGAAACGCTGAAGGTGCAGGAAATTCCTTCCGGTTATAATCATGATGATTATATAACCGAATTGGTGAACATGCCGTCGCGCGACGGCACGCCCGTTCCGGTATCGCTCGTCTACAAGAAGGGCACCCCACGCGACGGTAGCGCGCCGATGCACCTCTATGTCTATGGCAGCTATGGCTACCGCGTGCCGCCGGGCTTCTCGACGACGCGTTTGAGCCTCGTCGACCGCGGCATGATCTACGCCATCGCGCATGTTCGTGGCGGCGACGACCTCGGCCGCGCCTGGTATCTCGCGGGCAAGACCACCGAACGCAAGAATACGTTCAACGACTTCATCGACGTCGCCAAGGGCCTGATCGCCGCCAAATATACGAGCGCGGGCAAGATTTCGATCGAGGGCCGCTCGGCGGGCGGGCAGGTGATGGGCGCGGTTTACAATCAGGCCCCCGAACTGTGGGGCGCGGTGCTCGCGGGGGTTCCCTTCGTCGACGTGATCAACACGATGGTCGACGAGACGCTACCGCTGACCCCCGGCGAATGGCCCGAATGGGGCAATCCGATCACTGACAAGGCCGCGTTCGATTATATGCTGAGCTACAGCCCCTATGACAATGTGACGGCAAAGGCCTATCCGCCGATGCTGGTGTCGGCGGGACTCAACGACCCGCGCGTGACCTATTGGGAGCCCGCGAAGTGGGTCGCGAAGCTGCGCGCAACGCGAACCAACGACGCGACGCTACTCCTGCGCACCAATATGGGCGCGGGCCACGCCGGCAAGTCGGGCCGCTGGGGGGCGCTGCGCGAGGATGCCGAGGAATTTGCGTTCGTGCTGACCCAGCTGGGCGTCGAGAAGTAATCACAGACGTCGTCATTCCCGCGAAAGCAGGAACCCGGTTCAGACGGTTGCTCGCTGGGTTCCCGCTTTCGCGGGAATGACGATATTTTGGATGGCGGGTAAGCGCCTAGACGTCCTCACCCAGTCGCTCCAGCCATGCCTTCGCCTGCTTGGGTTCGCCCGGCGCGTTCGATGCCACGGGTCCGCGAGACGCCTCGAATTCTTCGTGCAACGCGAAAGGCTGCAAGCCCAGTTGATCGCGCACTTGATCGATTTCTCCGCCCCGGTCGCACAAGTCCGTAACGACGGGTTCCCATTTGGCGTGCGCCGCGCGATCCTTGGTGTGGCCAAACAAGCCCCATGAGCCGGAAGCAACCCGACGCAACGCGTCCAGCAACACATCCGCATATTCGGCTTCCAGCTCGACCCGACGGGCGTCGAGGCGTTCAAGACGATCCGCCCTGCTCATCGAGCCGGCAAATATCCGCGCGCGAGCAGTTCGGCCTCCAACGTCGCCGCATCCTTGAACCGATGGGCCGCGATGCCAACCGATTCGGCACCCGCCACATTCGCGGCATTGTCGTCGATGAAAAGCGCACTCGCGGGGTCGATGCCGAATCGCTCGATGGCGAGATGGTAGATTGCGGGATCGGGCTTCATCAATTTTTCGGTCCCCGACACGACGATATCGCGAAAGAGATTGAAGATCGGCTGGGTCGGGCGGAAGCCTTCCCAGAATTCATGACCGAAATTGGTGATCGCGAAGAGCGGTACGCCCGCGGCGTCGAGGCGTTTGACGAGTTCGAGGCTGCCGGGCATGGGCGCGGGGATCGTCTCGTTAAAGCGCGTCGCATAGGCGTCGATCAGCATCGCATGATCGGGAAATTCGGCTTTCAGTTCGGGTAGCATCTCGGCCAGCGGGCGGCCTGCGTCGTGCTGGAAATGCCATTGCGGCGTGACGACGTTGGTGACGAACCATTCGAGCTCGTCTTTCTCGGCGATCAGCTTGGCGAAGAGATAGCGCAGGTCCCAGTCGAACAGGACGCGGCCGACGTCGAAGATCACGCTACGGCGAATCATGCGGCCTCCAGACACGCGAAAGCGCCGCCGGAAGCATCCGACGGCGTAACGCTTGCTCGCAAATGCGCGCGGGACATATGTCCCGACAGGGCTTTAGCCCTGGCGCGCCTTGAAGCGGCGGTTGGTCTTGTTGATCACATAGGTGCGGCCACGGCGGCGGATAACGCGGTTATCCCGGTGGCGGTCCTTCAGCGACTTCAGGCTGTTGCGAATCTTCATGATCTCTGTCCGTAAATCTTGGCGTATTGACGCGAAGCGGCGCAACTATGGGGAAGCGGGTAAAAAGTCAACCGGCTGCTGTCCTTATTTCGTCATCCCGGACTTGCTCCGGGATCCACGGGAACCGGGGCATCATGGGCCCCGGAGTAAGTCCGGGGTGACGAGCTAAGGTTACCCCGCCAACGCCTTTTGCCGCCGCCGTTGCACCGACGAGCCATAGCCCATTGCCTCACGGTATTTGACTACGGTGCGCCGCGCGATGTCGTGCCCCTCGGCCGAGAGTTTCTGCGCGATCGTTTCGTCGGAGAGAATCGCCTTGCCATCCTCCGCCTCGATCATCGCCTTGATCCGGCTCTTGATCGATTCGGACGACACCGCACCTTCGCCCTCGGTCGCCGAAATGCCGCTCGAGAAGAAATATTTGAGTTCGAACAATCCGCGCGCGCAGCTCAGATATTTGTTGCTCGTGACGCGGCTGACGGTCGATTCGTGCATGCCGATTTCCTCGGCGACCTGACGCAAGGTCAGCGGGCGCATATGCGCGACGCCGTGAAGGAAAAAGCCTTCCTGCTGCTTCACGATCGCGCTCGCGACCTTGACGATCGTGCGCTGGCGCTGGTCGAGTGCGCGGACGAGCCAGTTGGCCCCCGCAAGCTGCTCGGACAGCCATGCCTTGCTCTTCGCCGCCGCGCCCTGCGCGAGTTCGGTATAATAGCGGCGGTTGACGAGCAGCCGCGGCAGGGTGCCGCTGTTGATCTCGACCGACCAGCCCTTCGCTGTCTGGCGGATATACAGGTCGGGGACGACCGCCGGGGCGCCTTCGCTGCCGAATTTCAACCCGGGCTTCGGATCATAGCTGCGCAGTTCGCGAATCATGTCGGCAAGGTCTTCGTCATCGACCCCGCAGATGCGCTTCAGCTGCGGAAAGGCACCCTTGGCGACAAGATCGAGATGCGCGATCATCGTCGCCATCGCGGGATCGTAGCGATCGGCTTCGCGCGCCTGGATCGCGATACATTCGGCAAGGTCGCGCCCGCCGACGCCCGCCGGGTCGAAGCATTGGATGCCCGCCAGCACGTCTTCGAGCAAGGCGAGCGGGACGCCCAATTGCGCCGCGAGTTCGGCAAGGTCGGCGCGCAGATATCCCGTCTCGTCGATCAGCGAGACAAGCTGCCCCGCGACGATCGCCTCGATGCCGCTGAAGCGTTCGCCGACCTGAGCGAGTAGATGGTCGTGGAGCGTGCCCTCTTGCTCGGCGAAGCTGTCGAAATCGATATCCTCACCCGATCCCGACAGCCCGACATTGTCGCTCGCGCTGTCGTGGTGAAAGCTGTCGGCGGCGAGGTCGACGTCGAGATCGTTCGCGCTGCCGCCGTCGGCTGCCAGCGCCTGATCGGCGTCGAGCGACGCGGCTTCGGTGGTCGGCGCGTCGCCGCCGGGCGTATATTCGGGATCGCCCGCGCTCCCGTCACTGTCCGCCGACGCGGCATCGAGCAGCGGATTGCCTTCGAGCGCCTCGGCCAGATAGGCCTCGAGTTCGAGGTTCGACAACGCTAGCAGCTTGATCGCTTGCTGCAGCTGCGGCGTCATCACCAGCGATTGCGACTGGCGGAGATCGAGGCGCGGACCCAACGCCATCAGTGTCTAGTCGATCACAAGGAGAAGCCCTCGCCGAGATAGAGGCGACGCACCTCGGGGTCGGCGACGAGCTCTTCCGGGGAGCCGGCAAGCAATACCTTGCCGTCGTAGATGATGCAGGCGCGGTCGACGAGGTCGAGCGTCTCGCGCACATTATGATCGGTGATCAGCACCCCGATCCCGCGCGTCTTCAAATCGGCGACGAGGTCGCGAATATCGCTGATCGACAGCGGATCGATGCCTGCGAACGGTTCGTCGAGCAGCATGATCGACGGATTGGCGGCCAATGCACGCGCAATCTCTGCGCGACGCCGTTCGCCGCCTGATAAGGCCATCGCCGCCGAATCGCGGAGCCGCGTGAGGCCGAATTCGTCGAGCAATTCTTCGAGCCGTCGCTCGCGCGATACCTTGTCGGGTTCGCTGAGTTCGAGCACGGCTCCGATATTCTGTTCGACCGTCATGCCGCGAAAGATCGAGGTTTCCTGCGGCAGGTAACCGAGCCCGAGGATCGCGCGGCGATACATCGGCAGTGCGGTGATGTCGGCGCCGTCGAGCATGATGCGTCCGGCGTCGGGTTTTACCAGTCCCATGATCGAATAGAAGCAGGTCGTCTTGCCCGCGCCGTTGGGGCCAAGCAGGCCGACGACCTCGCCCTTGCCGACCGACAGCGAGACGTCGGAGAGAACCGTGCGCTTGTCATAGCTCTTCGCAATCGAGATGACCGCGAGGCCGTTGCCCGCCGCGGCTTCTTCGCGGACATGCGCGCGATGCTCGGTGACCCCATGATCGCCCTCGGTCAGCGTGCCCGCATTGGATTCGTCGTCGGTCATAGGTCGGTCGGTTCCAGTTCTAGCCCCACGAGCGCGTTACCCCAGCGACGCGGCGAACGTCAATCTGGCAAGATTTTTGCATCCCTTAAAGCCTCTCCCCTTCAGAGGAGGGGGGGTGGGGGATCGAGGTCCGGCGCCAGGTCGCTAGCCCCCACCCGCTGCGACTAACGAACAAGTTCGCAAGTCTCGCTGCCCTCCCCTGAAGGAGAGGGATTTTAGTTATCAATGCGCCGCCTGCGGCCCGCGCGCGATTCCCGACAGCGCGAGCTGTTCGTCGATCGCCGCGAGCAGCCGCGTCAGCGCCGCCTCATCCTTCGCCTCGGCGCGCGCGACGAGCACATCCTGCGTGTTCGAAGCGCGGAGCAGCCACCAGCCATCGTCGGTGAGCACGCGCGCGCCGTCGGTGCGGTCGACCTGCGCGCCCGATGCGCCGAGCCGACCCAGGACTTCGTCCACAATGGCGAATTTGCGGCTTTCGTCGACCTGGAAGCGCATTTCGGGGGTGTTGACCATCGGCGCCATGTTACCGCGCAATTCGGTGACGCTCTGCCCAAGCTTCGTCGCCGCCTCGATCAGCCGGATCGCGGCGTAAGGCGCATCGTCATAGCCATAATAGCGATCGGCGAAGAAGATATGCCCGCTCATCTCGCCCGCCAGCGGACTGCCGGTTTCCTTCATCTTCGCCTTGATCAGGCTGTGGCCGGTCTTCCACATCAGCGGCTTGCCGCCGAGCGCGGCGACGCGGTCGAACAAAGCCTGGCTCGCCTTCACATCGGCGATCACCGTCGCGCCGGGCAGATCTTGCAGCACCGCAGCGGCGTAGATTTGCAGCAACTGGTCGCCCCAGATCACCCGGCCCTCGCCGTCGATCGCGCCGATGCGGTCGCCGTCTCCATCGAAAGCGACGCCGAAATCGAGGCTCTTCTCCGCGACGAGCTTGCGCAGGTCTGCAAGATTCTTCTCTTCGGTCGGATCGGGATGGTGGTTCGGAAAATGTCCGTCAATGTCGGTAAACAGCAAATGATGCTCGCCCGGAAGGCGCGCCGTGAGCTTCTCGATGACCGTGCCCGCGGCGCCGTTGCCGGCGTCCCAGCCGATGCGGAAGGCGCCGCCCGCGAACCCTTCGACCAGCCGGTCGACATAGGCATCGACGATATCGATGCTCTGCGACGTGCCTTCACCCGCCTCCCAGTCGCCTGCGGCGGCCATTTCGCCGATGCCCAGAATGTCGGCGCCATAGAAGGGACGCCCCTGCATCACAAATTTGAAGCCATTATAGTCGGGGGGGTTGTGGCTGCCGGTTATCTGTATGCCGCCCTCTACATCCTCGGTTGACGCGGCATAATAGAGCATCGGCGTCGGACCGAGCCCGACGTTGAGCGCGTCGACGCCCGCAGCATTGACCCCGGCAATCAGCGCGTCGGCAAGCATGGGCGACGACAGACGGCCGTCATAGCCGACCGCGACGCGCTTGCCGCCCGCACGGCGGACCAGCGTCGCGAAGCTGCGGCCGATGGCATAGGCGTCCTTGTCGGACAGCGTGTCGCCAACGACGCCGCGTATGTCATATTCGCGCAGCATCGTCGGATGGAAAACATGGGTCATGGGGGATCCTCTTGGGGGAGAGACGGAATTCAGGCGGCGGCGAAAAGGTCGCCGTCCGGGTGGAACCGCTCGCGCGCGGGAAGGTTCAATCCTCCCATCGCTTCGCGCAGTTCCTGCCGCGCGACGACATGCCCAATCCCCATGCCGCCGAGATGCGCCTTGTCGAGCAGGGTGAGGCCAGCGGGGAAAAGTTCGCGATAGATAACGCGCTCGCCAAGCCCAGGGATGACGCGGAAGCCGACGCGCCGCGACAACTGGGTCAGTGCCTCGCCGACGCGGCGCATATTGTGCGCGTCGACATGCTGGAGGCGGTTGCGCAGGATGATCCAGTCGATCGTCCGCCCGTCGGTCTTCGCGCGCGTCTTGCGCGCGTCCCAGATCAGTTCGGAATAGAAGCTGGGACGGGTGACCTGAAAGGTTTCGGGATCGACCTGGCCGATCAGGTCGAAATCGATGAAGCTGTCGTTGATCGGGGTGACGAGCGTGTCGGCGCTCGTCGCGAGGTGGCGCGCGAAGACGTCATCGCGGCCGGGTGTGTCGGCGATGATGTAATCGGCGTCTTCGCTGAGCCGCGCGACCTGCTCGTCGAGTTCCTCGACCGTCGAGCCGGTGAACACCTCGAAGCGCGGGGTGGGCAGCGTTATCTCGCGGCGCTTCGCGGTCTGTTCGCGGTTTTCGAGATAGCGGTGAAAGGTGCGCTGGCGCGGATCGAGATCGATCCCCGCAACGCGCCAGCCCTGGCTCGCCAGCGCGACCGCGAAATGCACGGCGCAGGTCGATTTTCCGGTCCCACCCTTTTCATTGGCAAAGATGATGCGGTGCGGTGCGGGCTTCGTCATGAGCGTTGCGATTTTCCTGTTTGCGCGGCATGGGCGGCCGACGCGCGAAGTGATATAGTCGCGCCAATATCGGAGGCCGACCGGGCGTGCAAATCATCCGTGACATCGCAATGCTGCAACGTGCCGTTACGGCACTAAAGCAAGGGGGCAAGAGCGTCGCGCTCGTGCCGACGATGGGATCGCTGCACGACGGCCATGTCTCGCTCGTCCGCATGGCGAAGCGTGTTGCGGACCATGCCGTCGTGTCGATCTTCGTCAATCCGACCCAATTCGGCCCCAATGAGGATTTTGCCGCCTATCCGCGCGACGAGGCGCGCGACGCGGCGATGCTGGCGCAGGAAGGCACGAGCCTGCTCTGGGCGCCCGATGTCGCGACCGTCTATCCGTCGGGGCACAGCACGCATATCGAGGTTTCCGAACTCGGCGCCGATTATTGCGGCGCGGCGCGCCCGGGGCATTTCGACGGCGTTGCGACCGTCGTCGCCAAGTTGTTCAATCAGGTGCGGCCCGACGTGGCGATCTTCGGCGAAAAGGATTGGCAGCAGCTCGCGATCATCCGCCGCATGGCGCGCGACCTCGATTTCGGCATCGACATTTTGGGCGCGCCGATCGCACGCGACACCGACGGCCTCGCGCTGTCGTCGCGCAATGCCTATCTGTCAAAGGATCAGCGAGCCGCTGCGACCGCCTTTCCCGCGGCGTTGAAGGCGGCGGCGACAGCGATTGCGGGCGGCGACGAGGTGAACGAAACGCTCGCCAAGGCCGAGGCGGCGATCGTCAAGAGCGGCTTTGACAGCGTCGATTATGTCGCGCTCGCCGATGCCGACAGCCTCGAAAGACTGGACGCCTTTCGCAAGCCAGCGCGGCTTCTGGCAGCTGCGCGGATTGGAAAAACGCGGTTGATAGACAATTTGGCAGTCGGTTGATTAACCGCAAAAATCCCAGGTTTCCGGGGACCCCCTGTCCCATCCACAAGAAAATCGATGCACCGTTAACGCTTTGTTGACCATAAGCCGCAAGGTTGGGGGCCGAAGCTTCCTGTGGGGGGAAGCGACAGGGGGTTATCATGGCGAATAGTCTGAAGTCTGCCCAATATCTGATCGAGAGCCGTCTGCTCGACGCCGCACGCGGCGACGCCAATGCGTATTTCGATCTCGGTATCGCTTTTTCGACCGGCACTGGCGGGGTCGATGTCGACCTGATCCAGGCGCATAAATGGTTCAACCTGGCAGCGCTCGGCGGCAATGTCGAAGGCCAGCAGTGCCGCGCCGACCTGTCGGACGAAATGAGCCGCGACGAGATCGCGGAAGCGCAGCGTCAGGCGCGCGCCTGGCTCGACGAGACGGCGCGCCGTCCCGCAGCACGCCGCTTCGCGGCCTAATCCTTCCGCTTGAAGGGCGTGTGCCCTTCGAGCCAATCCATCTCGACCGCTTCCGCTTGCCGTTCCTGTTCGAGATAGTCGGCGACGGCGCGCCGAAATCCCGTGTCCGCGATAAAATGCGCCGACCAGGTCGCGACGGGGCCATAGCCGCGCGCGAGCTTGTGCCCGCCCTGCGCGCCCGCCTCGACACGCGCCAGGCCGCGTTCGATGGCAATATCGATCGCGCGGTAATAGCATAGTTCGAAATGCAGATAGGGGATGTCGATCTGGCAGCCCCAATAGCGACCGTATAATGTATCGGCACCGAGGAAGTGCAGCGCGCCCGCGACCGGCCGTTCCTCGCCGTCATAGGCGATGAGCAGGATGATCTGCTCGGCCATCCTTTCACCCATCAGGTCGAAGGCTTCGCGCGTGAGGTACGGATGCCCCCATTTGCGCGCGCCGGTGTCCTGATAGAAAAGCCACATCGCGTCCCAATGGTCGGGGCGGATCGCATCGCCGGTGAGCTCCTCAATCCGCAGCCCCTCGATCGCGCGTAGCCGCTCCTTGCGCAGTTGCTTGCGTTTTGCCGAAGTCAGCGTGGCGAGGAAATCGTTGAAGCTGCGATAGCCCGCGTTCGCGAAATGAAACTGGATATCGCGGCGGATGAGCCACCCCGCTTCCTCGAACAACGACATCTGCTCGGGCGCGACGAAGGTGGCATGCGCCGAAGACAGCTGGTTCTGCCGCACCACCGCCTCCGCGGCGCGGAGCAGCAGCAGCGCGTCGCCCTTGTCGTTCGAGAGCAGGCGCGGCCCCGGCACCGGGGTGAAGGGCGCCGCGATCTGCAGCTTCGGATAATAATCGCCGCCCGCACGCGCCCACGCATCGGCCCATGCATGGTCGAAGACATATTCGCCCTGGCTGTGCGATTTGAGATAGGCGGGCGCGGCGGCGACGAGCGCGCCGCCGGCATCCTCGACGAGCAGCGGCGCCGCCTGCCATCCGGTGCCCGCCCCGACGCTGCCCGAGTCTTCGAGCAACGCCAGGAAGGCGTGACCGACAAATGGGTTGCTGCCATCGTGCAGTGCGTCCCACGCCGCGGCTTCGATCGCGGCAACGCCGCTACCGAGCGAGATGGCGCGTGCCGGCGGGTCGGCCTCGGCCATGATTTAGGCCGGGCGCACCGCGACGATCGCGTCGGCCTCGACCGCCGCGCCGAGTGGCAGCACCGCAACGCCAACCGCAGCGCGCGCATGGCGCCCCGCATCGCCGAACAGCGCCTCGAACAGGTCCGACGCGCCATTCGCGACCTTCGCCTGATCGGTGAAACCGGGGGTGCTGTTGACGAAAACGCCGAGCTTTATGATGCGCGCGACGCGCGACCAGTCGCCGCCGAGCGCCTGCCCGATCTGCGCAACGAGCATCAGCGCGACGCGCTGCGCGGCATCCTGACCGCCCGCGACGTCGACGTCTTCGCCCAGGCGGCCAGTCACGACCTGCCCGTCGCGGAATGGCAGCTGGCCGCTGACATAGAGCAGGCCGCCATGTTCGACGACGGGGACATAAGCGGCGACCGGCGCGGCGGGCTTGGGAAGTTCGAGGCCGAGTTCGGCGATTTTGGCGGCGATATCCATTGGTCGTTCCTTGATTAAACCGGCTCGGCGGCCGGGGCGGGGATGTTTTCGGCAAGGCGCGCCAATATCCAGCGCTGCGCCTCTTTCCAATTGTCGATTCGGGCATGCGCGTAAGGCGCGGGCGCGATCTTGTCGGCAATCGCGGGCTCGCCGACGAGATGCAGGCGCCAAACATCGGGCGCCTCCTGCGCGACCGAATGATGATGACCCGCCAGGTCGTCGACGAACACCGCGACCGAGGGCTTATACTCTTCGATCAGGCGGCGCACCGGCTCGCCCTTGCCGCCGCGGCTGCCGATCACCGGCGCGTGGAAATCGTGGAGCGCGAGCTGTTCGATCCGCGCCTGCTGATGTTCGGGCCCGACATTGGTCAGCACGACGATATCGGCCTCGGCACCGATCGCCGCCATCGCCGCAAGCGCGCCGGGGATCGGATATTGCCGCATCATTTCCTTGCGGAAGAAGCCGTCGAGCAAAGGCCAAACCTCGGCCGCCTCGAGCGGCGTGCCGCACTCCTTGCGCTTCAGCGCGTTCGCGAAGCTCGCATCCTCGATACGAAAGATCACGCCATGTTCGGCGTCGACCCATTCGGCGAAGGGGACGACCATGTGCATCAGCACCTCGTCGCAATCGGTGATGACGAGCGGGCGGTTCATGCGGTGGTTCCTTCGGATGGCTGGCCTTCGAGCCTTTGCGCGGCGGCGGCGATGCTGGCCGGCGGCACCTGCAACGCATCGGAGCAGGCGATAAGGTCGCTTTCGTGGGCGGTCAGGAACGACAGGATCGCCGCGAGCGTCGCCTGCTCGCCCAGCGACGCGCGCAGTTCATCGGGCGCAAGCCCGGTCAGACCCAGCAGCCGCTCGGCGCGCGGTTCGTCGCTCAAGATCCATCCGAGCGCCTGAAGCGCCAGCGCGGCATCGCCATCCTGCAAGTCGTAAGTCCCTTCGTCGCGATGCAATTGTGTCGTGCGGCCGATTCGCCTAAACGGACCGCGGATGCAAGGTGGGGAACATAAGTAACATGGGCAAGACCATCCTGGTCGTCGAAGATAATGAGCTTAACCTCCGCCTGTTCTGCGACCTGCTCAACGCCCATGGCTATAGCGCGCATCCCGTGCGCGACGGCCGTGACGCGCTGGCCAAGGCGCGCGAAGTGTCGCCCGACCTGATCATCATGGATATCCAGTTGCCGCATGTCAGCGGGCTCGAACTGATCGGCCAGATGAAGGCCGACCTGACCTTGCGCAGCGTCCCGATCATGGCGGTCACCGCCTATGCGGGAAAGGGCGATGAGGAGCAGATCAAGGCGGCAGGCGCGGAAGCTTATGTCTCCAAACCGATTTCGGTGATCAAGTTTATCGAGAGCGTCGGAGCGTTTGCTTGAGCGTCTGCTGACGACCGATAGCGGCCATAAAGCCCTCTCCCTTTAGGAGAGGGTGAACGTCCGCTCACCACCCCAAAACCCACTTTCAGACGCGCACGAAAAAGGGCGGCGCGGGGCCGCCCTTCTATATCCCAGCCTTCGCCAGGATGACGCATTTCCGCCCCACGCGCTTTCAGCGCATGGGGAAATGCATCACTTGATCTTCGCTTCCTTGAACTCGACGTGCTTGCGGACACGCGGGTCGTACTTACGCACCGACATCTTCTCGGTCATCGTGCGCGGGTTCTTTTTCGTGACATAGAAAAAGCCCGTGTCGGCGGTGCTCACCAGCTTGATCTTGACGGTCGTCGGCTTGGCCATGGCCCTGTTCCTCGAAATAACTGCACATCCACCGGAGGTCCGAGGGATGCGGCGGGACTAGGGCCCCGACGTTGGTGTGAAAAACATGAAAGGGCCGCGCGACGCCGCGCCGCCCCTCAATATCCGGGCGCCTTTGGCGGGATTCGGCCTTTCTGTCAAGCGAAAGGAGCGGGCGGGCGGCACAAAACCGCCCGCCCGGGAGGGGTCGGGTTTAGGGCGCTATGCGTTCTTGATTTCGAAACGGACGCGCATTTCTTTCCAGCTTTCCTCGGGCACCCCGCCGCGCGTTGCAGCCTTGAAGCGCCATTTGGTCAGCGCACGCCGCTTCGTCGCCTCGAAAAATGCCGGATCGTCGGTGCTGACCAGTTCGACCGCCTTCACTCGCCCGTCGGTGCCGATCAGCACGCGGACGACCACAACCCCCTCGACCCCCTCGCGCTGTGCCCGCGCCGGATAATCGGGCTGGAAGAGACCCGCATAGCGCTCGTCGAGCTGCGCGAGCACCAACTTCGCTATGGTCGGCGGATCGGCTGCGCGTACTGGCGGGCCGGGATCGACGGGGCCGATGTCGGGTATCGAGGGCCTGGTATCGGCCCAAGGTTCCTTTAAGGGCGTTGTTGGAAAGATAGGGACCACGACGTCGGGCGTCGATGCGCTCCGCGGCGTCGGCTCGACATCTTCGGCCTGTTTGGGTGGCGGCGGATCGAGCGGCTTTTCGAGTTCGATCAACGTCCCGGTCATCGGCTCGCTCTTCGGTGTCATCTCGATAATCATCGGCGACAGCGCGACCGCCACCACCAGCGCAGCGGGCAGTCCCACGGCGAATAGCGCGGCGACCGGGTGGCGGCCCGAGTCGCTTCCATAGCTGTTACGAGGGAGGGCGGTTGCCGCTCCGGCTGGCGCGGTGGTCGCGTCAGGCGCGGCTATAATCGCCGAAATCAAGGGTATCAGGGTCATGGCATCTCTCCTTGCCTCTATGACTCGGCCCCGCCGCGTTCCCACCGTTGCTGTCGGCCAGGTCAGATCAACGTGATATTATAACATCACGTCACATGTCAAGCGAATCGGTAAGCAAGGGGGGATCGCCAATATGGGTCGTCAGGTAACGGAAAGCCGCGCGACTGCCTGATCCTTGGCGATCAGCGGCAGCAGCTCGGCCATGTCGGGGCCATGGTCACGCCCAGTCAGCGCACGGCGCAGCGGCAGGAACAGCGCGCGCCCCTTTGCCCCCGTCGCGTCTTTGACGGCGCCGGTCAGCGTGTGCCAAGGGTCGGCGCTCCAGTCGACGCCGGGCGCGGCGGCGGCGGCGGCGGCCAGCACCGCGCGGTCGACCTCTTCGGCCGCTGGCGAGGCAAAGGGACCGTCGAACACCGACACCCACTCGGCCGCCTCGGCCACCGTCGTCAGGTTCGGGCGAATCGCGTTCCAGCGCGCTTCGCTGATCGGGGTCGGCAGACGGTCCGCAACCGCCGCATGATCGGTGTGATGCAATATCTTCTGGTTCAGCAGCGCCAGTTCGGCCTCGTCGAAGCGCGCGGGCGCGCGGCCGAAGCGCGCAAAATCGATGCTTTCGACCAGCGGGGCGACGTCTGTCACCGGCTCGACCGGATCGCTCGTCCCCAATCGGGCAAGCAATGCGACCAGCGCGATCGGCTCGATGCCGTCTTCGCGCAGGTTCGCCATACCAAGCGAGCCGAGCCGCTTCGACAATTTGCCCTCGGTCCCCACGAGCAAAGCCTCATGCGCAAAGGCGGGCGGCGTCGCGCCGAGCGCTTCGAACATCTGAATCTGCGTCGCGGTGTTCGACACATGATCCTCGCCGCGCACGACATGGGTGATTCGCATCGCGATGTCGTCGATCACGCTCGGCAACAGATAGAGCCAGCTACCGTCGGCGCGGCGCACCACCGGGTCCGACATGGTTTTCGGTTCGAAATGTTGCGGTCCGCGAACCATATCGATCCACTCGATCGCCGCGTCATGGTCGAGCCGGAAGCGCCAGTGCGGCGCCACACCCTCGGGGGCGGGCGCGCCATCAGGCTTGCGCTCATAAACCGGCGGCAGCCCGCGCGAGAGCAATATCTTGCGGCGGATATCGAGTTCTTCGGGGGTTTCGTAACAGGCATAAACGCGCCCCGCCGCCTTCAGCTTGGCGAACTCGGCCTCATAGAGCGCAAAGCGCGCCGACTGGCGTTCCTCGCCGTCAATATCGAAACCGAGCCACGCAAGGTCGGCGCGAATCGCGTCGACATACTCCTCTTTCGACCGTTCGAGGTCGGTGTCGTCGATGCGCAGCAGGAAACGCCCGCCATGCTTGCGCGCCCACAGCCAATTGTGGAGCGCGGTGCGGACATTGCCGACATGGAGGGTGCCGGTCGGCGAGGGAGCGAAGCGGGTCACGACAGTCATGGCCGCGCCTATAGCCTGTTTCGCGCGCGGCGCGAGTCAGGCGGTACGAAAACCATGGGTGATCGGATAACGCCGGTCGCGCCCGAAATTGCGCGTCGACAGCTTCACCCCCGGCGGCGCCTGGCGGCGCTTATATTCGGCGAGCATCAGCAATCGCTCGATCCGCGCCACCGCATCGCGATCGAATCCATATTTCGCGACAACATCGTCGACGCTCGCTTCTTCCTCGACGAGCATATGGAGCATGCGGTCAAGGTCGGCATAAGGCGGCAGACTGTCCTCATCCTTCTGGTCGGGGCGCAGTTCGGCGCTCGGCGGCTTCGTGACGATATTCGCGGGCATTACCGGCGTCACCGGGTTGCGCGACAGGCGCGGGACATTCGCATTGCGCCATTCAGCGAGCGCGAACACCGTCATCTTGTACGCGTCCTTCAGCGGATTATAGCCGCCCGCCATGTCGCCATAGATGGTCGCATAACCGACGCTCATCTCGCTCTTGTTGCCCGTCGTCAGCAGCATCGGGCCGAATTTGTTGCTGAGCGCCATCAATGTCACGCCGCGAATGCGCGACTGGACATTTTCCTCGGTGATATCGACATCCTTGTCGGCAAAACTGCCGGCGAGCATAGCGTCGAATGCCTCCACTGCGGGCACGATCGAAATCGTATCGAGCTTGCATCCGATCATCTTCGCGCAGCCCGCGGCATCGTTCAGGCTCTCCTCGCTGGTGAAGCGGCTCGGCATCATCACGCACCAGACCTTGTCTGGCCCCAGCGCGTCGGCGGCGATCGCGGCGCAGATCGCCGAATCGATTCCGCCCGAGAGGCCGAGCACGACCCCGGGGAAGCGGTTGCGCTCGACATAGTCGCGCAAGCTCACGATCATCGCGCTATAGATATCGGCGGGATGCGCCTCCCATTCAGCGATCGCCCCCGCTTCGCAGGTCCAGCCATCGGTGCCCTTCGTCCAGCGCGTCACGCGCTCCTCGGCCTCCCAATCGGTCAGCCGGTGCGCCGTCGTCCCTTCGCTGTTCAATACGAACGAGCAGCCGTCGAACACAATCTCGTCCTGCCCGCCGATGCGGTTGAGGAAAATCAGCGGCAACGAGGTTTCGGCGACACGGCCCGCGAACACCTGCGTCAGACGCCGCTCGTCCTTGTCGATCTCATACGGACTGCCGTTGACCGAAATCAGCAGCTCGGCGCCCTGCCCGACCAGATGCTGGCAAACCTTCGGCAACCACCCATCCTCGCAGATCGGCAGGCCCAGCTTGACGCCACGCCATTCGACGACGTCGGGAAGCGGCCCCGGGGCAAAGACGCGCTTCTCGTCGAAGGTGCCGTAATTGGGCAGTTCATGTTTCCTTCGCGTCGCGACGATCCGGCCGCCGTCGAGCAACGCGACGATATTATAAAGCGCGTCGCCCTCCCGCTCGACCGACCCGACCAGCATCGCCGGGCCGCCATCGGCGGTATCGGCGGCCAATTCGGCGAGCATCGTCGCGGCGCGCGCCGCCAGCGCGGGCTTCAGCACCAGATCCTCGGGCGGGTATCCGATCAGTTGCAGCTCGGGGTAAAGGATCAGATCGGCGTCGGCGTGCCGCGCGCGGACTTCGCGCATCGCGGCGGCGTTGGCGGCAAGATCGCCGACGACCTGCGTCATTTGCGAAAGAACGATGGTCAGCTTTTGTATCATGCCCGTGGTTTAGGCCGACGCGCGCCGATTTCAACTGCGGCGCGCGCAGCGGATCGGGCTTTAACCCCTTCCCCTATCCGCTCGCGCTGGCTAAGGGGGCGCGCAATCCCGTCCGCCGCGAAAGGGCATCGCACCCCATGAAACTTATCTCCGGCAACAGCAATCTTCCTCTCGCCCGCGCGATCGCGGACTATCTGGAACTGCCGCTGACCGATACCAGCGTGCGCCGTTTCGCCGACGAAGAGGTCTTCGTCGAAATCCACGAGAATGTCCGCGGTCAGGATGTGTTCGTCGTTCAGCCGACGAACTTCCCCGCGAACGACAATCTGATGGAATTGCTAATCATCAACGACGCGCTGCGCCGCGCCTCGGCCAAGCGCATCACCGCAGTCGTCCCCTATTTCGGTTACGCCCGTCAGGACCGCAAACCCGGCCCGCGCACGCCGATCTCGGCCAAGCTGGTCGCGAACCTGATCACCACTTCGGGCGCCGACCGCGTCCTTGCGATTGACCTGCACGCCGGGCAGATCCAGGGCTTTTTCGATATCCCGACCGATAACCTTTATGCCGCGCCCGTGATGAGCGCCGACATCCAGGCGCGCTTCGCGGGCAAGAATCTGATGGTCGTGTCGCCCGACGTCGGCGGCGTGGTCCGCGCGCGCGCGCTCGCCAAGCGGCTCGACAACGCCCCGCTCGCGATCGTCGACAAGCGCCGCGAGCGCGCCGGCGAATCCGAAGTGATGAACATCATCGGCGACGTGAAGGGTCGCTTTTGCATCCTGATCGACGACATCGTCGATTCGGCGGGGACGCTGTGCAACGCCGCCGCGGCGCTGAAGGCCGCGGGCGCCGAGGGCGTCGTCGCTTATTGCACCCACGGTGTCTTGTCGGGCGGCGCGGTCGCGCGCGTCGATGCGAGCGAGCTTACCGAGCTCGTCATCACCGATTCGATCCAGCCGACCGATGCGGTGAACGACAGCGGCAAGGTCCGCGCGCTCACCGTCGCGCCTTTGCTCGGCGAAGCGATCAAGCGCATCGCCGACGAATCGAGCGTCTCCTCGCTTTTCGACTGATCGCGTCAGCGCGCGACGAGCGCGCTGACGATATGATCGAGCTGTCGCCGGAAGGTCGCGTGATCGGGCACGGCATGGGCGAGGCCGCGGGCCGTCCAGCATAAAGCCTGCGCCATGCTGCCCGCGCGCGCGACAGCCGAACCCGGTCCGCTGAACCGGATCGCCTCGGCCATCGCCGCGACCAGTCGGCGCTCGGCTGCGCGCACCGCCTCGGGGGGATCGCGCTGAAGCATCGCGACGATTTCGGTGCCGTGCGGCGACGCGCGCAGCGCCTCGATATGCCGGCCGACCCATGCGTCGAACGCATCGGCCAAGCGCTCAACGAGCGTCTTCGCCGGCTGGTTGATGCTGGCGAGCGCGTCGTCCAGCGAGGTGTCGATCAGCGCTTTGGTTGCCCAGCCGATCAAGGCGCCCTTCGATCCATAACGGTTATAGAGCGCCTGCCGCGACACGCCGAGCGCGATGGCGACATCCTCCATCGACGTTTTGCGAAGCCCGTAGCGCGCAAAAGTCGTGATGATCGGCCCAAGGTGAAAATCGCCTGCCATGGTTGTTATTTTACAAGTTATACCATCTTTGTAAAATTATTAAAAACTACGATCGAGCCTGCGGGATCGGCGCGCTTGGGCTGGCGGCGCGGGCGGTGCTGGGCTAGCGGAAGATCATGTCGCTCACATCAGACCTTCTCCTCGCCAATCGCCTCGCCGACGCCGCCGGCGAGGCGATCCGTCCGCTTTTCCGCGCCGCCTTTGCGCATGAAGCCAAGGCCGACGCCTCGCCCGTGACCGAGGCCGACCGCAGCGCCGAGGCTGCGATGCGCCGGCTGCTCGATGCCGAGGCGCCGCGCGACGGAATCATCGGCGAGGAATATGGCGCCGAACGCGTCGACGCATCGCGTCAGTGGGTGCTCGACCCGATCGACGGGACAGTCAGCTTCATGGCGGGCCGCCCGATCTTTGGCACGCTGATCGCGCTGCTCCAAGACGGCTGGCCCATCCTCGGCATCATCGACCAACCGGTCGCGGGCGAACGCTGGGTCGGCGCGCTGGGGCAGCCGACCATGTTCAATGGGGCGCCCGCGCGCACGCGCATTTGCCGCGAGTTGGGCGATGCGGTTCTTGCGACCACCGGCCCGCAATATTTTGCCGACCATGATGCGGAGCATTTCATGGCACTGGCGGCGAAGACGTCGCACAAGCGCATGGTCTTCGGCGGCGACTGTTATAATTACGGCCTGCTCGCGAGCGGGCATATCGACCTGGTGGTCGAGGCCGGGCTGAAGCTTCACGACTTCGCTGCGCTGGTGCCGATCGTCGAGGGCGCGGGCGGGACGATGTGCGACTGGAACGGCGATCGGCTGAACGCCGACAGCGCGGGGCATGTCATCGCGCTGGGCGATCCGGCGCGACTCGAAGATGTGATTGACGGGCTCGCCTGCCACCACTGAGTGCGGGCGCCGGCACTTGAGCGCCGCAACGCTTGCATTTCGGCGCGAATCCCCCTAAGCGCCCCGCTTCCGATTGTGTCGGCTGGCTGAAAGGGCTGCCAGGTCGATACGCAAACGGACTTCCAAAGGAGACCAAAATGCCCAAAATGAAGACCAAGAGCGGTGTGAAGAAACGCTTCAAATTCACCGCCTCAGGCAAGGTGAAGCACGGCGTCGTCGGCAAGCGCCACCGCCTGAGCAGCCACAATGCGAAATATATCCGCACCAACCGCGGCACCAGCGTGCTGAGCGATTCGGATGTGGCCCATGTGCGCCTCTGGGCGCCTTACGGCCTGAAGTAAGGAGCGCTAGAGCATGTCACGCATCAAACGCGGCGTCACCACGCGCGCCAAGCACAAACGCGTATTGGAACAGGCGAAGGGCTATTACGGCCGTCGCAAGAACACCATTCGCGTCGCCAAGCAGGCGGTCGAAAAGGCCGGCCAATATGCTTATCGCGACCGCAAGGTTAAGAAGCGCAATTTCCGCGGCCTGTGGATCCAGCGCATCAACGCCGCAGTCCGCGCCGAAGGCCTGACCTATTCGCAGTTCATGCACGGCGTGAAGCTGGCCGGGATCGAACTCGACCGCAAGGTCATGGCCGACCTTGCTATGAACGAAGGCAATGTCTTCGGGGCGATCATCGCTCAGGCGAAAGCGGCGCTGCCCAAGGCAGCCTGACGTTTTCAGTCTAGCGAGACGAAACAAGGGCGGTCCCGACGGGGCCGCCCTTTTCTTTTGGAGACTTGTGATCGGACTGGTGGCTTTCGACAGATTGCGGCCACTTCCTATCTCCTCTTCGTCATCCCCGCGAAAGCGGGGACCCAGAGCGTCCGTCGGCTGGCCCATCGCTGGGTTCCCGCTTTCGCGGGAATGACGAATATAGGATACGACCGCTTCCTACCCCAAGCTGACTTGACCAGACCCCAAACAGAAGAGGCGGCGCGAAGCTCCCGCTCCACGCCGCCTCGACAATGGTTCCAGTGGAAACCATCGCCCCCCCCGCCCGTTCCGAATAGCCGTGGGTCGCAGAAAGCTGCCGGCCGGGACGAAGCTCGGAAAATCAGTCGTCTATTTCAGGTCCCCGCCAGGCCCCACCCTGTTGGCGTCGCGTCACAATTCTCCTCGCACCCCTTTTTGGAGCGGGCCACGCAACTATGACGCAGTCGCGGCGTATAAAATTGTAAGAACCCGACACCAGCCGGGGTCGGGGCATTGTTATTCATGCTCTTTTAGCTCAAAATGGGACAGCATGGCGCAACGCGACGCATCTCATGACCTTCCCGCCGACGCGCGCGTCGCCACGCACTTCTTTCCGCTGTCGCCCGCCCTGCGCCCCTATGTCAGCACCATTTACCTCAGCGAAGTCGCGGTTCCCGGCGGCGGCCGGGTCGAGGATTATCTACACCCCGAATGGGCAAACCTGCGATTTGTCGAGGGCGACCCGCCGCGCGCGGCGATCGGCGACAGCCCGTTGACCGAAACGCCGCGCTTCATCGCCACCGGCCCGACGAGCACGGCGACCCATTTCTCGGCGGGCAATATGCGCGCCTGGGGGATCGGCATCCTGCCGATGGGCTGGGCCAAATTCATTCCGCTGCCCGCCGAGGAGCTCGCCGACCGGATGACCGACGGCAGCGCCCACCCGGCCTTTGCTCGCTTCGCGCCGCTACTCGAAGCCTTGCGGCAAGTGAATGACGTCGATGCCGCGGCGGCGCTGATCGACGCCCATGTCTGCGCCCTCCTCGCCGATGCGCCGCCCGACGATCCTTCCATCCTCGCCGCGCATCAGGCGCTGGTCGATGACGAGGTGACGAGCGTAGCCGATCTTTCGGCCAAGCTCGGCCTCTCCGAACGGTCGATCGAGCGGCTGAGCCACCGCGCCTTCGGTTTTTCGCCCAAATTGCTCCTGCTGCGCCAGCGCTTCCTGCGCAGCCTCGCGCGCTTCATGCTCGACCCGTCGATGGCGTGGATCGATACAATGGATCATCATTATTACGACCAGGCGCAGTTCACGCGCGACTTTCAGCGTTTCATGGGGATGAGCCCGCGCGACTATGCCGCGCGCCCCAAGCCTATTTTGGGCGCGGCGGCGTTCGCCCGCGCCGCCGCCGCGGGGGCCGCAGTACAGGGTCTGCACAAGCCTGCAGGATAGCCCCGTTTTCCGCCATCAGGCTTGACCCGCGCGGGGCGTTCGGTGCAAGCGGCAGGCGACGGACGGGCGGGCAGCCGCCATATCCTAACAGAAGCGAAAAAGCAGGCCGGCAGCGCCAATGCCGCCGGAACAGGACGAACGACGATGAGCGATATCCAGGCCATCCAGACCCAGCTTATGGGTGACATAGCGGCGGCGGCCGACCTCGACGCGATCGAAGCGCTGCGTGTGTCGGCGCTGGGCAAGGCGGGCACCATCACCGCACTGCTCAAGACGCTGGGCGGCATGACACCCGACGAGCGGCAAGCGAAGGGTCCCGAGATCCACAGCCTGCGCGAGGCGGTGACCGCGGGGCTTGCGGCGCGCAAAGCGGAACTGGATGCTGCGGCGCTCGACGTGAAGCTGGCGGCCGAAGCGATTGACATGTCGCTGCCCGCCGACACAAGCCCGCGCGGCAGCATCCATCCGGTCAGCCAGGTGATGGACGAACTCGCCGAAATATTCGCCGACATGGGTTTCGCCGTTGCGACGGGTCCTGAGATCGAGGACGACTGGCGCAACTTCACCGCGCTCAACATTCCGGAGACGCATCCCGCGCGCGCAATGCACGACACGTTCTATTTCCCCGACACGGACGTCGAAGGCCGCGCGATGCTGCTGCGCACGCACACCTCGCCGGTGCAGATCCGCACGATGATGTCGCAACAGCCGCCGATCCGCATCATCGCGCCCGGCCGCGTCTATCGCAGCGACAGCGATGCGACGCACACGCCGATGTTCCACCAGGTCGAAGGTCTCGTCATCGATCGCGGCATCCATATGGGGCACCTGAAATGGACGCTCGAAACCTTCCTGAAGGCCTATTTCGAGCGCGACGACATCGTGCTCCGCCTGCGCCCCAGCTATTTCCCGTTCACCGAACCCTCGGCCGAAGTCGATGTCGGCTATAAGCAGGAAAAGGGCCGCCGCATCGTCGGCGGCAACGGCGACGACGCGGGACATGCGTGGATGGAGCTGCTCGGCAGCGGCATGGTCAATCGCCGCGTCATTGCGAATTGCGGGCTCGATCCTGACGAGTGGCAGGGCTTCGCCTTCGGGGTCGGCGTCGACCGGCTCGCGATGCTCAAATATGGCATGGACGATCTGCGCGCCTTTTTCGACGGCGACCTGCGCTGGCTGGCGCATTACGGGTTCGGCGCGCTGAGCGTCCCAACGCTGAGCGGGGGGGTTTCGGCATGAAGATCACCCTCGACTGGCTGAAAGAGCATCTTGATGGCGAGTTTGCCGTTGCCGATGTTGTCGCCACACTCAACCGCATCGGCCATGAGGTCGAAGGCGTCGAGAATCCGGCCGAAAAACTCGCGGGCTTCCGCGTCGCGCGCGTGCTCACCGCCGAGAAACATCCGCAGGCCGACAAATTGCAGGTGCTGACCGTCGACACCGGTGACGGCAGCGCACCGCTCACCGTCGTGTGCGGCGCGCCCAATGCGCGCGCCGGCCTGATCGGCGTGCTCGGCCTGCCCGGCGCGGTCGTGCCCGCGAACGGCATGGAGCTGAAGGTCGCCGCGGTCCGCGGGGTCGAATCGAACGGCATGATGTGCTCGTCGCGCGAGCTGGAGCTGGGCGACGACCATGACGGGATCATCGAGCTTCCCGCCGATGCTCCTGTGGGCACCCCCTTTGCCGATTACAGCGGCGCGGGCGACCCGGTGATCGACATTTCGATCACCCCGAACCGGCAGGACTGCATGGGCGTACGCGGGATCGCCCGCGACCTCGCCGCCGCCGGGCTCGGCACGCTGAAACCGCTCGACGTCCCGACGATCGCGGGGGAGGGCGCCCCCGCGACCGAAATCCGCACCGACGACCCCGAAACCTGCCCCGCCTTTTTCGGCCGCACGATCAGCGGCGTCACCAACGGCCAAGCGCCCGAATGGATGCGCCGCCGGTTGGAAGCGGTCGGCCAGCGCGCGATCTCGGCGCTCGTCGACATCAGCAATTATGTGATGTTCGACCTCGGCCGCCCAAGCCATATCTATGACCGCGCCAAATTGCATGGCGCGCTCGTCGCGCGGCGCGCCAAGGATGGCGAGACGGTCACGACGCTCAATGGCAAGGATTATGCGCTCACCGGCAGCATGACGGTGATCGCCGACGAGCGCGAGGTCCACGACATTGCGGGCATCATGGGCGGCGAACATTCGGGGTGCAGCGAGACGACGAGCGATGTGCTGATCGAAATCGCCTATTTCACCCCCGAACGCATCGCGCTGACCGGACAGGCGCTCGGCCTGACGAGCGATGCGCGCAGCCGCTTCGAGCGCGGGGTCGATCCGGCGTTTCTGGACGATGCGACCGCGATCGTGACGCAGCATATCCTGACCATCTGCGGCGGCACGCCGTCGATGGTGACGCGCGCGGGCACGCCGCCCGCCGAGGTCAAGACGGTCGATTATGATCCCGCGCTGTCGGCGACGCTGGGCGGTATCGATATCGATCCGGCGCGGCAGCGGGAGATTCTGACCGCGCTGGGCTTCACCGTCATCGAACAGGGCGGTCGCTGGCAGGTCCAGGTGCCGAGCTGGCGCCGCGACATCGACGGCGCGCCCGATCTGGTCGAGGAAGTGACGCGCATCACCGGCTTCGACGCGATCGCGTCGGTGCCGCTGCCGCGCAGCGACGGGGTAGCGAAACCGACCGCAACCGCCGAACAGCTGACCGAACGCCGCCTGCGCCGCGCCGCAGCGGCCGCGGGTTTTCACGAAGCGGTGACGTGGAGCTTCATTGCCGAACAGGAAGTCGCGCCCTTTGGCGGCGGCGACTGGACGCTCGCCAACCCGATCAGCGAAGATCTGAAGGTCATGCGGCCCTCGCTGCTGCCCGGCCTGCTCGCCGCGGCGGCGCGCAACCAGAAGCGCGGCGCGGACAGCATCCGTCTGTTCGAGATCGGGCGCCGCTATCTGGCCGACGCCGAGCATCCGACGCTCGCCGTGCTGATGGCGGGCGACAAGCGCGCGCGCGGCTGGCAGGCGGGCAAGGCCGCGCCGTTCGATGCGTTCGATGCCAAGGCCGTAGCTTTGGCGCTGCTCGACGCCGCAGGCGCCCCCGCCGACCGCTTGCAGGTGATGGATGCGGTGAGCGAGGGCAGCATCTGGCACCCCGGCCAGTCGGCGACGCTACGGCTCGGCCCCAAGGCGGTGCTCGCCGAATTCGGCGCGCTCCACCCGCTGCTGACCCGCCATTTCGATGTCGACGGCCCGGTGATGGCGGTGCAGATTTTCCTCGACGCGATCCCCGCGAAGCGCGCGAGCGGCCCGGCGCGCGCGGCGTTCACGCCCCCCGCGCTACAATCGGTGCGCCGCGACTTCGCCTTCCTCGCCCCGACGAGCCTGACCGCCGCCGATCTCGTGCGCGCGGTCCGCGGCGCCGACAAGGCGAGCATCGTCGATGCACGGCTGTTCGACCGCTTTGCCGGCCAGGGCGTGCCTGATGGGCAAGTGAGCCTGGCAGTCGAGGTTGAGTTGCAGCCGCTGGAAAAAAGCTTCGCCGAAGCCGAGCTGAAAGCGATCGCCGACAAGGTGGTCGCCGCAGCGGCGAAGGTTGGAGCGGCGCTGCGCGGCTAGAGCGTCGTGCGCCAAATCTGAGTCCCCTCTTGTCCGTTCGTGCTGGGCTTGTCGAAGCACCGTTCTTTCCTTAGCGGTGCTCAAAGGATGAACGGCCCTTCGACAAGCTCAGGGCGAACGGTTCGTATTAAACTGCGCCGCTCTATCTTCGCGGCGGCCAGGATATGAGGGAGAGTTTGATATTACGACCCGCCACCTCGTCGACCGCGAGATCGCGCCGATCATCGATCTTTTCCCGCGCGTCGATCTCGATTCGGCGCCAATCGCCCAGATTCGGGCGAAGGCGGCGGAAACCTATGCCATCCTGCCGCCGCCGATGATCGCGCCCGAAGAGATGATGGTGCCGTCGATCCACGGCGGCCCGGACATTCCGGTGTTCCTTTATCGTCCCGCGATGGCCAATCCGCGCGGCGGCGCTATCCTCCATATCCACGGCGGCGGCATGGTGATGGGGTCGGTGAAGCAAATGCAGTCGGGTCCCGCGGCGCTGGCCGCTGCTGCGGGCGTACCGGTCGCATCGGTCGAATATCGCCTCGCCCCCGAATGTCCCTTTCCAGCGCCGCAGGAAGATTGCCATTCAGCGCTGGCGTGGCTCGCGGGGCAAGCCGATACGCTTGGCTTCGACGCAAGCCGGATCATCCTCGCGGGCGAGAGCGCGGGAGGCGGGCTGGCCGCGGCGCTTGCGATCATGGCGCGCGACCTCGGCGGGCCGGCGATCGCCGGACAGGTGCTAACCTATCCGATGCTCGACCATCGCACCGGCGGCGGCGATTGTCCGTATCAGAACCCGACGACAGGCGAATTCATCTGGACGCGCGCGAGCAACCGCTTCGGCTGGCGCGCGCTGCAGGGCGATTACCAGATCGACGACGACCGGTGCGGCTGGTTTTCGCCGAGCCTTGCCAAGGATTTGTCGAAGCTTCCCCCCGCCTATATCGCAACCGGCAGCCTCGACCTCTTCTTCGACGAAAATCTCGACTATGCGCGTCGGCTCGTCGCCGCAGGCGTGCCCGTCGACCTGCACAGCTATGCCGGCGCGATCCACGCCTTCAACGCGATTCCCGACGCCGCGCTGTCGCAGCGGTTCAACGGCGGGGTGTTGGCCGCGGCGGCGGCGATGGCGGGACCAGCAGGCGGCTGAACGGGCCGCTGAAGGTCGGCCTTCGACCGGAAGCGGACGTCAAGCCCTCTCTCCTTGGGAGAGGGTTGGGTGAGGGAGTTTGAGGTTCGTATTCGCAGTTGATGGGTGATCCCCTCACCCAACTTCGGCTGGGTTGCTGCGCAACCAAGCCTGCGTATCCCTCTCCCGATGGGAGATGGTGAATGCCCGCTCCCCACCCCAAAACGGTCAGGCCGCGACAGCTTCCTCGCTCTGGCTCGTCGCCGCTTCGAGCAGGCGTTTCTCCAGTGACTTCACCCGCGCCGCACTGTCGATCTTGTCACCGATCAGGTCGGTCACGTAAAAGGTGTCGACCGCGCGCTCGCCATAGGTTGCGACATGCGCGCTGTGCACCGTAACCTTCGACTGGAACAGCGCATAGGCGAGCTGGTTGAGCAACGCCGGGCGGTCCTGCGCGTTGACCTCGATCACCGTGAAGCGGTTCGACGCCTTGTTATCGACAAAGACGTTGGGCGCGACGCGGAACGCCTCGGCGCGGGTGCGCGGGAGCGCGCGGGCTTCCAGTTTGGGGAGCAGTTTGTGGCGGTTGGCGAGCGCATCCTCGATCGCGCGGGTCAGCCGGCCAATCTGGCCGGGCTCGTCGAACGGGCGCCCGAGCGGATCCTGGACGAGGAAATTGTCGAGTGCGAGCCCGTCGCGCGTCGTGTGGATGCGCGCGTCGATGATGTTGCCGCCGGCAAGGTGAATGCCGCCCGCGATGCGATAGAAAAGCCCCGGATGGTCGGCGGCGAGCACCATCACCAAGGTCGCGCCGCGATCGTCGTCGGGGACCGCAGCGATATGCAGCGGCGCGTCGCCCGCCTGGCGTATGTGAACCAGATTGGCGGCGATGACTTCGACGGGTTCGGCGATCCAATAGCTTTCGGGAAGGCGCTTCGCGACCTTGTCGAAGACTTTCTGGTCGAAACCGAATTGCGCCGCGACCGCTTCCTTCTTACTCGCGATCCGTTGTTCGCGGCCGCGCTGCTTGTGGCCGAGACGAAGCACTTCTTCGGCGGCATCGTACAGCTCGGTGAGCAGTTGGCGTTTCCAGCCGTTCCACACCCCGGGGCCGACCGCGCGGATGTCGACGACCGTGAGCACGAGCAACAAGCGCAGACGTTCGGGCGACTGCACGACCTGCGCGAAATCGAGGATCGTCTTGAAATCGGCGAGGTCGCGTTTGAATGCGGTGGCCGACATCAGCAGGTGATATCGGACGAGCCACGAGACGGTCTCGGTCTCGGCCTCGTTGAGTCCCAGCCGCGGACATACCCGCAGCGCGAGTTCGGCACCAAGCACGCTATGGTCGCCGCCGCGCCCCTTGGCGATATCGTGGAGAAGCACCGCGACATAGATGACGCGCCGCGAATGGATCTGGTCCATGATCGCGGTCGACAGCGGATGATCCTCCTGCAGTCGGCTCTGCTCGATATCGGCGAGCAGCCCGATCGCGCGGATCGTATGCTCGTCGACGGTGTAGTGGTGATACATGTCGAACTGCATCTGGGCGACGACGCGGCCGAAATCGGGAACGAAACGGCCGAACACCCCCGCCTCGTTCATCCAGCGTAGCACCGTTTCGGGATCGCGCGGGGAGGTCAGCACGTCGAGGAACAGCGCATTGGCGCGCGGAATGCGCCGCACCCCCCGCGCGTCGATCAGTTTCGCATCGTGGCGCGCCTGACGCATCGCCTGCGGGTGGATTTCGAGGCCATGCTTGTCGGCGAGCGCAAAAATCTCGACCAGCCGCACCGGGTCCTGTTGAAAGAAATCGTCGCTGGGCAGCGCAAGCCGGCCGCGATCAAGGACGAAGCCGTGGAGCTTGCCCGGGCGCCGCCGGATCGTCGGGAGAAACCGCCGCCCGCGCGCCGCCATCTGGTCGTCGAGATGCGCGAGGAAGGTGCCGGTGACGTCGCCGACGCTTTTCGCATGGAGGAAATAGAGCTGCATGAACCGCTCGACCGAGCTTTTGCCCGGACGGTCGGCGAAGTGCATGCGTTGCGCGATCTCGCGCTGGAAATCGAAGGTCAGCCGGTCCTCGGCGCGCCCGGCGAGGGTGTGGAGGTGGCAGCGCACCGCGAGCAGGAAATTTTCGGCGCGCTCGAACTGGCGAAGCTCACGTGCCGATAGCAGCCCCGCGCCGACCAGTTCGGGAACGGTGCGCACGCGATGGATGAATTTTCCGATCCAGAAGAGCGTGTGAAGATCGCGCAAGCCCCCCTTTCCTTCCTTCACATTGGGTTCGACGACGTAGCGCGAATCACCCATGCGCTTGTGACGCTCGTCGCGTTCGGCAAGTTTTTCGGCAACGAAGGCGCGCGCATTGCCCGCGACGACCTCGGCATCGAAGCGTGCCGAAGCCTGGTCGTAAAGTGCGCGGTCGCCCCAGATGAAGCGCCCTTCGAGCAGCGCGGTGCGGATCGTCAAATCCTCCTTCGCGGAGCGCACCATCTCGTCGAGCGAGCGGCTCGAATGACCGACCTTCAGCCCGAGATCCCACAAGGTATAAAGCTGCGCCTCGATCACCTGTTCGGTCCAGCTCGTCTGCTTGAACGGGGTTAGGAAGCCGATGTCGATGTCGCTATGCGGCGCCATTTCGCCGCGCCCATAACCGCCCACCGCGATCAGCGTGATGCGTTCGCCCGCCGATCGGTTGGCCGAGGGATAGAGATGGCCGGTGGTGAAATCATGGCTGAGCCGGACGATCTGGTCGATCAGGAACGCCATCGCATTCGCCGCGACGCGGCCCGAGGAAGGCCGTTCGAGCAGTCGGCGCTCGATCTCGGCGCGGCCATCCTCCAGCGCCGCCTTGAGGAGATCGACCATCGCGCGGCGGCGCGTTCCCGAATCGCTGCTTTCGGCGGCGATCGCGTCAAGCTGCGCCGCCAGATCGCGCCGGTCGATGATCGCGCGGCGATGGTCGAGATTGTCGAACAGCTCGCTCATGATTCGTCGGCGATCAACCGCTTGAGCGCGTACAGCGTGTCGAGCGCCTCGCGCGGCGCAAGCGCGTCGGGATCGATGCCCGCGAGCGCCTCGCGCAGCGCGTCCTTCGCTGCGGCGGGCGCTTCGGCAAGCGTCGCGGCGAACAGCGGCAGGTCATCGAGGCCTGCGGCGAGCCCGCCGGTTTTCTCGCGCCCTGCCTCGAGCTTGGCGAGCACCGCCTCGGCGCGCTTGACGACACCCGCGGGAACCCCCGCGAGGCGTGCGACCGCAAGGCCGTAGCTGCGGTCGGCGGGCCCCTCGGCCAGTTCGTGGAGCAGCACCAGATCGCCCTGCCATTCGCGCGCGCGGACGTGGTGGAGCGAGAGCGCGCCCAGCGTTTCGGCGAGGCGCGTCAGTTCGTGATAGTGCGTCGCGAAGAGGCAGCGGCACTTGTTGACCTCATGCACCGCCTCGACCACCGACCAGGCGAGCGCGAGCCCGTCGTAGGTCGAGGTGCCGCGCCCAACCTCGTCGAGGATGACGAAGCTTTGCGGGGTCGCCTGCGCGAGGATCGCCGCGGTCTCGACCATCTCGACCATGAAGGTCGAGCGCCCGCGCGCGAGATTGTCGCTCGCGCCGACACGGCTGAACAACCGGTCGACGAGCCCGAGTTTCGCCGACGCGGCCGGGACAAAGCCGCCCGCCTGCGCGAGCACGACGATCAGTGCATTCTGGCGGAGGAAGGTCGATTTACCGCCCATGTTCGGGCCGGTGACGAGCCACAGGCGATCGCTTGTCGAGAGCGAGACATCGTTGGGGACGAAGCGTTCGCCCGATTTCGCGAGCGCGGCTTCGACCACCGGATGCCGCCCGCCCGTGACGTCGAGGCACGGGGTGTCGGCGAGGTCGGGACGGCACCAATTGTGGCTCATCGCATGGTCGGCGAGCGCCGCGGCAACGTCGATGCGCGCAAGCACATCGCAGGAAGCAGCGATTGCTTCGCGCCGCGCGATCGCGGCATCGGTCAGCAATTCGAGATGCGCGGCCTCGGCGGCGATCGCATGAACACCCGCCTGCGTCACCCGGCTCGCGGCTTCGTGGAGGTCCGCGGAATTGAAGCGCACGACGCCCGCAAGCGTCTGGCGATGGGTGAAGCCTGATTCGGGCGCCATCAGCGCGTCGGCGTGCTTCGCCGGCACCTCGACATGATAGCCGAGCACGCCATTGTGGCGGATCTTGAGCGAAGCGATGCCGGTGCGGTCGCGATAGTCGGCTTCGAGCGCGGCGATGGCCTTGCGCCCGTCGCGCGCGGTTTCGCGGAGCGCGTCGAGCGCATGATCGTAGCCTTCGGCGACATAACCGCCCTGCGCGGCGTCGACCGGCGGGGTTTCGATCAGCGCGCGGCTGAGTTCGTCGACGAGCGTCCCGTGGCCGTCGAGTCCGGGAAGCAGCCGCATGAGCAAAGGCGGCAGGTCGGGCCGACGCGCGAGCCGTTCGCGCAGCAGCCTTGCGCCACCGAGCGCATCGCGCAGCTGCGCGAGGTCGCGCGGGCCGCCACGCCCCGCGACGAGGCGGCCGAGCGCACGCCCGGCATCGGGGAGAGCGCGCAGCGCAGCACGCAGTTCGCCGCGCCACAAGGAATCGCGCGCAAGACCATCGACGAGATCGAGCCGGTCGAGGATCGCATCCTTGTCGGTGAGCGGGCTCGCGAGATCGTCGGCGAGCAATCGCGCACCCGCCGCGGTGACGGTGCGGTCGATCGTCCCGAGCAGGCTGCCGTCGCGCGCGCCCGCCATCGTGCGGACGAGTTCGAGGCTCTCGCGCGTCGCGGCATCGATCGCCATCCGCCCCGATGCGAGGTGGCGCAGCGGCGGCTGGAGAAAGGTCGGCCCGCCGGTGCCGACATGGTCGAGATAGGCGACGAGTGCACCCATCGCGGCAATTTCGCCGCGCCCGAACTGGCCGAAGCCGTCGAGCGTCTGGACGCCGAAAAAAGTTTCGAGGCGTTTTTGCGCGCTCGTGCTGGAAAAGTCTGCGGGCGGGCGGCGCACGATCTGCCGCGCCGACGAGATCGGCAGCTCCTCGGCGCTTTCGCTGAGCAGAAGCTCCGAGGGCGCGAGCCGCGCGAGTTCGGCATCGACCTGCTCGCTGCGCACCGCGACGACCTCGAAACGCCCGGTCGAAATATCGGCGGCGGCAATCGCCACGTCGCCGTCGCTGCCGATCTGCGCGAGCGCGGCGAGGCGGTTCGCGCTCCGTCCTTCGAGCAAAGATTCTTCGGTGAGCGTGCCCGCGGTGACGAAGCGCACGATGTCGCGAGCGACCAGCGCCTTCGAGCCGCCACGCGCCTTCGCCTCGGCCGGGGTCTCGATCTGCTCGGCGATCGCGACGCGGTGCCCGGCGCGGATCAACCGCGCGAGATAGGATTCTGCGGCGTGGACGGGAACGCCGCACATCGCGACCGGCTGCCCGTCATGCTCGCCGCGCGAGGTCAGCGCGATGTCGAGCGTCGCGGCGGCCGCCTTCGCATCGTCGAAGAACAGCTCGAAAAAATCGCCCATGCGATAGAAGAGCAGGCAATCGCCTGCCTTGTCCTTCAGCGACCAATATTGCGCCATCATCGGCGTTGCGGCGGGCGCGGGACTATTCGTATTGGCAGCGGAGCGGGCGGTGACAGGCATAAGACATGCTTAGGGACGGATATGGGGCCGTGGCAAGACGCGCGCGCGATTCGCGGGTTCCATTTCGCCAAGGCGCCGCTAGGGAATGGGCTCGGGCGCGCGCCTTGTGGATCAGTTGAGAGGATAAATGATGGACAGCGGCAGCAAGGTGCAATTTTCGGATCGCGAGGCCCTGCTTTACCACGAATATGGCCGACCAGGGAAAATCGAGATCGTCGCGTCGAAGCCGATGGCGACGCAGCGCGACCTGTCCCTCGCCTATTCACCCGGCGTCGCCGTGCCGGTGCTCGCAATCGCCGAGGATCCGGCCAAGGCCTATGATTATACGATCAAGGGCAATCTGGTCGCGGTGATCTCGAACGGCACCGCGATTCTCGGCCTTGGCAATCTCGGCGCGCTCGCCTCGAAGCCGGTGATGGAAGGCAAGGCGGTGCTGTTCAAGCGTTTCGCCGACGTCGATTCGATCGACCTTGAGGTCGACACCGAAGATCCCCAGCGTTTCATCGAAGCGGTCGAACTGCTGGCGCCGAGCTTTGGCGGCATCAACCTGGAAGATATTGCGGCGCCCAATTGCTTCATCATCGAAGCGGCGCTGAAGGAACGCATGAACATTCCGGTGTTCCATGACGATCAGCACGGCACCGCGATCATCACCGCCGCGGGTCTGATCAACGCCTGTTACCTGACGGGCCGCGACCTGGCGACGGTGAAGGTCGTCGTCAACGGCGCCGGCGCCGCGGCGATCGCATGCACCGCGCTGATCAAGGCGATGGGCGTCGCCCATGAAAATGTCATTATGTGCGACCGCAAGGGCACGATCTATCAGGGCCGCACCGACGGCATGGACCAGTGGAAGTCGGCGCATGCGGTGCCGACCGAAGCCCGCGACCTGACCGAGGCGCTCGTCGGCGCCGACGTGTTCCTCGGCCTGTCGGCCGCGGGCGCGCTGAAGCCCGAGATGGTGAAGCATATGGCGCCCGCGCCGATCATCTTCGCTATGGCGAATCCCGATCCCGAAATCTCGCCGCCCGACGCCCGCGCGGCGCGCCCCGACGCGATCATCGCGACCGGCCGCTCGGACTATCCGAACCAGGTCAACAACGTGCTCTGCTTCCCCTTCATCTTTCGCGGCGCGCTCGACGTTCATGCGACCGCGATCAACGAAGAGATGAAGATCGCGGCGGCTTATGCGATCGCCGACCTCGCGCGCCAGCAGGTGCCCGAGGAAGTCGCCGCGGCCTACGGCGGCCGCGCGTCGAGCTTCGGTCCCGAATATATCATCCCCTCGCCCTTCGACCCGCGCCTGATGGAAATCGTGCCGGCAGCGGTCGCCAAGGCGGCCATGGACACGGGCGTTGCGCAAAAGCCGATCGCGGATCTCGACGAGTATCGCACCCGGCTCCGCGCCCGGCTCAACCCGACGACTTCGGTCCTCACGCTCGCCTATGAAGCCGCGCGCAACAATCCGAAGCGCGTCGTCTTTGCCGAGGGCGAGGAAGAAACCGTGCTGCGCGCCGCGATCCAGTTCCGCGACGGCGGTTATGGCACCCCGGTGCTCGTCGGGCGCGAGGGGCTGCACGACAAGCTCCGCGCGATGGGCGTCGCCGATCCCGAAAGCTATGAGGTGCACAACAGCGTCAATTCGCCGCATGTGCCGCAGATGGTCGAGATGCTTTACGAACGGCTGCAGCGCCGCGGGTATCTGCGCCGCGATGTAGAACGCATGGTCAACCGCGATCGCAATATCTTCGGCTCGCTGCTGCTCAAGATGGGGCTCGGTGATGCGATGATCACCGGGACGACGCGTACCTATTCGCAGTCGATGCGCGAAATCCGCCGCGTGATCGACCATGCCGAGGGCAAGACCCCGTTCGGTATTCACGTCCTCGTCGACCAGCATCACACGATCTTCATGGCCGACACGACGGTCAACGAGCGCCCGACCGCCGAGATGCTCGCCGATATCGCCGAACGCACCGCACAGGTCGCGCGGCGCATGGGCCACGAACCGCGCGTCGCTTTCCTGTCCTATTCGACCTTCGGCAACCCCGAGGGAAGCTGGCTCGATAATATCCGCGAGGCGGTGGCAATCCTCGACCAGCGCCAGCCCGCGTTCGAATATGAAGGCGAAATGGCGCCCGATGTCGCGCTGAATGCCAAGGTGATGAAAAACTACCCCTTCTGCCGCCTGTCGGGGCCCGCGAATGTGCTGATCATGCCGGGTCTGCAGTCGGCGAACCTGTCGGCGAAGCTGCTGCGCGAACTCGGCGGCGGCGCGGTGATCGGCCCGATGCTCGTCGGCATGGAAAATCCGGTGCAGGTCGCGACGATGGCGTCGACCGCGTCGGACCTCGTCACTCTCGCCGTGCTCGCGGCGGGCGGAATCGCACAATAAAAGAAAAAGCGGCGGTGCCCCGGGGCGCCGCCGCTTTACTGACTTTGTCGTTGCCTTCGGGCTTATTGCCCCGGAGCACCCGCACCTGGCGCACCCACCGCGCCGATGTTGCCGAAGATATCTTCGAAGAAGCTACGTTGACGGCCGAGCGTCGGCGTCTTGTCGCCTTCGGGGCTGAGCCGGCTGACCAGCTCGAGCCCGGTGCGGTCGACCGCAGCGACGTTGCCGGCTGGGTCGAAGCGGACACGCAGCACCTGCTGATCGACCGGACGCGGCTTCGCAAAGGCGAGCTGGCGCGTTTCGCGCGACACATAATAATATTCATTGTTGCTGAACTGGCCGACGAAGGTCGGGCGGCCGAGCGTCTTTTCGACCGATTCGCGGTTGTCGACGCCGGGCGTGATCGCCTCGGTCAGCAGCGGGTCGACGACATAGCCCTGCCGGCCCTTCAGCTGCGCGCAGCCGCTGACGGTCAGCGCGACGGCGAGGCCGAGCACGACGAGGCGCGCGCGCGGGGCAGGACGTAAAAGGATCGAATTCGGCATCAAATATCTCCGTTGCGCCGGTCCGCCGCTTATCCGGGCGGTCGGCGCTGGCTCTCGCGCCTCTTAACCGCAAGCGGACAGCGCGCACAAGCCGCTTGTGGCGCAGTAAAGCTTGCCACAAGCTGACCGGCGGCTCTTTTCCGGCGGCCCGAATGCGCCTAAGCAGCTGCCATGTTCTCACTTCGCAAACTCTTTAAATCCGACCCCGATCCGCGCGAGGCGCGCCGCCCGCTATGGAATGCCGTCGTCGCCACCGCGCGCGCGCCGCACTGGTATGCGCAGGGCACCGTTCCCGACACGCTCGACGGACGGTTCGATATGGTCAGTCTTGTTACGGCGCTGGTGCTGCACCGCATCGACGACGAGCCGGCACACGGGCTCGCGGGCGTCCAGCTCACCGAATTGTTCGTGAACGACATGGACGGCCAGATGCGCCAGATCGGCTTTGGCGACATGGTGGTCGGCAAGCAGGTCGGGCGGATGATGAGCGCGCTCGGCGGGCGGCTCGGCGCCTATCGCGCCACCGACGGATCGGACGAATTGCGTAGCGCGCTGATCCGCAACCTGTGGCGCGGGCAAGAGCCCGGCAAACCAGGGCTCGCGCATGTGATGACCGAAGTTTCCGCGCTGCGCGCGGCCCTCTCCGCGACCCCGGTGGCAGATCTGATCGCCGCCGACCGCCTGGGCGGAGCAGGGCATTGAGCGATCCCGAATTCTCGCTGATCGTCACGCTGGCCGACGCCGCGCATGGCCGCACCCTGTCGGTCGAGGCCGATGCCGAGGCCCGCGCCCAGATCGCCGAGCGGCTGGCATTGGTCGCGCTCGACTGCTTTTTTATCACCGGCGAAGTGCGCGCGATCGCCGGCGGCATCGGCGCGAAGGGCGAGGTGCAAGCCAAGGTGGTGCAGGCGTGCGCCGCGACCGACCTGCCCGTCCCCGCGACGATCGCCGAGCCATTCGACCTGCGTTTCCTGCGCGATGTCGACGCGCCGGTCAGCGAGGATGAAGAGATCGAGATCGGCAGCGACGAACTCGATTTGCTGCCGCTCGAGGGCGACCGCGTCGACCTTGGCGAAGCGGCGGTGCAGACGCTCTCGCTCGCGCTCGATCCCTTCCCGCGTCATCCCGACGCGGACCGCATCCTCGCCGAAAAAGGCGTGCTCAGCGAAGAGGCTGCGGGGCCATTCGCTGCGCTCGCCAAGCTGCGCGGCAAACCCGACGCCTAGCGACCTTCGGGTGCGGGCTTAGCCTCTTCCTCGACCAGGTCGGCGACGGCGGCATCAAGGCCAGGCTCATCCTTCACGGGCGGTGTTTCGGCCTTCGGCTCGTCCTTGCCCTCGCCCGCCGCCTTTTCGTCGCGCGTCGGCGGCAGCGCGCCGCCGAGCGCATTGGCGAGCCCGAGCAATTGCTCGCCGATCACCTTGTCGACCGCGGGTGCGATGTCGGCAACCTTGAAGCGCATATAGCCGCCGACGACATAGTCGAAGCGCAGCGCGCTGCCCATCGGGGTTTCCTTGATCTGGATCGTCAGCGTGCCCGTCAGCGCCTCGCCTTGCAGCGGTCCGAAAGCGCCCGAGAGGCGAAGCATCTGGCCCGGTTTTGAAAAGAGGACGCGCGCGTGCTGGACGCTGCCGACGCCTCCGCCCGTATCGGGCAGTTTCTCGCAGAAACAACCGCCCGCCTGCGAATCGAGCCAGAAGTTCGCGGCGTCCCCCGACCAGCTATGATCTTTCGACCACCAGCTTTCGGGCATACGAAGCATCTTCCACGCATCGGCAGGGGTCGCGGCGACCTGCCCCGTGTGCGCGACGGTGAAGCCGGCGTCGCTTTGGTCGACGACCTTGGCGTTTGCGACCGGCGCGAAAGCCAGCGCGCCGATCATCGCCGCGCCCGCAAAATGTCTGGAAATTGCCATCACCCTGTCCCCCTTGGCGCCTCAATAACCGGTGCCGGGAGGACTGGCTAGCCTCAGCCCGCGAGGATCGTTTCGATCGCGTCGTTGACCTCATCGATCGGCGCCATGCCATCGACATGCGTCACGATGCCGCGCGCTTCATAGATCGGCAGGATCGGCGCGGTCTTGGCGCGATATTCGGCCATGCGCGTGCGCACCGTTTCTTCATTGTCGTCGGGACGGCGCTTGAACTCGTGGTTGCCGCAGACGTCGCAGGTGTTTTCGACCTTGGGCAGCTTGTAGCGGTCGTGATAACCCGCCCCGCATTTGGCACAGCTGAAGCGGCCGGTGATGCGGTCGACGAGCGCATCTTCCTCGACCTGCAGCTCGATTACATGGTCGAGCTTACGCCCGCGCGCCGACAAGATGCCGTCGAGCGCTTCGGCCTGTGCCGCCGTGCGCGGATAGCCATCGAAGATCACCGAGACGTCGTTGCCGAGCTGGTCGAGCCGTTCGCCGATCAGACCCGAGACGATCTCGTCCGAAACGAGTTCGCCCGCGTCCATGACGGCTTTCGCCTGCAGCCCGATCGGAGTCCCCGCCTTGACTGCCGCACGGAGCATGTCGCCGGTCGAGAGCTGGACCATGCCATGCTCTTCTTCCAGGCGCACTGCCTGCGTTCCCTTGCCCGCACCCGGCGGACCCAGCAAAATGATATTCAGCGTCATGGAGGCCCCTGTTTCCTGCACGTTGCCCTATTCGTGTGGCGCGGATGGACGTAGCGGGCGCTTTAGCGCCGCGCAACGCCCCCCTTCAATTTCGCCTTCTTGATGAGGTCGCCATATTGATGCGCGAGCATGTGGCTCTGGATCTGGCTGATCGTGTCGATCGTCACGTTGACGATGATCAGCAGGCTGGTGCCGCCGAGCTGGAACGGCAGGCCCGATCCGGCGATGAAATATTCGGGGATCAGACAGATCGCCGCCAGATAGGCCGCACCGATCACGGTGATGCGCGTCAGCACATGGTCGAGATAGGCGGCGGTGTTCTTGCCCGGGCGGATGCCGGGGATGAAGCCGTTCTGGCGCTTCAGATTGTCGGCGGTTTCTTCGGGATTGAAGACGACCGCGACGTAGAAGAAGCAGAAGAAGATGATGCCCGCGGCATAAAGCGCCATATAGAGCGGCTGGCCGTGCGCGAGATACTGGTTGAGCGTGATAAGGAAGTCGCCGGTCGCGGTGTCGCCTTGGACATTCTGACCCATCATTTGCGTGACGGTCAGCGGCATCAGCAGCAGCGACGAGGCGAAGATCGGCGGGATTACGCCTGCGGTGTTGACCTTCAGGGGCAGGTGGCTGCGGTCGGCCTGCATCACGCCGCGCTGAGTGGCGCGCTTTGGATATTGGACGAGGACGCGGCGCTGTGCGCGTTCCATGAAGCTGATAAAGGCGATGACGACGATCGCGCCGCCGACGACCGCGAGGATCGTGCCGCCGCCCATCGAGCCTTCGCGCACCTGCGTGAACATCTGGGCAAAGCTGCGCGGCAGCTGCGCCAAAATGCCCGCCATGATGATCAGCGAAACGCCGTTGCCTATGCCGCGGCTGGTGATCTGTTCGCCGAGCCACATCAGGAAGAGCGTTCCGCCGACGATGCTGATCACGGCGCCGATGCGGAACATCATGCCGGGGTCGACGACCGCCGCGATGCCCTGCGTCGCGCCGAGCGATTCAAGCCCAACGGCGATGAAATAACCCTGTATCGCGGTCAGACCGACGGTGCCGTAACGGGTATATTGATTGAGTTTCTTGCGCCCGCTTTCGCCCTCTTTCTTGAGTGCGGCGAGGCTGGGCGACAAAGCCGACGCCAGCTGCACGACGATCGACGCCGTAATATAGGGCATCACCCCGAGCGCGATGATGCTCATGCGCTCCAGGCTGCCGCCCGAGAAAGTGTTGAAGATGTCGAGGACGCCGCCCGACGCGGCCTGGCTGTAGAGCGACGCCAGCGCAACGGGGTCGACCCCCGGCAGCGGCACGAACGACAGAAAACGGAAGACGATCAGGGCGCCGATTGTGAACCAGATGCGGTTCTTGAGTTCGGTCGCCTGGCCGAACTTTGAAAAGTTCAGGTTGGAAGCAAGCTGGTCGGCGCGAGAGGCCATGGTGATCTTTCCTCGAGTGGCGGACCGCGCCCCCGCGACCCGGCGCCTATGTGCGTTCGCATGGGTCGAAGCGCAAGGGGAAAGGCCCATTTACAGATGCGGCGGTTGCAGGCCCCATCTATCCGTTCGCATCGAGCGAAGTCGAGATGCCCCTCGACCCTATGCTGTTCCGATGGGTGTCTCGACTTCGCTCGACACGAACGGGAAATATCGGTCTTCAAATAACAAAGGGCGGTTCGTGCTCCGAACCACCCTTTGCCGAAAATCAGGCGTTCTTGGCGGCCGCTTCGGCCTTGCGCTTGGCTTTCTTGCCTTCGCCTTCGGCCTTGGGCTCGGGCAGTTCGACCTTGCCACCGGCCTTTTCGACCGCTTCGATCGCGCCCTTCGACGCGCCGGCAACGGCAAAGGTCACCTTCGCGGTGAGTTCGCCCTTGGCGAGAAGGCGAACGCCGTCTTTGCCGCCGCGCGCCAGGCCAACGGCCTTGAGCGCTGCGTGATCGATCGTCGCCTTCGCATCGAGCTTCTTCGCGTCGATCAGCTTCTGGACCATGCCCAGGTTCACGATCGCGAAATCCTTACCGAAGATGTTGTTGAAGCCGCGCTTCGGGATGCGCATGTGAAGCGGCATCTGGCCGCCTTCGAAGCCGTTGATCGCGACACCGCTGCGGGCTTTCTGGCCCTTCTGGCCGCGGCCGGCGGTCTTGCCCTTGCCCGAACCGATGCCGCGTCCGACGCGCATACGGCCCTTGCGGGCGCCATTATTGTCACGAAGTTCGTTAAGCTTGATCGTCATTTTGCACTCGCTTTCGCTTTTGTCGCGCTAATAGGATTCGGGAAAGTACCGAGGGGTTTAGCCCTCGATGACTTTCACCATGTGGGGAAGCTTGCGGATCATGCCGCGCACTTCCGGGGTGTCGACCAGTTCGACCTCGCGGTGCATCTTGCCCAGGCCGAGGCCGGTCAGGATGGCACGCTGGCCTTTGGGACGACGGATCGGCGAACCGATCTGGCGGATCTTGATCTTCTTGTCAGCCATCGTCTTACTCCGTCACCGCCGCGGCTTCCGCCTCGGCTGCGCGGTCGGATGCACCGCCACGCTTGATCAGGTCCGAAACCTTCTTGCCGCGACGCTGCGCGACCGACTTCGGGCTGGTCTGTTCGCCGAGCGCCTCGAAGGTCGCACGGATCATGTTGTAGGGGTTCGAGGTGCCGACCGACTTGGTCACCACGTCGGCAACGCCCAGCGATTCGAACACGGCGCGCATCGGGCCACCGGCGATGATGCCGGTACCGGCGGGTGCCGAACGCAGCGTTACATTGCCCGCACCGAACACACCGCGACCGTCATGGTGCAGCGTGCGGCCATCGCGCAGCGGAACGCGGATCATCGCCTTCTTTGCAGCCGCGGTCGCCTTCGAAATGGCTTCGGGCACTTCGCGCGCCTTGCCATGACCGAAACCGGCGCGGCCCTTGCCGTCACCGACGACGACGAGCGCGGCGAAACCGAAGCGCTTGCCGCCCTTCACGGTCTTTGAGACGCGGTTGATGTGGACGAGCTTTTCGATCAGCTCTTCGCCGCCCTCATCGTCGCGCGGGCGACGATCGTCGCGGCGGCCACGGCCACCGTCACGACCGCCACGGCTACCATCGCGGCCGCCGCCACGGCCGCGGCGCGGAGCCTGGCCATCGGTGGGGGCTGCTTCGGGAGCGCCTTCGACGTTCTGTACTTCGTCTGCCATGATTAGAACTCCAATCCGCCTTCGCGAGCCGCGTCGGCCAGCGCCTTGATGCGCCCGTGGAACAGGAAACCGCCGCGGTCGAAGACGACCTGCGTCACGCCGGCCTTCTTAGCGGCAGCGGCGAGGCGCTTGCCAACGTCAGCCGCAGCTGCCGTGGTTGCGCCGGTCTTGCCGCGGACATCCTTGTCCAGCGTCGACGCCGAAGCGAGCGTTTGCCCGGCAGCGTCATCGATGAGCTGTGCATAGATGTGGCGGCCCGAACGGTGCACCGACAGGCGGGCGCGGCCACCCGAGCGCTGACGGAGGGCTGTACGGACGCGCTGACGGCGTTTTTGGAAAGGGGTAAGATGTGCCATGGCTTACTTCTTCTTGCCTTCTTTGCGGAAGATGTACTCGCCGCGATATTTGATGCCCTTGCCCTTATAGGGTTCGGGCTTACGCCAACGGCGGATTTCCGCCGCGACCTGGCCGACTTGCTGCTTGTCGATGCCGCTGATCTCGATCGTCGTGTTGTCCGGCGTCTTGATCTCGATGCCTTCGGGCACCGCGAAATCGACATCGTGGCTGTAGCCGAGCTGCAGCTTCAGAGTCTTGCCCTGCGAGTTGGCACGATAGCCGACACCGGTGATCTCGAGGACCTTGGTGAAGCCTTCGGTGACACCCGTGATCAGGTTCTGCACCAGCGTCCGCTGCATGCCCCAGAAGGCGCGAGCTTCGCGGGTCGTGTTCGCGGGCTGGACCGAGATGCTGCCTTCGGCGACTTCATAATTGATGAGGTCGGAAAGCGGCATCGCGAGCGTGCCCTTGGGGCCCTTGACCGACAGCTGGCCGCCGTCGATCGCGGCGGTGACGCCGCTGGGAATGCCCACTGCCTTTTTACCAATGCGCGACATCAGAACACCTCCGCCAGCACTTCGCCGCCGACATTATGTTCGCGTGCTTCGGCGTCCGAGAGAACGCCGCGCGGGGTCGACACGATGGTGATACCCAGGCCGTTGCGCACGATCGGAAGTTCTTTCGAACCCGAATAGACGCGGCGACCGGGCTTCGAAACGCGCGCCACATGGCGGATCGCCGGCTGCCCTTCGAAATATTTCAGTTCGATGCGGATGCCCTTGTGCTGGCCCTTGGCACCCAGCGCTTCTTCGCTGTAGCCGCGGATATAGCCTTCGCGCTGGAGAACATCGAGAACGCGGACGCGCAGCGTCGAAGCCGGCGTCAGGACGCTGTCCTTCTTCGCCGTCTGGCCGTTGCGGATGCGGGTGAGCATATCACCCAGGGGATCGGTCATTGCCATCTTGTCAGTCCCTTACCAGCTCGATTTCACAACACCGGGGATCAGGCCCTTGTTGGCCAGATCGCGGAGCTGGATACGGCACAGCCGGAATTTGCGATAATAAGCGCGCGGGCGCCCGGTCAGCTCGCACCGATTACGGATGCGGGTCGGGTTACCATTGCGCGGGATTTCCGCCATCTTGAGGCGCGCGATCAGACGCTCGCCATCATCGAGCGAGGTGTCCGCTGCAATCGCCTTCAGCTTCGCATAACGGCCGGCGTACTTCTTCACCAGCTGCTTGCGACGCTCGTTCTTGTTCATCGAACTCAGTTTCGCCATGACTTAAGTTCTCTTTCCTTCTTGAAAGAGCCTGCCTGGTCCCAAAGGGATCAGGCGGCTTCCTTTTCCTGCGCTTCGATCGGGAAGGGGAAGCCGAACAGCTTGAGCAGTTCGCGGGCTTCTTCGTCCGTACGGGCGGTGGTGGTGACGATCACGTCCATGCCGCGCACCTGGTCGATGCGGTCATAGTTGATCTCGGGGAAGATGATCTGCTCTTTCAGGCCCATGGCATAGTTGCCACGGCCGTCGAAGCTCGTCGCCGACACGCCGCGAAAGTCGCGGATGCGCGGCATTGCGATCGTGATCAGGCGATCGAGGAATTCGTACATGCGTTCGCGGCGCAGGGTGACCTTGCAGCCGATCGGCATGCCTTCGCGCAGCTTGAACTGTGCGATCGACTTCTTGGCCTTGGTCACGACGGGCTTCTGCCCCGCGATCAATTCCATTTCCTCGGCGGCCTTCTCGACCTTCTTCTTGTCCTGCGTGGCTTCGCCGACGCCCATGTTGAGCGTGATCTTTTCGATCTTCGGCACTTCCATCGCATTTTTGTAACCGAATTTCTCGGTCATCGCCTTGACGATCACATCGTCGTAGCGCTTGCGCATGCGCGGGGTGTAATTGTCAGCCATTGAGCGTCTCCCCGGACTTCACGGCCACGCGGACCTTCTTGCCGTCCTTGGTTTCAAAACGAACGCGCGTCGGCTTGCCGGTCTTGGGATCGGCAATCGCAACCTTGCTCGCGTACAGCGGCGCTTCCTTGCGTTCCAGGCCACCCTGCGGGTTGGTCTGGCTCGGCTTGCGGTGGCGCGTGATGACATTGACGCCAGCGACGACGACCTTGCCGTCTTTCGGCAGGCTCTGCGTCACTTCACCGGTCTTGCCCTTGTCCTTGCCGGACAGGATGACAACCGTGTCGCCCTTCTTGATCTTGTTCGCCATGATCAGAGCACCTCCGGCGCCAGGCTGATGATCTTCATATAGCCACGGCCGCGCAGTTCGCGGACGACGGGGCCGAAGATACGGGTGCCGATCGGCTCCTCATTCTTGTTGACGAGCACGGCGGCGTTGCTGTCGAAACGGATGACCGAGCCATCGGCGCGGCGCACGTCCTTGGCAGTGCGAACGATAACGGCGCGATGCACGTCACCCTTCTTCACCTTGCCGCGCGGCTGAGCTTCCTTGATCGACACGACGATCACGTCGCCTACGCCGGCGGTGCGACGCTTCGACCCGCCGAGCACCTTGATGCACTGGACGCGCTTGGCACCGCTGTTGTCAGCGACTTCCAATTGTGACTGCATCTGAATCATCGATGCATTTCCTTCTTTTTTGGCCTACCGGGATGCCCCGGCGGTTCCGTGAAACTCAGCTTAGGCGTCAGCAGCCGTCTTGGGCTTGCTGTGGGTGTCGACCTTGTCGAGCACCTTCCACGTCTTCAGCTTCGAAATCGGCTTCGTTTCCTCGATGCGGACGGTTTCGCCAGCCTTGATGGCGTTGTCCTCATCGTGGGCATGATACTTCTTCGAACGACGGATGATCTTGCCGTACAGAGGGTGCTTCACCTTCCGTTCGACCTTCACCACAACGGTCTTGTCGCCCTTGTCGGACACCACCGTACCGGTCAGAATGCGCTTCGGCATCGATAGTCTCCTTACTTCGCGGCCGAGCGCGTGCGCTCGGTCTGCTGCGTCTTGATGCGGGCGATCGAGCGCCGCACTTCCTTGACGCGCGACGCTTTTTCAAGCTGGCCGGTGGCCGCCTGGAAACGGAGGTTGAACGCCTCGCGCTTCAGTTCGCCAAGCTGTTCGGCGAGCTGGTCGTCGGTCTTGGCCTTGAAATCTTCGGTCTTGGACATGGCCCTTAACCCTCCAGATGCGAGGTGTCGCCGAGACGGGCAATCACCTTCGTCTTGATCGGCAGCTTCATCGCGGCGCGTTCGAACGCCAGCGCGGCCACGGGGCCGGGAACGCCGTCGAGTTCGAACAGGATGCGACCCGGCTTCACGCGAGCGGCCCAGAATTCCGGCGAACCCTTGCCCTTACCCATACGGACTTCGGCAGGCTTCGACGACACGGGGACGTCGGGGAAGATACGGATCCACAAACGGCCCTGACGCTTGATCGCACGGCTGATCGCACGGCGAGCCGCTTCGATCTGACGCGCGGTGATGCGCTCGGGTTCCATCGCCTTCAGCCCGTAGGAGCCGAAGTTCAGGCTGGTTCCGCCCTTGGCGTTGCCATGGATGCGGCCCTTGAAAGCCTTACGGAACTTGGTTTTTTTCGGTTGCAGCATGTCAGCAGTCCTTAGCGGCGATCTTCACGAGCCGGACGGACGCCGGTCGTCTGTGCATCGAGCATCAGACGGTCGGTCGCCATCGGGTCGTGGCCGAGAATCTCGCCCTTGAAGATCCACACCTTGATCCCGCACACGCCATAAGCGGTGTGAGCGGTCGATTCGGCATAGTCGACGTTGGCGCGCAGCGTGTGAAGCGGCACCCGGCCTTCGCGGTACCATTCGGTACGTGCGATTTCCGCGCCGCCGAGACGGCCGGCGCAGTTGATGCGGATGCCTTCGGCGCCCAGACGCATCGCCGACTGAACCGCACGCTTCATGGCGCGACGGAACGCGACGCGGCGTTCGAGCTGATCGGCAATGCCCTGGCCGACGAGCTTGGCGTCGACTTCGGGCTTGCGGATTTCGACGATGTTCAGCGACACGTCGCTGCCCGTCAGTTCACCGAGCTTCTTGCGCAGCTTTTCGATGTCCGCGCCCTTCTTGCCGATGATGACGCCCGGACGGGCGGCATAGATCGACACGCGGCACAGCTTGGCCGGACGTTCGATCACGACCTTCGAGATCGCGGCCTGCGGCAGGTTCTTGAACACATATTGGCGGATCTTCAGATCCTCGACCAGCATGCGGCCATAGTCCTGGCCTTCGGCGAACCAGCGGCTGTCCCAGGTGCGGTTGACCTGCAGGCGCAGGCCGATCGGATTGCTCTTCTGGCCCATCTTACGCCTCTTCTTCCTGTTCGCGCACGACAATGCGGATGCGGCTGAACGGCTTGACGATCCGGGTCGACTTGCCGCGGCCGCGTGCGTGCCAGCGCTTCATCGAGATCGACTTGCCAACGCTCGCTTCCTTGATGACGAGCGCATCAACGTCGAGATTGTGGTTGTTTTCCGCGTTGGCGACCGCGCTGGCGAGAACCTTGCGCACGTCGACAGCCATCGCCTTCTTCGAGAAGGTGAGGATGTTCATCGCGTCTTCGACCTTGCGGCCGCGGATCAGCGCGGCGACGAGGTTCAGCTTCTGCGCCGAACCGCGAATCTGCGTGCCGACCGAGAGTGCCTCGTTATCCGCAACGCGGCGGGGGGACTTTTCCTTGCCCATTAGCGTTTGCCCTTCTTGTCGGCAGCGTGCCCGGGGAAGAAGCGCGTCGGCGCAAATTCACCCAGCTTCATGCCGACCATGTCTTCGTTCACCGACACCGGCACGAACTTGCGGCCGTTGTAGACGTTGAAGGTCAGCCCCACGAACTGCGGCAGGATGGTGGACCGGCGCGACCAGGTTTTGATAGGCGCATTGCTGCTGCCTTCCTGGGCCGTTTCGGCTTTCTTGAGCAGATGGAGGTCCACGAAAGGACCCTTCCAGACCGAGCGAGCCATGGCTTACCTCTTCTTCTTCGCGTGACGCGACCGGATGATCATCTTGTCGGTCGACTTGTTGTGGCGCGTACGCGCACCCTTCGTCGGCTTGCCCCACGGGGTCACCGGGTGACGGCCGCCCGAGGTACGGCCTTCGCCGCCGCCATGCGGGTGATCGACCGGGTTCTTTGCAACACCGCGCGTCAGCGGGCGTTTGCCGAGCCAGCGATTGCGGCCGGCCTTGCCCAGGTTGGTGTTCTGGTTGTCGGGGTTCGACACCGCACCGACCGTGCCCATGCACTCGCCGCGAATGTAACGCTGCTCGCCGGAACCGAGACGCACGATGACGAGACCGCGGTCACGGCCGACGACCTGGGCATAGGTGCCGGCCGAACGGGCGATCTGGCCACCCTTGCCCGGCTTCATCTCAATATTGTGGACGATCGTGCCGACCGGCATCTGCGACAATTCCATCGCATTGCCCGGCTTCACGTCGGTCTTCTTGCCGGCGACGACGGTGTCGCCAACGGCCAGACGCTGCGGCGCCAGGATGTAGGTCTGCTCACCGTCTTCATATTTGACGAGCGCGATGAACGCCGTGCGGTTGGGGTCATATTCCAGACGCTCGACGGTAGCCGGCATGTCCCACTTGCGACGCTTGAAGTCGATGAAGCGGTACTTCTGCTTGTGGCCACCAGCGATGCCGCGCGAGGTCACATGACCCTTGTTGTTGCGGCCACCGGTTTTGTTCTTGCCTTCGGTCAGCGCCTTGACGGGCTTGCCCTTCCACAGCGACGACTTGTCGACGAGGATCAGGCCGCGCTGCGCGGGGCTGGTCGGATTATAGGATTTAAGTGCCATTTTCTCTGCCTCTTCCTACAATCAGACGCCGGTCGTGACGTCGATCGTCTGGCCTTCGGCCAGGCGAACGATCGCCTTCTTCACGTCGCTGCGGGTGTAGGGCTTGCCCTTCCAGCGCTTGGTCTTGCCCTTGGTGATCAGCGTATTGACGCTTAGAACCTTGACATCGAACAGCGCCTCGACGGCGGCCTTGATGGCGGGCTTGGTTGCGTCGTTCGCAACCTTGAACACCACTGCGTCATTTTCGCTGAGCAGCGTCGACTTTTCGGTGATCACCGGAGCGAGGATCACGTCATAGTGACGCGCGTCGACTGTTTTTGCCTTAGCCATTGAAGCGTGCCTCCAGCTTTTCGAGGCCGGCGCGGGTCAGGACCAGCGTATCGGCGCGCAAAATGTCATAGACGTTGGCACCCATCGCCGGCATCGCGTCGATACCGATCAGGTTGGCCGACGCCATGGCGAAGCTTTCGTGCACTGCATCACCATCGATGAAAAGTGCGCGATTGCCGAGTTCGAGCTTGCCGAGCTGGCCGGCGAGCGCCTTGGTCTTGGCGTCCTTGAGCTCGAGCGTGTCGAGAACGAGGATCTTGCCGCCCTTCGCCTTGTCGCTCAGCGCCATTTTGAGGCCGAGCGTGCGGATCTTCTTGTTCAGCGAGTGGCCGAAGGTGCGGGCACGCGGACCATGCGCCTTGCCGCCGCCGATGAAGATCGGGGCTGCGCGATCGCCGTGACGCGCGGTACCGCCGCCCTTCTGGCGACCGAATTTCTTGCCGGTGCGCGACACGTCGCTGCGTTCGCGGGCGGCGCGAGCCGGGCCACGACGCTTTTCGAGCTGCCAGCTGACGACGCGATGGAGAATGTCGGCACGCGGATCGACGCCGAACACATCGTCGTTAAGATCGATGTCCGCGCCGGCCTTGCCGTCGATGGTGTGAACCTTGACCTTCATGATCAGGACTCCTGTGCGCCGTCGGTGGTGGCAGTGTCGACCACGGTTTCTTCAACCGGGGTTTCCACAGACGCATCAGCCGGGGCTTCTTGATTGGCGTTCGCTGCGCTCTTGATGCCCGCAGGATAGGGGGCCTCAGGGTGGCGCGGCAGCTTGACCGCATCGCGGACCATCAGCCAGCCGCCCTTCGACCCAGGGACCGAGCCCTTGACGAAGATGAGGCCGCGCTCGACGTCGGTGCGAACGATTTCGAGATTCTGCTGGGTGCGGTTGCGCGCGCCCATGTGGCCGGCCATCTTCTTGTTCTTGAAGACGCGGCCCGGATCCTGACGGTTGCCCGTCGAACCATGAGCACGGTGGCTGATCGAAACGCCGTGGGTTGCGCGCATACCGCCGAAACCCCAGCGCTTCATCGCACCGGCAAAGCCCTTACCTTGGGTCACGCCCTGGATGTCGACAATCTGGCCGGCGACGAAATGGTCGGCCGACAGTTCCGCGCCGACGTCGAGCGTCGCGTCGTCAGCGACGCGGAATTCGACGACCTTCGCCTTGGGTTCGACTTCGGCCTTGCCGAAAGCGCCGCGCTGCGGCTTCGCAACATTCTTCGCCTTCGCCGAGCCGGCACCGAGCTGAACGGCCACATAGCCGTCACGTTCTTGTTCGCGCACAGAAATGACCTGACAGCCTTCGAGGCTCAGGACGGTGACGGGCACGTGGCGGCCGTCGTCCTGAAACAGGCGGGTCATCCCCATTTTCTTCGCGATCACGCCAGTCCGCATGATCATACTCCTCAACAGAGGCCGGGCGGACCATTCCGCACGGCTTGCGGGAAGCCATCAAGCAAAGCCCGACGACTACCCTCCCAGCCCAGAATTTCGATGCATCGCCCCGTCCGGGCTGAGGTGCCGCCTTCCCGAAGGAGAAGCGGCGAGACGGGGGACGCAGCCCGGTTTGAATGTTTCCGAAGAAACGGCCGGCGGTATCCACCCTATCGTCGGTCCGGATCGCGCCGGACAATGCAGTCACCGAAGTGTCCTGCCGATAGAGACCCCCGCTTATCCGGGGGCTGCGTTGGCTTACGCCAACTTGATCTCAACATTGACGCCCGCGGCGAGGTCGAGCTTCATCAGCGCGTCGACCGTCTGCGGGGTGGGCTGCACGATGTCGAGCAGCCGCTTGTGGGTACGCACCTCGAACTGCTCGCGCGACTTTTTGTCGACATGCGGGCCGCGGTTCACGGTGAATTTTTCAATACGCGTCGGAAGCGGGATCGGGCCGCGAATAAGCGCTCCGGTACGACGTGCCGTGTCGGCAATGTCGGTGGTGGCCTGATCGAGCACGCGGTGATCAAAGGCCTTCAGGCGAATGCGAATATTCTGCGTTTCCATGACTGTTCCAGTCGAATCCCGTCTAACGATGCGAAAGAGCCGAAATGGCCTGTTCCGGCTCCCTAGTGGAAGCCGGCTCGGCCATTAAAATTCTTAAAGCTACGAGCCGCCCGAATCACTTCCGAATCGAGCGGCTCGCGGCCCTATATTACTTTGTGACCGTCGCCACAACCCCTGCGCCGACCGTGCGGCCACCTTCGCGAATTGCGAAGCGCAGACCCGGGTCCATGGCGATCGGGGCGATCAGCTTGACCGACAGCTGGACGTTGTCGCCCGGCATGACCATCTCGGTGCCCTCGGGGAGGATAACCTCACCGGTAACGTCGGTGGTGCGGAAATAGAACTGCGGACGATAGTTCGCAAAGAACGGCGTGTGACGGCCGCCTTCATCCTTCGACAGGACATACACTTCCGAGGTGAACTCGGTGTGCGGCGTGATCGAGCCGGGCTTTGCCAGAACCTGGCCACGCTCGACTTCTTCACGGCCGACGCCGCGGATCAGCGCGCCGACGTTGTCGCCAGCCTGGCCCTGGTCGAGCAGCTTGCGGAACATTTCGACGCCGGTCACGACGGTCTTCTTGGTGTCCTTGATGCCGACGATTTCGACTTCTTCACCAACCTTGACGACGCCGGTTTCGATACGGCCGGTGACGACGGTACCGCGACCCGAGATCGAGAACACGTCTTCGATCGGCATCAGGAAGGGCTTGTCGAGCGGACGTTCCGGCTGCGGGATCCACGCGTCGACGGCAGCCATCAGCTTCAGGATCGCATCCTTGCCGATGGCGTCGTCGCGACCTTCGAGGGCGGCGAGAGCCGAACCCGGAATGATCGGGATATTGTCGCCGTCGAAGTCGCGCTTCGACAGTTCTTCGCGGATTTCGAGCTCAACGAGCTCGAGCAGTTCGGGATCGTCCAGCTGGTCGACCTTGTTGAGGAAGACGACCATGGTCGGAACGCCGACCTGCTTCGCGAGCAGGATGTGCTCCTTGGTCTGCGGCATCGGGCCGTCAGCGGCCGACACAACGAGGATCGCGCCGTCCATCTGGGCGGCACCGGTGATCATGTTCTTCACATAGTCGGCGTGTCCCGGGCAATCGACGTGCGCATAGTGACGGCCGTCGGTTTCATATTCGACGTGTGCGGTCGAAATCGTGATGCCGCGCTCGCGCTCTTCGGGAGCCTTGTCGATGTTCGCGAAGTCGACGGCGGCGTTGCCGGCGACGTTTTCGGCGAGCACCTTGGTGATCGCTGCGGTCAGCGAGGTCTTGCCATGGTCGACGTGACCGATGGTGCCGATGTTGCAGTGCGGCTTCGTCCGCTCAAATTTAGCCTTGGCCATGATTTAACAACCTTCTTGTTCAATGTTTGCGTTGATCAGTCCTGGACGAGCCTGCTGAATCAGGCGCCGCCCTTAGAGGGTCTTGCCGCGCGGTGCAAGCCCGCGCGGTTTTGACCCATCAGGCCATCTTGGCCTTCACTTCTTCGGCGACGTTGGTCGGCACTTCTTCATAATGCGAGAATTGCATCGAGTAGCTGGCGCGACCCTGGCTGAAGCTGCGCAGCTGATTCACATAGCCGAACATGTTTGCCAGCGGAACGATCGCCTCGACGACCTGGGCGATGCCCCGGCTGTCGGTGCCCTGAATCTGCCCGCGACGGCTGTTAAGGTCGCCGATCACGTCGCCCATGAACTCCTCAGGGGTAACGACTTCGACCTTCATCACCGGCTCGAGCAGCTTGATGCCGGCCTTTGCCGCCACTTCGCGCATCGCCGCCCGGCCCGCGATTTCGAACGCCAGCGCCGACGAGTCGACGTCGTGGTACGCGCCGTCCGTGAGCTTGATTTCGAAGTCGATGATCGGAAAGCCGATCATGTGACCGTTTTCGGCCGACTCGCGCATGCCCTTTTCGACCGACGGGATATATTCACGCGGAATGTTACCGCCCTTGATCTCGTCGATGAAAGTGATGCCCGCGCCGCGTTCGCCCGGAGCGACGCTGACCTTGACGCGGCCGAACTGGCCCGAGCCGCCCGACTGCTTCTTGTGGGTATAGTCGACGTCGACAGCCTTTGCGAGCGATTCGCGGTACGCCACCTGCGGCGCGCCAACGTTCGCTTCGACCTTGAACTCGCGCTTCATGCGATCGACGAGGATGTCGAGGTGAAGCTCGCCCATGCCCTTGATGATCGTCTGGCCCGATTCATGGTCGGTCGACACGCGGAACGAGGGATCCTCGGCGGCCAGACGATTGAGCGCGATGCCCATACGTTCCTGGTCGGCCTTGGTCTTCGGTTCCACCGAAAGCTCGATCACGGGCTCGGGGAATTCCATCCGCTCGAGGATGATCGGCGCGTTAGTGGCGCAGAGCGTATCCCCGGTGGTGGTTTCCTTGAGGCCCGCGAGCGCAACGATGTCGCCCGCATAGGCTTCTTCGATGTCTTCGCGGCTGTTCGCATGCATCAGCAGCATGCGGCCAACCTTTTCCTTCTTGTCCTTCACCGAGTTCAGGTACGTGCCCTTGTTCAGGGTACCCGAATATATGCGGGCGAAGGTGAGCGAGCCGACGAACGGGTCGTTCATGATCTTGAACGCCAGCAGCGACAGCGGCGCATCGTCGGCCGGCGGACGCGAATCGGGGGTTTCGCCGTCGAGCTTGAGACCCTGGACGTCGGGAATGTCGAGCGGCGAAGGCAGATAGTCGACAACCGCGTCGAGCAGCGTCTGAACGCCCTTGTTCTTGAACGCCGAGCCACAGAGGACCGGAACGAACGCCTGTGCCAGCGTGCCCTTGCGGATCAGCTTCTTGAGCGTGGCGACGTCGGGAACGGTGCCTTCGAGATAGGCTTCCATCGCGTCGTCGTCCTGTTCGACGGCGAGCTCTACGAGCTTTTCGCGATATTCGGCCGCCTTGTCGGCGAGATCCGCGGGGATTTCCTCATAGAAGAATTCCGCGCCGAGGCTTTCGTCCTTCCAGATGATCGCGCGCTCGTTGACGAGGTCGACCAGCCCCTTGAAGTCGCCTTCGGCGCCGATGGGCAGATAAAGGACGGCCGGGGTCGCGCCAAGGCGATCGATGATCGTCTGGACGCAATAATAGAAGTCGGCGCCGGTGCGGTCGAGCTTGTTGACGAAGCACATGCGCGGAACTTTATACTTGTCGGCCTGGCGCCACACGGTTTCAGACTGCGGCTCAACGCCCGCAACGCCGTCAAACGCGGTGATCGCACCGTCGAGCACGCGCAGCGAACGTTCGACTTCGATCGTGAAGTCGACGTGTCCGGGGGTGTCGATGATGTTCAGGCGATGCTCCGGGCCCTGGCCTTCTTCGGCCTTCCACAAGCAGGTCGTCGCGGCGGACGTGATCGTGATGCCGCGTTCCTGTTCCTGCTCCATCCAGTCCATCGTCGCGGCGCCGTCATGGACTTCGCCGATCTTGTAGGACTTGCCGGTGTAATAGAGAATGCGCTCGGTCGTCGTGGTCTTGCCGGCGTCAATGTGCGCCATGATACCGAAATTGCGATAGCGTTCGAGCGGATGGCTGCGTGCCATGGTCTTTTCCTTGGATGTGGGGGGCGGCCTTTAAAGCCACCCCCGATATAGGAACGATTGTTACGATTGCGAGACGCGCACCCACTCGATGCGGGGCGGCGTCCCGCGCGCGTTTACCAGCGGTAGTGGCTGAAAGCGCGGTTGGCTTCGGCCATGCGATGCGTGTCTTCACGCTTCTTCACGGCATTGCCACGGTTGTTCGACGCGTCGAGCAGTTCGCCCGACAGGCGCGCGGCCATCGTGGTTTCGCTGCGATTGCGCGCAGCGGTGATCAGCCAGCGGATCGCGAGCGCCTGCGCACGCTCCGGACGGACTTCGACCGGAACCTGATAGGTCGCACCGCCGACGCGGCGGCTGCGGACTTCGATGTTCGGACGGATGTTCGCCAGCGCTTCGTGGAACACACCGATGGGTTCCTTCTTGGCACGGGCTTCGACCGACTCGAGTGCACCATAAACGATGCTTTCAGCGACCGATTTTTTCCCGTCCAGCATGACGCTGTTCATGAATTTCGACAGCACCGTATCACCGAAACGGGGATCGGGCAGGATTTCGCGGCGTTCAGGACGACGACGACGAGCCATAGGGTATTCCTTTACAACAGCATCCCGGCGCGAGGCGCTCTGGGATGATCAAATAGCCGAAAAAGCGGTCCTTACTTCGGACGCTTCGCACCGTATTTCGAACGGCTCTGCTTGCGGTCCTTCACGCCCTGCGTATCGAGCACGCCGCGCAGGACGTGGTAACGCACACCGGGAAGATCGCGGACACGACCGCCGCGGATCAGCACAACGCTGTGTTCCTGGAGGTTGTGGCCTTCGCCGGGGATATAGGTGATGACTTCGCGCTGGTTGGTCAGGCGGACCTTCGCAACCTTGCGGAGCGCCGAGTTCGGCTTTTTCGGGGTCGTCGTATAGACTCGGGTGCAAACGCCGCGCTTTTGCGGGTTTGCGTCCATCGCCGGGACCTTGGACTTCACCTTCTGGGGAGTCCGGCCCTTGCGGACCAGCTGGTTGATCGTGGGCATGAATGCTTCACCTTTAAATGTCCGCCCATCAGAGCGAACGGTTACTGTACTGCGGTGGACGAAGCTCCGGCTGCTAACTCGCCAAAAATGGCGAAAAACGGCCGACCTGATAACAGCAAAAGACCCCGGCGGATCGCGACGATCTTCCGGAGGCTCCATCCGCGCCAGCAATGTTCAAGCGCTGTTGTAACTGAAAGAGGCAGCAAACTGCCCTTTTCGGTCGAGCGGGCCCCTAGACCCGATTCCCTCGGCGGTCAAGGGGCGGGCAATATTGTTGCGCCAGTCCTCGCGGGCTATCAGGCGCGATGCCCGCCGTCCGCCACGCCAGCTTTGCACCGCACGTCGCGCCCGATACGCAGCTCTTAATCCTTGGCAGTCTGCCCGGCGCCCGTTCGCTCGCCGAACGGCAATATTATGCACATCCGACAAACCAGTTCTGGCGCCTGCTCGGCGAGGTCGTCGGCAGACCGCTGGCGGACATGCCTTATAAAGACAGGTTGGCCGCGCTGCGCGAGGCGAAGGTCGGGCTGTGGGACGTCATCCGCAGCGCCGAGCGGCATACCAGCAGCGACTCACTGATCCGCGAAGTCGAGGCACACGACCTCGCGGCGCTGGTCGCCGACCTGCCCAACCTCGGCATGATCGCCTTCAACGGCGGCACGGCGGCCGCGATTGGGCGAAAGCAACTTCCGCCGCTCGATGGGATCGCCATCGTTGACCTGCCATCGAGCAGCGCCGCGCATACGATCGGCTTCGCTGCAAAACTCGAAAAATGGCTGGCGCTGAAAACCGCACTCGAAGTTTGAAACTTCGGCATTGCGAGCGGAGCGAAGCAATCCAGAGCGGTTTACGTGTACCCAGATCGCCCTCGCAATGACGAGATCACCGGCTCAGTCGACCACCGCCCCCCGGGCCATCACGAAATCGACCTTCTTGAGTACGCGCACATCGGCGACCGGGTCGCTCGCGACCGCGATAATGTCGGCGCTCTTGCCGGGGGCGATGGTGCCGATCTGGTCGGACAGCCCAAGCAGGTCAGCGGCGTTGACCGTCGCCGCCTTGAGCGCCTCGACCGGCTTCATCCCGTGCTGGACCATCAGTCCGAACTCGTCGCCGTTGCGGCCGTGCTTCGACACGCCGGCATCGGTACCGAACGCGATGCGCACGCCGCGCGGGACGAGCTGCTCAAGACTCTTGCCGGTGATCGAAATGCGCCACTGGATCTTGGCGAGCACATCGGGTTCATAAGCGTCGGGATTGGCGGCGAGGCGTTCCTTGTAGCCGTTCACCGTCGAAAGTGTCGGGACATAATAGGTCTTCGACTTCGCCCAGGCCGCAATCGTCGCTTCGTCGAGGATCGTGCCATGTTCGATCGAATCGGCGCCGGCATCGATCGCAAGGCGGATGCCGTCGGCGCCGTGCGCGTGCACCGCGACCTTCTTGCCGAACAGATGCGCGGTATCGACGATCGCCTGCGCCTCGTCGTCGAACATCTGCTTGCCGAGACCGGCACCAATGCGGCTGTTGACTCCGCCGGTCGACGCAAATTTGATCACATCGGCGCCGCGGCCGATCTGCAGCCGCACCGCGCGGCGGCAATCGTCGGCGCCATTGCAGGTGTTGCCCGCGCCCGCGAAGAAGGGGCGGAGTTCGTCGCGATAGCCCAATGAGCCATCCATATGTCCCGCGCTGCCCGAGATGCTGTTACCCGCGTCGACGATGCGCGGCCCCCGTACCTTACCCGCCGCGATTGCATCGCGCAGCGCCAAGGTCGCGCCGTCGCCATCGCCGAGGTTCCGTACCGTCGTGAAGCCCGCGCGCAACGTCTTCATGCCGTTCGCCTCGGCATTGAAGGCCTGCGCCGCCGGACTGAGCGTCACTTCTTCGAGCTGGCCGGCGATGCCGCCCGCATCGCTCGTCAGATGGACATGGCTGTCGATCAGGCCGGGGAGGACATATTTGTCCTTGAGGTCGATCAGCGTCGCGCCGGGGTCGGCGGGCTGATAGCCGTCGGCTATGCTCAGTATCTTGCCGCCCTCGACGATGATCGTCGAGGCGCCGCGCACGGGTTTGCCGGGTTCGGCGAGCAATTGACCCGCGTGGATGACGGTACGCGCGGGCGCCTGGGCCGCAAGCGGTGAGGCGAGCGCGGCGCCGACCAGCGCGAGCGGTAGGTAGTGAATCGGCTTCATCTTGGGATCCCCTGATTTGATCTTGGGGATCGTTAAAGCCGATCAGAAGCCCATCGTAAAGCGGAGCGCCGCGCCCCGGTCATCGGGCATCGCGGCGATATGGCCGGGGTCCTGCCGCCACCATGTGTTGGCGATCAGATCGCCGCCGAAAAGCGCCAGCGCATAGCTCGCCTCGACTACCAGTTCGCGCCCGGTGGGAGCGAGGTTATAGGTGCGGCGGCCGAAGTCGGTGCGGCCGCTCGCATAATCGTGCGCGACGGGGAGCATCAGGTCGATCCCGCCCCGCGCGACGCGGAGCGGCTGCGCGAAGCGGAGCGCGGCGCGGTCGCCCGGTCGCACCAGATTGGCCTTCGCGACGTCGAACGAAAAGGCGGTCGACCAGAGCGCGCCGCCCGCGATCAAGCCCTGGCTGTCGGGGCGCGTCCACATCTGGCGCCAGGCGGCCGCAATTTGCCAATCATCGCGCATATCGAGGATGAAGCTGGCGTCGCCGACGAGGCTGGTCGCGCCGCCGGCGGCGAACATCGGGCCGAGGCGGGCGCCGAGGAGGCTGTCCGATTCGCGCAGCCAGCTAGCACCGAGCGCGGTGCGGACCGGACCGAAGCGGCCGTCCCACGCAGCGCCAACGCGCTGGTAGCGGCTGTCGTGGCCCGATCGGTAGCGGAGGAGGGGGTCGTCCTGCCAGCGCGAGCCCGAAACCCAGCCATTCTCCAATATAATATTAATATATTGATTATTAACGATATTATGCCGGATTATCGTGCCGATTCCGGGGCTGGCGGCAAAGCCGAGGCCCTCATGCGCGGCATCGCCGATCAGCATCGCATGGCCGCTTTCGCCGCGCTCACCCGCGAGCAGGCCGCCGGCGCCGCGTCCGGCCGTAAAGCCGATGCGCGTGCGCGCGTCGAGCCGCGTCATCACCGAGGCGGCAAGGGTGCGCGCGCGCTGCCCGTCGTGAAAGGAGAGGCCGGCGAGCGCGTCGGACCCGCCCGTGCCCGGCGCGGTCACGAGCGAGAGTGCGAGCGACGAGTTCGCCGCGCTCTGCTGGCGGACGAGCCCGCCGATCGCGCCCGACAGTTTGAAGTCGGGGCGGCGCTGGCCGAGCGCGCCGCCGAAATCGACATTGAAGGCGCGGCCGAAGCCGTCGGTGACGAGGCCCATCGTTCCGGCCCCGCCCGCATCGCCCATCGGGCCGCCAAGAATGCCGAGCGGCGCATCGAGCGCGACCGCGGTCGAGGTGCCCGCGAGCGATGTCGCGCCCATCGGCTGAAAGGCGCGCGCAATGTCGAGGATACCCTGTCCGTAGATTGCATCGTCGCCCGCCGCACCCGCATCGCGCGCCGATTGGTAGAGAAGCGAGACGATCTGCTGGCTCGACAGGTTCGGAAACGCCTGCGCGACCAGCGCAACCGCGCCCGCGACTTGCGGCGCCGCGAAGCTGGTGCCGTTGAGCACGAAGACGAAATTGCCCTCGGTCTTGAGCGCACCATTTTCATAAGCGCAGCACACGCCTTCGCCGAGCGCGGTCAGATAGGAACCGACGTAAACGCCCGCGCGATTACTGAAGTCCGAGATCGCGCGATTTTCGTCGACCGATCCGGCGATGACGACCAGCCCGCCGCCGGCGTCGCGCATGCCCTGCGCGAAGCGATCGGGGTTGTTCGGATCGTTGCCGTTCGCGTTCGTGTCGCCCTCGTTCCCCGCCGAGATGATGACGATGATCCCGGCCGCGGTCGCCCGCGAGACCGCGGCGCGCAAGGTCGCGCCGGGCGGGTCTTCGCCGCCGAGCGAGATGTTAACGACGCGCGCGCCCGCACTGACCGCGCGGTCGAGCCCCGCCGCGATCGCGGTTTCGGGAAAGCGGCAGCCGCTTTCGTCGTTGGTCGGATCCTCGGTCGCGCAGCTGCCCGGCCGGTCGGCGCGCAGCACAAGCAGATTGGCGTTGAACGCGATGCCGAAGGTGCCCGCGTCATTTTTTCCGCCAAGCAGCACCTGCGCGACGTTGGTGCCGTGCGTGCCCTCGCCATTGATGCCGCGCGATCCGGCAAGGTCGATCGATTGCGACGAGATGCGCCCCGCGAATTCGGGGCTGTCCTGATCGATCCCGTCGTCGATCACGCCCGCCAATATGGCCTGACCCGTCGCGCCGGCCTGATAGGCGGTGACCGCGCCGTGAAAATTGACCCCGTCGGACCTGCGCGTTTCGGCGGTGTTGAAATTGCCGGTCGGGGGCGGGGTCGGGGTGGGCGTCGGAGTCGGGGTAGGCGTGGGTGTTGGGGCGGACGGCGGGGCGGGAGTCGGCGAGGGGCGGGCGGTGCTGCCACCGCCGCCGCATGCGGTGAGCGACAGCGCGGCGAGCGAGAGCAGCATGGGCAAAGGCCGCCCGGTCACCCGCCGGATGCTGCTGCGTCGGTTCGCGTCGGCCACTGCCGTACCCCCTTTTGCCCAGATGTCCGCCTTTTAGCGCGGCGGAGGAGGGAGGGGTAGCATCATGCGGTTAACCGATCCTCCCTGTCGCGAAGCGATGGGGAGGGGGACCGCCGCCGCAGGCGGTGGTGGAGGGGCGGCGACGTCGCGCCATCGCCCCTCCGTCAGTCGCTAACGCGACTGCCACCTCCCCATGGCTTCGCCACAGGGAGGATTTGGACGCCTTGCCCCCACGCACCCCAGCCTTTATGCGGCCCGGCATGCCCGCCCCGCTCGACCATATCGATAGCTGGATCTTCGATCTCGACAACACGCTCTATGCGCCGTCGGCGAAGCTGTTCGACCTGATCGACGAGCGTATGGGCGCCTTCATCATGCGCCTCTTGAACGTCGATGCGGTCGAAGCTCGGCGGGTGCAAAAGCAATATTTCCACAACCATGGCACGACGATGTCGGGGCTGATGCGCCACCATGGCATCGATCCGGAGAATTTCCTGATCGATGTTCACGACATCGCGCTCGATCGGCTGAGCGTCGATGCGCGGCTGCGCGCCGGGCTCGAGCGCCTGCCGGGACGCAAGCTGATCTTCACCAACGCCGATGCCGATTATGCGGCGCGCGTGCTCGACGCGCGCGGGATCGCCGACATGTTCGACGGCATCTGCGACATTCGGGTTACGCGCTATACGCCGAAGCCCGATCCGGAAGCCTATGCAATGATGATTTCACATCTGAAAGTCGATCCGGCGAAGAGCGTTTTCGTCGAGGATATGGCGCGCAATCTGACCCCCGCCAAAGCGCTGGGGATGACGACGGTCTGGCTGGACAATGGCAGCGAAAGCGGTCATCGGGGCCACCTGCCGGACCAGGTCGATTTCCACGTCAACGACATCGCCGACTGGCTCGATTCATTGCCTTTACCATGGGGAATTTCATGACCACCGACCTGCAATCGACGATCGAAGCCGCATGGGACGCACGCGAGACGCTGGGACTGACGACCGAGGGTGCCGTGCGCGATGCGGTCGAGACCGCGATCGCAGGGCTCGACGACGGCAGCTATCGCGTCGCCGAGCGTGACGCCGGCGGCACCTGGCAGGTCAACCAGTGGCTGAAGAAAGCGGTGCTGCTGTCGTTCCGCCTGAGCGACATGGAACTCATCGAAGGCGGCCCCGGCGGCGCGCGCTGGTGGGACAAGGTGCCGTCGAAATTCGCCGGATGGGGCGAGAACCGCTTTCGCGATGCGGGCTTCCGCGCGGTCCCGGGATCGATCGTCCGCCGCGGCGCATTCATCAGCAAGGGCGCCGTCCTGTTACCGAGCTTCGTCAATATCGGCGCCTATGTCGGCGAGGGGTCGATGGTCGACGCCTGGGCGACCGTCGGCAGCTGCGCGCAGATCGGTGCGAACGTCCATCTGTCGGGCGGCGCGGGGATCGGCGGCGTGCTCGAACCGCTGCAGGCCGGGCCGGTGGTGATCGAGGACGGCGCCTTCATCGGCGCGCGCGCCGAAGTTGCCGAGGGCGTCATCGTGCGCGAGGGCGCGGTGCTGTCGATGGGCGTCTACCTTGGCGCGTCGACCAAGATCGTCGACCGCGCGACGGGCGAAATCTTCATCGGCGAAGTGCCGGCCTATTCGGTCGTCGTGCCGGGGGCTTTGCCGGGCAAGCCTTTGCCCGACGGGACACCGGGGCCGTCGCTCTATTGCGCGGTGATCGTCAAGCGCGTCGATGCGCAGACGCGCGCGAAGACCGGGATCAACGAGCTGCTGCGCGACTGATCGCCGCCCGCGCCGGGGTCAGCGCATCGTGGCGGGCGAAAGGCACGGGACGGTATCGGCGGTCCAGTCGATCTCGTAGGTGGCGGGCACGACCTTGCCGTCGGGATCTATCGGCTTTGCCACGTCGGGCTTATAGGACACCCATGCCATGCTGTTGTCGAAACCGGCAATCCGGCCATTGTCGCGCCGTGCGCTGACCGCGTCGATTTCGGGCTGTTCGACCCGCAGGCCGCGGACCATGCGGATCGATCCGTCGCGAAGGTCGAAAGCGCGATAATGATTTTTTCCGAAAATGCGTGTGTCGTAGCCCGATTTGAACGACCAATTCGCCGCATTCGTCTTCGCCGGCAGCCGCAACGTCGTTACCCGGCAGTCGAATTCGGGCGCGCTGTAATAAGGCAGATCCTGATTCTGGTCCGCAGCGCGCCCGCGTTTTTCGGGCGGGCTGAAACCACCGCCGGGCAGCGCATAGGATTTGTCGCCGTCCCCGTCGTCGTCCCAATCGACCGTCCATTTGCCGGTGATGGTAAGGATGCTGGCCTCGGCCTTTTGATCGTAGCGCCATTTGACATCGTCGACGCTGTCCCACGTTCCGCCGACCAGCTGCTGGCGCATGCCGTCGCGCAACTGATCGGCGGTCAATCCGGACAGCTCGACCTGCTGCTGCAGCCCCGGGATGCCGCGGACGATGGTGGTGTTCGTCACCCGCGCCGGCCGGTCGAAGCCCGCGCGCGCGTCGATTTCATAGAGGGTGATTTCGTTCGGCTTGCTGGCCATCCGCCAATCGAGTTTCTGAAGCGCGCCGCCCTTCGCCGTCACCGGCAGGACCCATCGGTAGGGAATCGCCGGGGTAGCAGCGGACGGAACGACCGGCGGAAGCGTGCCGTCGAGCCAGTAGGCAGCGCCGTCGATCTTTGCCCGTACCAGCACATGGTCGAACATCCCCGGATTGGGCAGGCGTTCGTCGAGGCCGTCGTCGGCGCCGCTGTTGTTGGCAAGGACGGCTTCGGCGTCGATCCCGAGCTTGCCGAGCAATCCCAGCAGCAGCGCCGTCTTGCCCTTGCAGTCGCCATAACGCCGCTGCCATGTTTCCTCGGCGGTGGCGGGGGTCAGATTGCCGCTGCCCAGCCCGACATAGATGTAGCGCACATCCTGTTGCACCAGTTTCAGCGCGGCGTTGGCCCGGTCGAGCGGCTTCGCGTGCCCCGCGGCGATGCGCTGCGCTTCCTTGTCGAGCGACGAACCGTCGGCGATCGCCGCGGCCTTTGCGTACAGCGGGGCGAAAAGCCGCGAGATCGTGGCCCAGTCGGCGAAGTCGGTATATTCGACGATCCGCTGCCATTGATAGCGCGCCGGAGCGTCTTTCGGCGGCGTCAACAGCGCCGGATTGTCGAACCGGAAATCGATCCCGCCATCGCGCGATACACCGATCGCCGTCATGTCGGGGGTCATCCTGACCGTCGGCTTCAGCCCCTTGTCCCAGCTCAGCCCCAACCGGTAGCGGCCGGGCGCGGGGCTTGCCGCGAGGAAAAGAAGGCCCGAGTCATTCGTTCCAAGCGTGGGGTCGCTCGACCGCGTCGTCAGCCCGACCTCAAGCTCGTCGCCGACGCGCAGATCGGGCACGCGGAGCACTGCGGTAAGTACGCCGTCGAGTTTCGCCGCCTCGAGTTGATCCTCGCGGCGCAGGATGTCGAACGATGTCTTTTCGAGGACATCGATCGTCTCGTCGCCCCGGTGAACCTTGACCAGATGCACCACGGGGGGCCCCGATGCGGGATTCCAGGCGGTCGAGACATTTCCGATCTGCAACGCGTTCGGATGGAGAATTCGGATCCGATAACCGAAATATTGCGCCTGCCCCTGTTCGTCGAGATGAATGACCGCATCCTGACGCCGCACGAAAAACATCCCGCTGGCGTCGCCCGGAACCGGCATCAGGTCGGACGGAACCACCCAGTCCGGCACCGGGCCGCGCTGAATCTGATTGTCTTCGGCATGAACCGGCGCGTGCGCAAGCACGGCCGCCACGAATATCGAAACTGGAATGCGCACTAAAAACCCCCGTAGCTGCGCGACATAATGTCGCGAATTCGCCGCGATGCAAGTCTAGAGCCAAGGCGGCTGCCAAAAGCGGGATCAAAGCCCTTCGCCAGACCCTCGTCGAATGACACCAGCCGTTGGTAGACAATATGAGCTGGAGAATTATTGCGAACTATTCGCGATTGAGAGCTGCCTTTGTTTCGATAGCGGCCACCCCGGGGAATTATGTCGGCCGTTTTTCATACGTCCAGCAAGATCGGCGGGACGAATGTGACGCTGAGCCTGAAGAACGAGGCGCGGCGTCAGAGGCATTGGGGACCCGAACAGCGGTTCGACGGCAATGGGGACCTGTTGTTCGTGCGCGACGAGTTCGGCCGCTACAACGCCGGCCAGCCGCGCCTGTCGGCGACGCTCGCGCAGACCACCGCGAACGGCTATGTGGTCGACCTGAGCCTGCGCCACGATATTCCGCGCACCAATCTGGCGTGCGGCGGGGGATATTTCGACGAGCATTATAGCCCGAATTTGCGGCTCGGCGCGATCGAGAAGGAATATGCCGACGGGCCGTTCGTCACCGCCTTTGTCGAGCACAAGAATGTCGCGGGCTTCACGATGAAGCTGTCTTATCGCAATCTTGCGGCGATGAAGGACGGGTTCAACCGCACGGTATTCGTCGACCGGCGCGATGGGCGGGTGGCGTTCAGCGAAAATCGATCGCGCAAGTTCGGGCGATTTTTCCAGCTTACGGTGACGGGGACGCTTTAAGGCGACCTTGTCTTCGTCATTGCGAGCGAAGCGAAGCAATCCAAAGCGGTCTTGCTCCGCCCCTGGATTGCCGCGTCGCTGCGCTCCTCGCAATGACGAGGTTTATTATTTTTCGCTCAGATAATAACGCTCGCGTGCGCTGAGATCGTCATTCAGCTCATAAACGATCGGCTGGCCGGTCGGGATTTCGAGGCCAGTGATGTCGGCGTCCGAAATGCCCGAGAGATGCTTGACGAGCGCGCGCAGGCTGTTGCCATGCGCCGAAATCAGCACCGTCTTTCCGGCAGCGAGTTCGGGCACAATCGCGGCTTCATAATAGGGCAGCACGCGCTCGATGGTGTCTTTCAGGCTTTCGGCCGAGGGGATGGCGATGCCGGCGTAGCGCGGATCGGTCGACAGGTCCCACGGTGAGCCGGCTTCGAGCGGCGGCGGCGGGATGTCGAAGCTGCGGCGCCAGATCTTGACCTGATCCTCGCCATGCTTTGCCGCAGTCTCGGCCTTGTCGAGCCCGGTGAGGCCGCCATAGTGGCGCTCATTGAGGCGCCAGTCCTTGGTGACGGGGAGCCACAACCTGCCCATAGCTTCGAGCGCGAGGTTCAGCGTCTTGATCGCGCGCGACTGGACCGAGGTGAAGCAAGTGTCGGGCGCGATGCCCTTGGCCTTCATCAATTCGCCCGCGGCGATCGCTTCGGCAACGCCTTTTTCGGTCACATCGACATCCCACCAGCCGGTGAAGCGGTTTTCGAGATTCCACTGCGACTGGCCGTGACGGATGAGGATGAGCTGGGGCATTTCGGATCCTTCGGTTGGAGAGATGTGCCGCCCTTTAGCGCGGGTTTTTACATAAGGCCAACGCCCCTCTTGAAATGGTTTCAGCTGCACCCAGATTTGCCTCATCCGGCCGCCGACACGGGGCCGGGCGGCGATCGCGGCACCGGCCGCGGTCCCTGACTTCGCTTTTTGAAAGGAAGAAAGAGTCATGCGTAACAGTTTCGACTGGACCCCCTATCGCCGTTCGACCGTCGGTTTCGACCGCCTGTTCGATTTCCTCGAAACGAGCGGTTCGGGCGCCGAAAATTATCCGCCCTTCGACATCGAAAAACTCGCCGACGACCATTTTCGCATCACCGTCGCGGTCGCAGGTTTCAAGTCCGACGAGATCGACATCACCGCGCAGCAGAATATGCTGACCGTCAGCGGGCGCAAGGCGCCGGCCGCCGAAGGCGAGGGGCGCCAGCTCCTGTATAGCGGCATCGCGACGCGCGCGTTCGAACGCCGCTTCCAGCTCGCCGACTTCGTGCGGGTGGAACGCGCCGATCTGTCGGACGGGCTGCTTGCGATCGACCTGGTGCGCGAAGTGCCCGAGGCGATGAAGCCGCACAAGATCGCGATCGGCGGCAACACGCCGGCGATCGAGGACAAGAAGGCCGCTTAACGACGCCTCTTGGCTTGGTGAATTTGCGGGGTCCAGAGTCCCTTCCGGACCCCGTTTTGGTTTCTAGAGCAGGCGCGTCATGAAGCGGCTGAACGGATCGGGCTGGTAATCGGCGAAGGGTTCGCATTCGGTGAAGCCGTAGCGCTGGTAAAGCGCGATCGCAGGTTCGAAAGCGCCGCTCGATCCGGTTTCGAGGCTGAGGCGTGCGAGTCGCCGTTCGCGCGCGACATTGATGATATGGTCCAGCATATGCGCGGCGACGCCCTGCCGCAGGAAGGGTTCAGCGGTGCGCATCGACTTGATTTCGCCGTGCCCGCTACCCAGCATCTTGAGCGCGCCGCACCCCGCGAGCTCGTCGCCGCGGTGGATCGACCAGAAGGTTACACCGTCGGCGCACAGCCCGTCGAAATCGAGGAAATGGCAGCTGCCCGCCGGCGAGTTGGCGAGCATGCCCGCGAAATGTTGCTCAAGCAGCGCGCGGATCGCGGTGCCCGACAGATCATCCTCGACGATCCGCCAGGCGCCCGCTTTGAACATCAGAGAAGCTGATCCAGCGTCGCGAGGCACGCGTGCGCCAGCAGCTTCGATCGTTCGGGCGACCAACCCGCGACGGGGTCGGGAAGGTCGCGATTATCTTTGAACGGCATTTCGATCGTCATCGACACCGCGCCGAAGCGTTCGGCGAGCTGCGTCGTCGACATCGACAGATTCGCCTGCCCCGGCGCCGATTCGGCATAGCCGAGGTCGACCTGGAAATCGGGAGTGTTCGCGGCAAGCGCGGTTTCGAACGCTTTATATTTTTCGGTCTGCGCGGGCTTGAGCGACGGGATGCCCTCGAAGCCCGCGAGGAAGACAGCGGGGATCGCCTCGTCGCCATGGACGTCCATCGCCCAGTCGACGCCGCTTTCGTCCATCGCGTTGCGCACGGCGAGCACTTCGGGGCTGCGTTCGGCGGTCGGATTGTCCCATTCGCGGTTGAGGTTTACGCCGGCGAAATTGGTGCGCAGATGGCCGCGACGCGAACCGTCGGGATTCATGTTCGGGACGATGTGGAACCGACACTTCGCGCGCAGCGAGCGCGCGTGCGGATCGGCGGGATCGATGAGCTTTTCCAGCGCGCCTTCCATCCACCATTCGGCCATGCTCTCACCCGGATGCTGGCGCGCGTAGAGCCAGACCTGGGTGTCGCCGGTGCCGATTTCGAGGCAGTCGATCGGCTGGCCTTCGAGGCTGGTGCCGAGGCAGCGATAGGTCACGCCTTCGCATTCGGCCACCTGCGCGACCAGGTCGTGATGGCGTTCCATCGAATAGGGCGCGAAATAGGCAATATAGAGGATTTGGCTTTCGGCGGTGTGCTGGATCGTCAGCGTGCCCCCACCCATTTTGGCGTCATAGCTCGTGTCGAGACGGAACCAGTTTTCGCGATCAGTGCTCGCGCAGGCGGCATAGCCCGACCAGCCGTCGGGATAAGCCGAATCGGCAAGACCCGTGATCGCAAGGTCGAGCGCGTCGCCGACCGCACACGACACGCGAAAGTGGAACCACTGGAAAAAGTCCGACTCGCGATCCTTGCGGATCGAAAGGCGCGCCGACGTGCCGTCGACATTTTCCACGACGATATTGCCGCTGTCGAAAGCGGCGTTGATGCTGATGGTCATTTGACGCTGATAGTGCGTCCCGATTCGCCGGGGAAGTCCTTGAATAAGGCTTCTGCCAATTTCGCCGCCGCGAGGCTGGGCTGGCTGGCGGGCGCCTTCACTGGAACCGCGGTCACGGCGCGGCCTTCCCACACAGCCTGGCCGCTTGCGGCATCGTCGATGCGCACCGCGAGCTGCAGATCGGCCATCCGCTTCGGACCACCGCCGAGATTGAGGCCGATCCCGAGTCCGACGCCCGACCCATAGCTGCCGGTCGACCCGCCGACCCCGACCGAAACAGGCGACCGCCGACCGACGCCTTCACGGTTCATGCGTTCGAAACCGATCCGCACCTTCAAGGGCGCGCGGGCGCCGTCGGGCGCCGCGACGAGTCCCTGCCGCTGCAATTGCTGTTCCACCGCGGTGCGGTAGCTGTTCCATTCGAGCGAGGGCGGGTCGATCATCGCCCCGGCGTTGCCGAGCGGCGCGGTGTCGACGGTATAGCGCGTCCCCGGCGCCCAGCCTGCGGGCGCGCTGGCGTGGAAGCGCGTGACTTCGATCGGAGGAACCGCAGTGGCGCAGCCACCGAGAGCGAGCGCCGCTGCTGAGAGCAGGGCGACGGAAATTTGACGCGTCATCGCTGCTTCATGCGCCAGCAAATATGGCTTGGCAATGAACGGGATGCCTCTGCACCCCGCCCAAACAATTTAACGATAGAAGATATGGTTGTCGATTTGCGCGATGCGCGTTTTGCGCCAGCCCGGCGAGACATAGCGCGCGTGGAAGAAGAGCGCGCCGGGGGCGTGGTTCTTCCAGCTGCCGTCGCGGGCAATCTGTGCAATCGCTACTGCGTTGTTCCACTGCGCGCCGTTGCGGATGGCGGGCATTTTGCCGCCGCGCACGAAGCTGAACTGGCTCTTCTGATGGACGACGCCGCAGAGGCTCTTGGGAAAGCGGCCCGACTGGGCGCGATTCAGCACGACATGCGCGACCGCGAGCTGGCCAACGAGCGATTCGCCGCGCGATTCGAAATAGACCGCGCCGGCAAGGCAGCGCAGTTCGGGGTCGAGGTCTACGGGGCGCTGAGTCAGCGAGACGAGCTCCGCGAGCGAATCGGCGGTCACCTGCGCCGGCTTGGGCTCGGTGACGGGTTCGACCTCGGTGTTGTTGTTGTCTTCGACCGGCGCTTCGGTTGTGGTCGATAGGTCCGCATTCTCAGCCACAACCGGCGCATCGGCGCCCGGGAGGATGATCGAGGGGATATTGGCGTCTGCCGCAAGATCGCTTGCAAAGCCCGGTTCCGCCAAAAGCAGCATGGAGGCGGCAGTCATGCCGACGGCAGCCATGCCGGCTACATTCAAAATGCGACTCATAGTGTCCGTCAAAAGTGCGGCCGATGAACCGAACCTCTCAAAACAGGCGGGGGACTATGGTCCAATTGCGCCTGCGGTCATCGTCCGACTGCGTGTCCAAACCGTTTTACCGGGTTTCTGCAAAAAGGCAGTGCAACCCACGGAACGACCTACGCGTTATCGAATGGGCGCCAGTTATTGTGCGCCGCAACAGAGTCAAGTTAACGCAGCCCACTCCGCGACGAGTTGTGGCGCATCTGCGATATCCAGTTCAATCAGCCACATATCGGGATCGGCCTTGCGCCGCCGTTCCTGATAATTTTTGCGCGCTTCGCCGTCATGGGGGTCGGTTGGACCGACGGCCTCCCAGATATAGCGGCCGGTCTCTGAAAAGCGCCGTTCGAGCAGCGGTCCGGGCCGACCTCGTTCGGTGCATTGGACGAGAATGATTCCGGAGGTTTCGTCGCCCTTGGCGAGCACGGTGGCGAAGCCGCCGGCCGATTCGGTGCGGCGCAGCAGCAGGTCGACGAGAAAGCGGCTCTTAAGGCGAGTCATATCAGCCCGTGCCCCTGCGAAGGCAGGGGCCCATCACCTGCTCTAGCAAATTCAGCTTCCCGCTGCTGATACCGAAAATATTGGAGATGGGCCCCTGCCTTCGCCGGGGCACCGGCAAGATATTCTTACGCCGCGTCACGCGTTTCGGTGTCGGCGAGCATCGCATAGAGCGCTTCGTCATTCTTCGCGCCGCGCAGCCGCTCGGCGACCGCCTCGTTGCGCAGCATGCGCGATACGCCCGCAAGCGCCTTGAGATGATCGGCGCCGGCATCCAGCGGCGACAGCAGAATGAAGAGCAGGTCGACCGGCAGGCCGTCGACGGCGTTGAAATCGATCGGACGCGCCAGTTGCAGGAACAGGCCGCGCACGCCCCCGAGGTCGGCCATCTTGGCATGCGGCAGCGCGATCCCGCGGCCAAAGCCAGTCGAACCGAGGCGTTCGCGTTCGAGCAGCGCTTCGCTGACTTCGCCCGCATCGAGCCCAAGCGAACGGCTCGCGAGATCGCCCACAAAGGGAAAGAGCGCTTTTTTCGAATCGAGCTGCACGTGCGCGCGCACAGTCGCCGGATAAAGAAGGGAAGAAAGATTCATTGCTCTGGTCAAATCTTGTAAAACGCCGGCCGCCGCCAGGCACTGAACTGCTGGCAGGCGATCGCGATCTGTCGTGGCAGGCCCCCCGCCATGCCGGCTTCGGGCATCGTTGGGCGCGGCCCTTAAGCCGGATGGCGAAGAAAATCCAGCCTTATCGTGGCTCGACCCAGCCGATCGTCCCGTCGTCGCGACGATAGACCATGTTGTGCGTGCCGGTCTTGCTGTTGACGAAGAGCAGCGCGTTTGTGTTGCGAAGGTCGAGCATCATCACGGCGTCGGACACGCTGCTGCTCGGAATATCGACGCGCGTTTCGGCGATGATCGCGGGCGCATCGCCCGCATCCTCCTCATCGCCCGCATCAAACACGGTGTAGCCCGCATTGTCCTCGATCTCGTCGACCGTCGGCGAGGGTTCCGCCACGCCGTTATTGTGGTCCTTCAATCGCCGCATATAACGCCGGAGCTGTTTTTCGATGCGCTCGGCTGCGCCTTCGAACGCGACATGTGCATCCTGCGCCTGGCCGTGACCCTTCAGCACCAGCCCCTGCATCACATGCGCGACGATGTCGCACTGGAAACTGTCGTGCGGCCCTTTACCAAAAGTCGCGTGCGCCCCGATCGCCCGCGAGAAATATTTGTCGGCAATCGCGTTCATCCGGTCCGACACATGCGCCTGGAGCGCTTCGCCGGTTTCGATCTGGTGGCCAGAGACGCGGATTTCCATTTTTCTTCTCCTTCTTGGCCGATGCAATGACTTTAAGGGAGTGTCATCACACCGTATCGAGCCACAGCGGCTGATTCAGCCCTGCGACAAATTCGGCATGGCGCGCGATTTCGGCGGTCGATGCCATATGGGGACGGGGTTCGCGAAAGGGACGATCAGCGCCGCGCGATGTCGCGGGCGCCGGGGAGGCCGAGGCGCCTGTGCGCGCGGCAGAAGCTGCGAGTCCGAGGCCGATCTGCCGCCCGCCGGTCATTTCGATATAGAGATGCGCGAGCAGTTCGGCGTCGAGCAAAGCGCCATGTTTGACGCGGTGACTGCGGTCGATGCCGTAGCGCGTGCAGAGCGCGTCGAGGCTGTGCTTCGCGCCGGGATGGAGCTTGCGCGCCATCTGGACGGTGCAACACATGCGCGTCATGTCGAGCGCGCGGCGGCCGGCGCGGGCGAGTTCGGCATTGACGAAACCGAAGTCGAACGCGGCGTTGTGCGCGACGAGCGGCGCGTCGCCCAAAAATTCCATCAGTTCGTCGACGCGAGTCGCGAACAAGGGTTTGTCTGACAGGAACTGGATCGACAGGCCATGCACCGCTTCGGCGGCGGCGGGCATATCGCGTTCGGGGTTGAAATAGGCGTGAAAGGTGACGCCGGTTTCGCGGCGGTCGATCAGTTCGACGCACCCGATTTCGACCAGCCTGTCCCCGCTCTTGGGATCGAAACCCGTGGTTTCGGTATCGAAAATAATCTCTCGCATCGAAGCCATAATCTGGACCCTATCGGGCGTGGAAACAAGAGGCGATGAAGCGAATCTGGCGACGCGTCTCGCTTTTCGGGCGCCCTGTTTCGATGATGAAATCGGCGCGCGACCGCTTGACCCGGTCGGGCACCTGAAGACGGCGGATCGCCTTGAGCTTTGCCGCAGTCATCCCGCGCCGACGCATCACGCGCCTCCGCTGCATCCATGCGGGCGCGGAAACGACGGCGATCGCGCCGACGCGCCGCCAGCCGCCCTTTTCAAAGAGCAGGGGAATGTCGAGCACGACGACATCGCGCGCACGGTGGCGTGCAAGGAAACATTTTTGCGCCTTACCGACGGCGGG